>NZ_LGKN01000004.1:352722-705445 GCF_001306175.1 Ardenticatena maritima
AGGTCGCGGAAGACTTCGCCGGCAATGTTGTGATGCCCACTCAGCACAACGTTGCCACCACGCCCCGGAAGCGCCGAGTTTTTGTGCCATCCCGCAGCAAAATCGGGGACAACCCACTCGCTGTACCGCTCTCCATTGGCGTTGGTTTTCACCACCCACCCCATTTCAACCACGGGCGCGTCCAGCCCGATGCTTGGAATCACGATGCGGGTTGGCGGCGCTGTGGCTGGCTGAACAGGCGGGGTCGGCGGTGGACGGGACGGGGTTGGGCGCGAGGGCTTTTCAGTCGGGACCTCCAACGGTGCGTCCGTTGGTGAGATGGGCGTAGTGGGGTCAGGTGCGACAGCCTCGGGAAAAGTGGGCAGCAGGAGAGCGACATCGTCAGGGGTGGGCGACGGCGTGGGAAGTGTTTCAGCGAGCACAACGCCGTCGCCGTCGGCGTCCATGCCGCGGAATTGCCACGCGGGCAACAGCGACTGCACGCTCCATAGAGCGATGCCGGCCATGAGCAGGCCGGCACCGAGCAGGATCAAGAGTGAACTTACAAAACGGCGCGACATAGGATTTCCTTGCCTTCAAAAGGCTTATGATTCGCGCTTCTTGCGCTCCAACGCGCGGCGTTGCGCCCGCGGCAATCGCTTGACCATCACGTCCAGCAACACTTCACCTTCCGCCGGTGGGCGCTGGTGACGCCGCCAGAGCAGAAACGCCGCGACACCGATAGAAACGATAGCGATCCACTGCGCCGTTGGCAAACCAAGGATTTTCCAGGCGTCGGGGCGCTGAAATTCGACCAAAAACCGCCCCAGCGGATACCAGATGAGATAGAGCAAGAAAATGTCGCCGCGGCGCAAGCGGTCGGCATAGCGCCGAGAGACCCACAACAGCAAGACAACGCCAATGGCGTTCCAGAGCGATTCGTACAAGAACGTAGGATGAAAACGTGTCGAAAGCGGCAAATCGGCAAACTGCGGCAGGCGGTGTTCCAGGTCAATGTGGATTCCCCACGGCAGGTTGGTGGGGTTGCCGTAGAGTTCCTGGTTGAAATAGTTGCCCCAACGACCAATCGCCTGCCCAATCAGCAAGCCAATCGCCCCCACATCCAGCAAATCAAGCAGCGGAAGATTGTGGCGACGGGCATACCACCAGACCGTCAACGCCCCCGCCGCGACGCCGCCGTAAATGCCAAGCCCACCACGCCAAATGGCCAGCGCCGACGGAAAGGGAATGGTGCGCCCCAAAATGGTGACATCAATGAACGGTTGCTCGATGAAATAATAGCGCCACCCAGCCATTTCACCCGCCGGGCTACTGATGACGTGATACAAACGCGCGCCCAGAATGCCCGCCAAGAGCACCAGCGTCAACGCATTCCAGATATGGTCGGGGTCAATGCCGCGGCGCTCGGCTTCGCGCGAAGCCACCCACGCGCCCAGCAACGCCCCAATGACAATCAGCAAGCCATACCAGCGAAAGACAAGCGGTCCGATTTGAAACGCGATTGGGTCAGGCATGCCACTGCTCCTTAGCGAATAGGTTGCGAAACAACTTGCTCATTGGTCAATGGCGCCGGACCAGTTGCCGCCAGTCGCTCGGCAATTCCCAAGCCCAAAAAAATTTTCGTCAGCAACAACAACAAGAGGCTGGCGATAAGGCGCAAACGAATATCGCGTTTGTATGAAATGGTCGTCATGGGCTCTTCTCCATGTGGATTTGCAAGCCGCGCCATGGTAGTGCAAAGTGTCAGGAGCGTCAAAAGCAATGCCGTTTTGCACATTCAGTATATCAACACGCGAACAAACCCCGCAATCTCAAAGCAACAATCGCCTTTTTTCGCAAGGCTTGCATTTCCACCAAAACAGACCAGAATATCACCTGCCGAACAGACAGACGATGCCCCCCGTGGGCACGAGGAGCAACAATGAGCGAGTATTATCTCTCGAACGCCGACCAGATTGCCGAACATCTGGCGCAAGCCGACGAAGCCGTTGCGTTGGGCGACTACGAACGCGCCCGCACCGAATACCGCGCGGCGTTGACGCTCGCCGAAGCCGCAGGCGATGAAACCGCCCTGGCGGATGCGATGCGCGGCTTGGGCACAGTGGCGCAACTGGAAGGGCACTACAAAGACGCCTTGCGGCTCTTGCGTGGGGCGCTCGCCCTGGAACGCCGCCTGGAACGCCCCCGCCACCTGGCGCTTTTGCTGAACCGCCTGGGGGCGACCGCCTACGCCGCAGGCGAATACGAAGAAGCCCGCAACGCATTCAGCGAAGCCATCAAAACCGCCGAAGCCCTGCGCGACCCCGCCCTGCTGGGCGAAGCGGTGCTGGGCATGGGCTTTGTGGCGCAAGCCGAACATGACCTGGAAGAAGCCGAACGCTGGTACGCCGAAAGTTTGCGGCTGGCGCGCGAATCAGACGACCAGCAGACCATCGCGCGGGCATTGCACCAATTAGGCAACGCGGCTTTTCTGCAAGGCAAACTCGACGAAGCCGAAACGTGGTATCGCGAAAGTCGGACGCTGGAAGAGGAAATCGGCAACCGCCAGGGCGCGGCGGCTTCACTCTACCAACTGGGGATTTTGGCGCAAATGGAAAACGACCCCGAACGCGCACGCGACTATTACCGCGAAGCCCTGGAAACGTTTGAGGAATTGGGCGACCGCCACGGGATCGCCAGCGTGTTGCACCAATTGGGCACACTCGCCCAAGATGAAGGCGACCTGGAGACCGCCGCCCAACTGCTCGAACAAAGCCGCACCATCAAAGAAGAAATCGGCGACCAGCGGGGGCTTGCCACCACCCTGCACCAACTTGGGCGGTTGGCGGCCGGACGCGGCGAATACGACAAAGCCGAAAGCCTGCTCACCCAAAGCGCCAAACTCGCCGAGGCGCTGGGAGACCGCGCGGGCATTCTGCATTCACGCCACGAACTGGCGACGTTGGCGCAAGCCGTCGGCAAAGATGATGTCGCCGAAGCCATCTATCACGAGAACCTGCGCGGCTACGAAAGCCTGGGCGACCAACGCGGGCTTGCCATCACCCTCGCCCGCTTGGGTGATTTGCATTTCCGCCGCGGCGAAAACGAAGCCGCCGTGGCGTACCTCATCAAAGCCTTCACCCTGCTGGGCGCACTGAGCGAACGCGAACAAAGCGCCCTGGTGCACCTTGTCGCCGCACTGTTCGCCCGCCTGGGGCGCGAACGCGTGGAACAATGGCTCCAGGAACTCGCCGACCGCGACGACGACGTGGCGTTCCTGCTCAACAGCGACTACTGGCGCAACATTGCCGACTTTCTGGATACGCTGGCGCAACGCGAAAAACTGGTGCAACAAGTGCGCCACGTGCTCCACCTGCGCGACCACGGCACCGACGCCCAACGCCATCATCTGGCGCAGGATTTGCACGCGCTGGCGGAGCAACACGCCCAAGAAGAGAGCGTCCTCGCGGACTTCTACCGCACATTGGCGCACTTGCTCGAAGGGCACGACGCCCAACAGGAGATTGCCAACTTGCCGCCCGCCCTGCGCGACGTGATTTTGGACGTGTTGCACGATGCCCCCTGAGAACGGGGCATACCATTTGACAGAACCGCTTTCGTGTTCATCATACACACATGAATGACAACCGAAGCAGTGGGGCAACGCTGAGCCGATCCTGCAAAGAAGCAGGTCGGCTTTTTTTTCGCCTCTCGTTGAAAAGTGCATAGCAGGGTACCCGTGAACGTTCTGACACTCAGCGACATTCCAATCGGCTTCATTTACAGCGAGCAGGTGCGCACACGTTTCCGCCACATTGATGTGGTGCTCAGTTGCGGCGACCTGCCCTACTACTATTTGGAATACATTATCAGCATGCTGGATGTGCCACTCTATTTTGTGCGCGGCAACCATGCCAAACTGGTTGAATACACGACCGGCGGTCCACGCACCCACCCATGGGGCGCCACCGACATGCACCGCCGGGTTGTCAATCATCGCGGGTTGCTGTTAGCCGGCATCGAAGGGTCCATACGCTACAACCGGGGTCCCTTTCAGTACACCCAATGGCAAATGTGGGGGCATGTACTGCGCCTGACGCCCATGCTGATCCAGAACCGTCTGCGTCATGGGCGCTACCTGGACGTGTTCATGACGCATGCGCCACCGTGGGGCATTCACGACCAACCTGATTTACCCCACCAGGGCGTGAAGGCGTTTCGCTGGTTCATACGCACGTTCAAGCCGGCTTACCACATTCACGGGCACATTCACGTCTATCGTCCAGACACCACCATCGTGACCCGTTTTCACGAGACATGGGTCATCAACACCTACGGGTATCAGGAACTCGTCATCAAGCCGGGGGTGTGCCCCAACAGCGACCCGCTCCGTTTCGGAAAGGAGTGAACGATGTTCGACCATTTTGCACGCGAAGACTTTGAACGCGCCCGCCGCAAGGCGTTTTGGAACAAAATTCTGGCACTCTTGCTGGGGAAGCAGAATGAACTGCTTCCCTTTGATGAAATTCAGCGCCGTTTGCCGATGAAAGGGCAGCGCTATTTGGGCTTGCAACAAGTCCCGCTTGATAAAATCGTCGGGAGCATGAGCCGCTACCGTGACTTTGACCGTGCATTTTTGCCCACGCAAGAAAAAACGCGCGACCGGTGGATCAACATTGACAAAGCCCACTACCAGGATGTTGCGCTTCCACCGGTTGAACTCTACAAAATTGGCGATATTTACTTCGTCAAAGACGGCAACCATCGTATTTCGGTCGCCCGTGAGCGTGGGCAAATGTACATTGACGCATTCGTCACCGAGATTGACGTGCCCGTACCGCTCACGCCCGACATGGACGTGCAAGAAGTGGTGCGCAAAGCCGAATATGCCGCGTTTTTAGAGCAAACCCACCTGGACACGGTGTGCCCCGACGCCAATTTTGAGTTGACCTTGCCGGGGCAATACGACAAACTGTTGGAACATATCGAAGGGCACCGCTGGTTTCTGGCGCAAGAACGTGGTGAAGACGTTTCCTTTGAAGAGGCGGTCAAATCGTGGTGTGAAAACGTCTATCGCCCCGTGGTCAAAATCATCGAAGAACAAAACATTCTGGATGCGTTTCCCGGGCGCACACCCACCGACCTCTACTTGTGGATTATCGAACACCACTGGTATTTGCGCGAAGCCTACGGCGACGTGCCACTGGAAGAAGCCGCCCGTCATTTCGTGGAAGATTACGCCGAACGTCCCATCAAACGCATGACCAGCATTATTCGGCGGGCAACACGCGAGTTGACCGGCAAGCCACTCAAAGAGGAGAAAAACAAATGACAAACGAGCGCACACGCCCGCTCATCGCTGTGTACGGCTCGGCACAACCCCAACCAGGCGATGAATTATACGAAGAAGCCTATCGTCTGGGGCGTTTGCTCGCCGAAGCGGGGTTCGATGTGATGAGCGGCGGCTACTACGGGACCATGGCGGCGGTCAGTCGTGGGGCGCACGAAGGGGGTGGGCGCGTTGTGGGCGTCACCATGGCGATTTTCGACCCACGCCCACCCAATGAGTGGGTGCACGAAACCACCCACACCCCCGGCTTTCCCGAACGCTTGCGCACCCTAACCGAAATGGCGGACGCCTACATTGCCTTGCGCGGCGGCATTGGGACGCTTACCGAAGTCGCCTACACCTGGGGGCTGATGCAAACAGGAGCAATGCGCCCCAAGCCCTTCATCTTATTGGGGGCGCCCTGGCGGCGGCTCCTTGCCCTGTTGCAAGAAGATGATTTTCGTATCGCCCCGCACCACTACAACCTTTTGACGGTGATTGAAGACGTAGACGCGGCGGTACAACACCTACGCGACCAATTGGGCGTGTAAGTTTCACAAATTTGCCATTTTACGCTACAACAAGCGGCGCACGAGTCCACACGTAGAGGAAAAACGAGGAGGCACCATGGCCGAAGGTGTGACACCACGCAGCGAAGATTATTCGCGCTGGTATCAGGACATTATCCGCGAAGCCGAACTGGCCGACTATGGCCCTGTGCGGGGCACAATGGTGATTCGCCCCTACGGCTACGCCATTTGGGAAAACATTCAAAAAGCACTCGACCGCCGTTTCAAAGCCACGGGGCACCAAAACGCCTACTTCCCCATGTTCATCCCGTACTCTTTTATTGAAAAAGAAAAGGAACACGTCGAAGGCTTTTCGCCGGAGTTGGCGCTGGTGACGATTGGCGGCGGCAAAGAACTTGAAGAACCGCTGGTCGTGCGCCCTACGAGCGAAACCATCATCAACTACATGTTCGCCAAATGGGTGCAGAGTTATCGCGATTTGCCGCTGCTCATCAACCAATGGGCGAACGTCGTGCGTTGGGAAATGCGCACACGCCCCTTCCTGCGCACGCTTGAATTTTTGTGGCAAGAAGGGCACACCGCGCACGCCACTTACGAAGAAGCCGAGGAAGAAGCCCTGCGCATGATTGAGATTTACCGCGACTTTGCCGAGAACGAAGGCGCGGTTCCGGTGGTGGTGGGGCGCAAATCGCGCCTTGAGCGGTTCGCGGGCGCCCTGCACACCTACACGATGGAAGCCATGATGGGCGACAAGAAAGCCCTGCAAGCCGGCACCAGCCATAACTTGGGGCAAAACTTCGCCAAAGCCTTTGGCATTCAATTCCTGGATGAAAACAACGAGTTGCAATACGCGTGGCAAACCTCGTGGGGGGTGAGCACCCGCTTTGTGGGGGCGGTGATTATGGTGCATGGCGACGACCAGGGGCTGCGCCTGCCGCCGCGCCTCGCCCCGATTCAGGTGGTGATTGTGCCCATCTGGCGCAAGGAGCAAGAGCGCGAAAGCGTCGAACAATCCGCCCAGCGGGTGCGTGAGCAACTCGAAAATGCGGGTATCCGCGTCCACCTGGACGACCGCGAAGAGCATACGCCCGGCTGGAAGTTCAACTTCTGGGAAATGAAGGGGGTGCCGGTACGCATCGAAATCGGGCCGCGCGACGTTGCCAAGGGGGCGTTTGTGCTGGCGCGTCGTGATATTCCCGGCAAGGAAGGCAAAACATTCGACCACCCCATCGAGGAAGCCGCTTCACGTGTGCAAGCGCTTCTCGATGAGATTCAACGCAACCTGCTCGAACAAGCCCGCGCCTTCCGCGACGCCAACATTCATGACGTGCGCACCTACGATGAATTGCGCGAGGTCATCGCCGCCGGCGGCTGGGCGCGCGGCTACTGGGCTGGCTCGGACGACGACGAACGCCGCGTCAAAGAAGAAACGGGGGCGACGTTGCGCTGCTTCCCCTTCGAGCAACCCGGTGAGCCTGGCGTCTGCTTCATGACGGGGCAAGAAGCCACCGAAGTTGCGATTTTCGCCAAAGCCTACTGATTCACCCCCGCTAACGAGAGGTGCGGTGCATGAAGCCAATGCACCGCACCTTTTTTCTTGTTGCAGGCACGTCCTCTCCATCGATTCAAATCTGTTGAAAATCCTGTATCCGACGCGCCTTGTATTGACAGCCTGCCCACTCCATGCCACGATAGAAAAAGCGCCGCCCATATGTGCAGAGAGGGAGAAGCCGTGGACACCTCTATCATCCAGCAAGCCATGTTGGTGAACATTTTCATCGTTGCCGCCCTGGTCATCACCGGGGTAGGCACGTGGTACGCCGGCACCCATGGCGGCTATTTTCTCGCCCTTTTGACAGGCGCTCTTGCCACCTTTCTGCTCTTCGTGATCCTGGGCTTTGATTGGCTAACACTGTTTTCCATTCTCTGGCCCTTTTGGAGCGGGTTGCCGATTTTGGTTTATCTGGTCGGACTGTTGAAAGAACGCTGGCAACGGCTCATTCAACGTGAACAAAGCCTTCTCAAAGAAGTTGAACAGCGCCGCCGCATCGAGCGGTTTTGGCACCAATTGCTGGCCCAGCATCAAGCGTACTTCTGGACCTACGACCTCACCACAAACGAGGTCCACATTCAACCAGTATCGCCCCCCTCGGCGCTGACAAAACTCCTGAGGAACCTGCCAACACTTCCCCACGACCATCCGCTCGCCTCCGCCTATCAACAAGCGCGCACCGGTCAAACCGTGCGCACTGAGATTAATATTGCGGGACAAACATGGGTTTGCACCCTGGAGCCTGACTATCAAAACAGTTCTCCCCACCGCATCTTTGGGCTTGCGATTCCACAGATCTCCACGCCTTCCAGCGACCCGGCGATTGAAGAAGAGCACCAACGCCTGCAAACGCTTATCAGCGAAAGCCCTATTATTTTCTTCCAGCGTGAACGTGAGGACGACGGCGAATGGCATCTGGTCTACATCAGCCCCAACGTCGAGCGGCTGCTGGGCTATTCCGAAGAAGAATTGCTTGCGAGCGATTTGCAATGGGCGCTTGACATCACCCACCCCGAAGATCTTCCCACCGGGACGGCGCACGTTGAACGCTTGCGCAAAACAGGGTCCAGCACCATGCGGGTTCGGTTGCGCCACAAGAAAGGGCACTACATTTGGGTTGAAAGTTATGCCCAGATCACCCGCACGGTGAATGGTCGCGAAGTGTATCAAGGCTATATGCTTGACATCACCGAACTGGCTACCACGCAACAGCAACTTGAAGAACAACGCACGTTCTATCGCACCATTCTGGAGCACATGCCCGACATTGTGCTCGTCATCCTTGCCGACGGGACGATTGTCTACGCCAGCGCCAACGCCCCACACCGTCTGCCTGGCTTGAAAGAACAAGAAACGCCCCGCATTCCAGCCGCTCTCACGTTGGCGCTTCGGCCGGAAGACCGTCACCAGGTCCATCATCTCTTGTCGGTCTTGCCGACATGTGTTGCAGGAGAAGTGTACCGCACAGAATGGGTCATCCATGATGAAGAAGGAAACGCCTCTTTCTACGAAGTGGAAGTGCGGCATCTCGCGGAAACCAACAGTATCAATGGCTATATTCTGACACTGCATGATATTACCGAACGCAAAGCCCTCACAAATCGCCTGCAACTTTTCTCCCACGCCATCGAACATGGCGCCCACCCCATGCTGATTTTGGACGCACACCTGAACATCATTTACAGCAACAGCGCGTTTCAATCACTGTTGGGGAACACCAACCCGCCGGAGACGGCTTCTGGACTCACCGCACTCGAACATCTCGCGAACACATATCATTTCAACACATCACTCAGCAATATCCGCGACTATGTGTTGGCGCACGGACAATGGCATGGGCAACTCGTTGGACACCATACCAATGGTGACCCGCTCATTCTCGATGTGGGGGTCTCGAAGTTTGAACGCGATGGGCAACTCTGGTTTGTCGTCATCGTGCAAGATATCACCGAAACACACCAAATGGCGCTGCAACTCCAACAAGCCAACCTCTTTTTGGAACAACTCATTGAGCATAGCCCTATTGTCATGTTCCGCCGCGAAGGTGAAGATTTTCGGCTGACGTATATCAGCCCGAACGTTGAGCGTATTCTGGGCTTTCCTGCGGAAGCGGTACTCGGCAAGCCACTGGACGCCATCAACGAACGTGTGCCGCCCGACGAGATTTCCCGACTCCATGCGCATGCCCAACGCGTCATCGAATACGGGTATGACAGCATCCTCTACCGCACATACCACCGCGATGGCACTGTGCGGTGGATTTACGGCGTCAGTCGCCGCTTTACCGATGAGCACGGCACGCCCTTTGTTATCGGCTACCTCCAGGACGTCACTGAGGAAGAAGAAGCGCGTCGTGCGCTCCTCAAAAGCGAAGCCCGCTACCGCCATCTGGTTGAGCAAAGCGGCTTGGTCATGTGCATTCTCGACATGGAAGGACGCTTCCACTGGGTCAACCGCACATTTGAAGAAGCAACAGGCTACACGCTGGACGAATTGAGCCAGATAACGCTGTACGATCTGCTCAAACCAGCCTCACCCTCTGACATTCCACAGTTTCTGCACATGCTTCAAAGTAACGGCTATGTCGAAGGCATTGGGCGCGCCCGACATAAAGACGGCTCTCTGCGTCTTTTTCGATACAAAGCATTCTTACGTGTTGAAGACGGCGAAGAGTATATCTACGCCTATGGGTACGACATTACCGAGCAGTACACGCTGCGTAAAGCCCGCAAGCGGCTGGAAACTCTGCAACAAACATTGTGGGAACTAGGGCAAAAAGCACTCGCCGAACGCACACCAGAGACGCTTTACACCTTTACCGTCACAACGCTGGCTCGAGCATTAGGCGCGCCCCATGTGCTCCTGTTTCTCTATGATCCCAAAGCCGAAGAAAACATCAGGCTTGCCGCCTCGCACGGCCTGGATAGCGAACAACATGCACGATTGTCGACACACACACCACTTCTTCAAAAAGTGGCGCATTCTCTCTTCTTGCACACCCCTCAATTGGTCCGTGAGGAAACGTCGGGGATCTTCGACGAAATGCCCCAACATGTCGCATACTATCTTCCCCTTGTACATGACTACACCGCCTACGGCTTGCTTTTGGTTGTCGCGCATGAAGACATTTTCGACGAAAATACAGTCCAGTTTTTGCACAATGCCGGCACAATCCTTGTCAACGCCCTGCAACGTTACGCCTACGAACAAGAAATCGCCACGCTTGCCTACACCGACCCGCTCACGGACCTTCCCAATCGCCGCCTCTTCTTCGAGGAAGGGCAACGGTTGCTTGCGTTGGCAAAGCGCCACCAACGCTCAGTTGCCCTGCTCTATCTCGACCTGGACCAGTTCAAGGAAGTGAATGATACGCTAAGCCATGAAGCCGGCGACCTCTTGTTGCGCGAAACAGCACAACGGTTGAAGGAAGCCACCCGCGCCAGCGATCTCATCGCACGCTTGGGAGGGGATGAGTTTGCGATTTTGCTGTATGACGTCGGTGAAAATGAAGCCTTGCGCGTGGCGCATCGTATTCAAGAAGCCCTCCAAGAGCCAGTCGAAATTCTCGGCCATCGCATCGCACTCAGTACGAGCATTGGCATTGCCTTTTTCCCGACACACGGGGAAGACCTGAACGACTTGCTCCGCAACGCCGACGTTGCCATGTACCACGCCAAACGTACCCGCGCCTTCGCTTCTGTGTATCGGGAAACGTTCCACGCCCACACACCCGACCATTTGACACTCGCCGCAGACTTGCGAACGGCGATTCAACAACGCCGTATTGACGTCTACTTTCAACCCATCCTTGATGTGCAACATGGCACAATCCCCAAAGTCGAAGCACTGGCGCGCTGGTTCCACCCCGAACGAGGCTTCATCTCGCCGGGTGTTTTCATTCCGCTCGCCGAGCAACACGGCTTGATTGCTGAACTTGATCGTGTTGTCCTTGAAAAAGCCATCCAACATCTCAAAGAATGGCATCGCCAGGGGTTCACACATTTGCACGTTGCCGTCAATTTCTCTCCCCAAACCATTCGCAACATGCAAATTGTCGCGTTCCTCAAAACCCTGTGTGGTGTGTACAGTCTCCGACCACAGGCGCTGACGATTGAAATCACCGAAAGCATCCTGGCAGACTATCACACCATCAAACCCATCCTCCAACACTTGCATTCCCTTGGTATTGAAATTGCCATAGACGACTTTGGAACGGGCTACTCGTCGCTCTCGTACATCGAAAATCTCCCGCTTGACATCATCAAAGCCGATCGCGCCTTTGTCATGGGCATTGGAGAACGCCCCACAAGTGAAGCCATCCTCTCCACCATTCTCACACTGGCGAAGAATTTGGGCGTTGCCGCCCTCGCCGAGGGTGTTGAAACAACGCAACAATTGCACTGGTTGCGCCAGCACCAATGCCGTTTTGTGCAAGGGTTTCTGCTGAGCAAACCGGTTCCCGCCGATGAGGTGTTGTCCACCATTGCCCAACTTGAAGAAAATCTCGGCACTCTTTTCCCCGGAAACCTATACAGTGAGGATTGAGAATGCTATGAGTACGCAAACATTTCTTTCACCACCACCCCGTGTGACACTCATCAACGCCTTTGCCAAACCCTACGAAAACGCCGTCGCAACGGCGCGCACGTGCTACTCCCCCCGCGGCATCGTGTACCCCGAACAGGTCGCCGAAAAGCCCGACCTGCGCGACCGCATCGCTGAAAGCATCTACCAAGCGGGGCACCATACCACATTCCAGCATGGACATGTGCAATTCGCGCTGGAAAACGTCAGCCGCCATTTCATTTGGTCTTTCCTGCACTCACACCCCTTCTACAACAGCGAGCAAGTCAGCCAGCGCTATGTCCGCGTCGCCCCCGACCAGATGGCGGTGCCCCCCCTGCGGGGAGAAGCGCTCCGCCTCTATCACGAAACGCTGGCGCGGCAAGTGAGCGCCTACGAGCGCCTCATCGAACTGCTGACACCAACGGTGGAACGTCTCTACTTCGCACGCTTCCCCTCACGCGCGCCACGCAACGGGCAAGCCCACCCCCTGGCGCGGCGCTGGATTCCCAAGCGCGCCCAAGAAGTCGCCCGCTATGTGCTCCCCGTTGCCACGTTCGCTTACCTCTACCACACCATCAGCATCCTGACACTCTTCCGCTACTGGCGCCTCTGCCGCCAGTACGACACACCCACCGAAACCTACATGGTGGTGGAACAAATGGTCAACGCTGTACTGGCGCTGGACCCTCTGCTCGCGCAGATTCTCGAAGAGCCGCTCCCGCTTGAAGAGACGCTCGAATACCGCTTCTGGCAGGAAGCCCACGCCCAACGGGCGCCCTGGTCGCGCGAGTACCGCGCTGAATTCGATGCCATGCTCGAAGGGCATACCAGCAAACTCGTCTCGTGGAAGCCCGACAACGAAGCCCTGCTGGCGCAAGCCGTGCGCGAAGTGCTGGGCGTCCCGCGCCACGCTCTCAACGATGCAGACGCCATCGCCTTGGTACTCGACCCACGCCAAAATCGCTACTACGGGGAAGCGCTCAACGTGACGACGATGAGCAAACTCACCCGCACGCTGCACCACCCGCATTACACGTTCCGCAAAAAACTCTCGCACACCGCCGACAGCCAAGACCAGCGCCATCGCATGACGCCGGGCAGTCGCCCCATGCTCACCGCCTACCTCACCGAAGACCCCGATTACATCACGCCGGCGCTCATCCGCGAGACCCCCGCCGCACAGCGCCTCTATGATGAGACCATGGCGTACACGTGGGACGCCATCAATCGCCTGCGGGCGCTGGGCGTCGAAGACGAATACGCCGCCTACCTGCTTCCCAACGCGGTGAGTATTCGCTTCACCGAAAGCGCCGACTTGCTGGCGTTGCACCACAAATTGCGCATGCGGCTCTGCTACAACGCGCAGGAAGAAATTTTTGCCGCCAGCCGCGACGAAGCGCTGCAAATCGCCGCCGTCAATCCCACCATCGGGCGCTACCTGGGCGCGCCCTGCACCCTGCGCCACGCCGCCGGGCGACGCCCCTACTGTCCCGAAGGCGACCGCTACTGCGGCGTGCCCGTCTGGAAATTGGGGATAGACGAGTACGAACGCATCTTGTGAAACAAAAAAAGACCTGACAGGCGTCTGTCAGGTCTTTTTTCTTCCAGGTGGGTGCTACGACGCCGACCCCTCTACGACGCGGTAAAGCGCCGCCAACTGCGATTCAAGCAACTCGATAGCCGAGCGCATCGTTGCATGGTCGAAGGCAAAGCGTGCGCCCGCCGTTGCGTACAATTCGGGCAACGAGCGCGTGCCGCCCAGCGCCAGCGCCGCGCGATACGCCCGCACAGCCGCCGCCTGGTCTTTCAGCGCATTCGCCCACACCTGCACCGACCCCAACTCCGCCAAGCCATACTCGACGTAGTAGAGCGGCACGGTGAAAATGTGCAACTTGCGGTGCCACCCCGTCACTTTGGCGTCTTCCAGGCCGCTCCAATCCACCCCCGGCATGAAGCGGTCCCACAACTCGCCCCACTTTGCATCACACGCCGCCGGGTCGCGCGCCTCGTCAATGTTCTCGTACACCCAATGCTGGAACGCATCCACCACCGCCATGTAGGGCCAGAACAACACAATCCCTTCCAAATGCTCAATACGGGCGCGCGCATAATCCGCATCATCGTAAAAGCCGCCTTCATCCTTGTGCCAGTAGGGCGACGAAAGCAATTCCATCGCCATAGAGGCCACTTCGGCAAACTCCATACCAACTTCACGCTGGTGAATGTACGGCAGCGCCATGGACTCGAAGGCGTGGAAGGCGTGCCCCGCCTCGTGCACCATCGTGCGCACATCACTCTGCAACCCGACCGCATTCATGAAGATGAAGGGGCGGCGCGATACAGGAAACTCAATGCAGTAGCCGCCGGGCGCTTTGCCTTTGCGGTTCGCCAGGTCTAACAAGCCCTCTTCGCGCATGATGTCGAAATAGCCCCCCAGCGTCTCATCCACACGGTGGAAGATACGCGCCGAGGTGTCAATCAATTCCGCCTCGGTCTGGAAGGGACGCAACGGGGGGCGATATTCAGGGTCAACGTCCAAGTCCCACGGGCGCAGTTGCTCCACGCCCAGCAACTGGCGGCGGCGTTCGTAAATGCGCGACGCCGCCGGCACAACCACATCTTCAATCGCTTTGTGGAACGTGCGGCAATCCTCAGGCGTGTAGTCGAAGCGCGTGAGCAATTCCCAGCGGAAATCACGGTAATTGGCGAAACCGGCGTTCTTCGCCTGCTGCTCACGCACATCCAGCATGCGCAGCCACAACTCGTTGAGCGCCTCGCGGTCCGCCAATTGGCGCTCGATCATCGTCCGCCACGCCCGTTCGCGCAGGTCGCGGTCGTGTTCTTGCAAGAGAGGGCGCATCTGGGGCAATGTGCGCTCTTCGCCTTTCCATTCCACCGTCTGCGCGCCGGTGATTTTGTTGTATTCATTCGACAGGTTGCGTTCCTCGGTAAACAGCGGAACGTTCTCTTCACGGAAGATACGGGCTTCGGTTTCAATGCGCTTCAACGGCAACTCAAACCCCTCTGGGCGCAAGCCCGACGCCAGCAGTTTCTGTTTGAGCGCCTGCTCCGCCCGCTGAACGTGCGGATACACCTCACCAATGAAGCGTTTGAAGCGGGCTTCAGCGGCTTCGTCGGTGGTGTCCTGCGTCGTGGCAACGTAGAGGCGCGAGTAGATTTCATACACGCGCTCATCCAACGCCGACCAACCGCTCAGCCACTCCTGCACTGTGGCTTCGGTCAGCGGTTGTTTCTGCAACGCCTCGTAATACGGACGCAAGTCATCCCACGTCCAATCCAAAAACGCCTTGTAATCGTTCGGCAAGTCCAACATAGGCTTATCTCCTCTCCATCGAGTTTTTGAACAACGGACCACGCTCGCGCCATTCACGCGCCAACATGGCGTACAGTTTCATGTCATCAAAGCGGTCACGGTTGCGCATTTCTTCCCGCAAAATGCCTTCCAACTGAAACCCCAAACGCTCGGCAATGGCGCAACTGGCATGATTGCCCGTGGCGCACCGCAGGTACACGCGGTTGAGCCCCAATTCCCCAAACGCAAAATCCACAATCGCCTGCGCCGCACGGGTCATAATGCCGCGCCCGGTGTACGCCTGGCTCAACCAGTACCCCACGCCCCCTGTTGAATGGTCCAGATTCACGGCATGCACGTCAATCGAACCAATCACCTCATCACCATCCCACAGGTAAAACAGGTACATTTTCCCTTCCGCCATCCACAGCAAACATTGGCGGATGAAGGCGCGAATATCCTCAGGTCCTTTGCAATCCCACGCCCAGGGCAGCCAACGCCCCAAATGCTCGCGGTTGGGCTCCACGGTGCGGTACACCGCTTCGGCGTGGTGCAGAAGCGCCAGCCGCACCTGTATGCCATCGCCTAAATCAAACGTCGCCATTGACCACCTCCCGAATTGTTGCACTGGCAAACTATTTTATGCGAGGGTGAATGTCTCGCAAATGCGCGCAACTCCGCTATACTTGTCAAGCATATCCCCGTGCCAAAGAGGAGGCAAACATGGCAACATTCATCAAATACGCACTGCTGGTTGTGGGAGGACTGCTTTTCCTGGGCGTGGTCTCCCTTTGGGTCATGGCGCGCATCACAGGTCCACGCCACGAGCCCGGTGTGCGCAATGGGCAACTCGCCCCATGCCCTGAAACGCCCAACTGTGTTTCCAGCCAGGCCGACCCCAGCGACCGTCTGCACTTTATCGAACCCATCCGCTATGAAGGCGACCAACAAGCCGCCCACGAGCGTCTTTTGCGCGTCATCCAGTCCATGCCGCGCGTGACCATCATCGAAAATCGCCCCGATTACATCTACGCGGAGTTTCGCACGCAGTGGATGCGCTTTGTGGACGACGTGGAATTTTATTTCGATGACGACGCCAAAGTGATTCACGTGCGCTCAGCGTCGCGGGTGGGGCGGGGCGATATGGGCGTGAACCGCACCCGTGTGGAAACCATTCGCCGGGCGTTCGAGCAAGCCGCGCCATGAGCACGCCCACCCTGAGCGCCGCGCAATTGCAAGCGTTTCGCGACCGCACGTTTCGGCGGCGTTCCCCGTGGCGTGTGCGCACCCGCGACGAGGCAGTTGCCTTTGTGCGCGAGCGCGGCTTTGTCTTCTTCTGGCCGATTCGCGGCGTGTTGCTCCCCAGCCTCTGGGTCGCGGTAGCCGGCGAGCGCCCCGTCCCGCGGGAGCATGACGACCCCGGGCACATCACCTGGCAGTGGAAAGACGAGTTGTTGGGAAGCGACGCCTGGTTCTACGCCAAACTGCTGCGCGGCAAAGCCACCCTGGTGGCGCACGACCTGTTGCCCGCATTCTACGCGCTGAGCGACGCCACCGACGACCCCGCCGACGACGTGCGCGCCCTCTACATGGACGGTCTGCTCTCGCGCGAGGCGCGCGCCCTGGTGGAATACATCATCGAACATGGCGCGACACACACCATCGCCCTGCGGGCGGCGCTTGGCAAACGCGCTGCGGGGAGCGCCTTCGACCGCGCCTTGACCGAAGCGCAACGGCGCATGTTCATCATGCCCATCGCCATCGCCGAGGCGGGCGCGTGGCGCTACGCCTTTGTGTACGACCTTGTGGTGCGCCACCTGCCCGACCTGCCCACATGGGCTCGCCACATCACACGTAGAGAAGCGCGTACGCGCCTGCTGGCACGCTACCTGGAAAGCGTTGGCGCGGCGCAGGAACGGGACGTGCGCAAGGTCTTCGGCTGGACGCAAAAAGAAACCACCAGTGCTTTGAGCGCACTGGTGGCGCAGAAACGGGCGCTTTTTCCGGTGCAGGTCGAAGGCGCAGACGCCCCGCACATCGCCTTGCCGTCACTTCTCGAACCGTCCAGCCCTCAAGCGGGGCGGGCGTAGAACGAAATCCGCTTGACCGTCCAATCATCGTTGACGGGTGTTGCCGGCGCGAAGGTCAAGCCGCGCGTGGCGCTTTCGTTCAACAAGCGTTCCAACGGGTGTTGCTGTTCAAGCGAGCGCAAGCCCGACATCACCAACGAGCGAAAATCGCTGGGCTGCTCGGTGGCAATGAGCAGAACGGTTGTGCGCCCCGCCGGCGGTGAGACGGTCAATTCGCCTTTCAACCCCAATTGCAACGTGCGGTTAGCATCCAGGCGGTTGTCCACTGCACCCGGCGGCGGGTAGAACGGTTGCACGCTGAAATCGCTATTGAGCGCCAGCAAGGTGATATACACCGGGCGGGGGTGGCTGTTCTGCACGGTCAGCACCACCTTCTGCCCGAACGTCAGGCGATACATGCCATCGGCGTCGGGTGAAAGGGGCTGCACCTGCCCATTCGCGCCCAGCATCCCAAGCGCCAGCCCCATGGTGGTCTTCATCAAGGAAGCGGGGTCGGGGTTGTCGAGCAACGCCAGTTGGCGGTAGCGCGCCATGTGTTCGAGCCGCGCATGCAATCCCGCATGATCGGCGGCGTCGAACGGTGCGAGCAAGAGCCGCCCGGTAATCGTTTCCAGAAAGACGCGCCCATCCGCCATACGCACAAACACCGCGCTGGGCGCACTGCGGGCATCGGTCAGGGTAATCCAGGGGAACGCGCCAAGCGACTCGGCGAGCATGGCGGCGCTTTCATCCAGCACAACCGGCAAGCGCATCTCCACGGGCGGCGCAAGCGGGCGGGCGCGTGCCCCCACCGGCACAGCCGCGCCTTCGGTCTGCACAGCCGTCGCCCGTGTGGCTTCCACACGCTGCACGCGCGCTTTGGCAAGCGGTTCAGCGTCGGCGAACGTTTCCACATCGGGCGCATAAAGCGCCAGCGGCGTTTCGGGACGCAAGCCATGCGCCGCCCCCGCATCGAGCGTGAGGGTCTGCCCCGCCACTTCCGTGACGGTGAATGCGGCATCACGCGGGCGCACCTGTCGCCCAAAAACAGTGCGCTCCACATCCCCTTCGACAACAGGGTGCTGGCTGGCAAAAAGGGCGTTCACCTGTTGCCCAACATCTAGAATGAGGTTCCGCCACGTCGTATCGGTGGGCAAGGTCAACAAGGCGCGCACCAGGTGGTACGTCAGCGCGCCAAATTTGGCGGTGCGTCCATCCCCAAGCGGGACTTCGTACTCGTTGCTCAATTCCTCGGCGCGGCATCCACTCACCAGCACATAGCCGCCCCCCATCGGAAGCGCCCCCCGTTCGCCTTCGGCGTGCGCCGACGTACTGCGTGTGGCGGTCGAGGCGGGGGGTTCGCGCTCGTCCATAGGCACACGGCGCACCGTTCCCGTCTCGCGCGTGATACTGCCGCTGTGGCAACAGTCGAAGACCAGCACAATGTCATCCGTTTTGGCTTGCAGACGGCTCACAAACGCGAACAACTCATCGTCGGTAATGTCGAACACACGCCCCTGCGGGTCGCGGCTGTCGTGAGGCACAATCGTTTCATCGCGTCCATCGGGCTCGTCGCCATGCACATCGCGCATTTGCGAACCGTGCCCGCTGTAATGCACATAGACGCGATCCCCCGGCTGGGTACGCGCCACCAACTGCTCGAACGCGTCCAGAATGTTCTGGCGGGTAGCCTGCTCATTCGTCAACAAGGTGATCTGCTCCGGCGAGACGCCAAAGCGCCGTACCAGCATATCGCGCACCGCGAGCACATCAGCGACGCATCCTTGCAAATCGGGAACGTGGGGCTGTGCATACGCATCAATGCCAATCAGCAATGCGCGGGTTGTCGGGCGAGGGGTTGCACCGGCATCGAAACCGGCGCCGGCTTCCACAGCACGGTCAATCGGGTTGGACATGGGGCTCTCCTTTGCCACATCAGCATACGCCTCATCCAGCGCCGCCAGGCGCGCCTGTACTCGTGCTTGTTGTCGGCGTGTCAACCAGGCGAGAAATGCGCCGCCCAGCAACGCCCACGCGGTCACAATGCCCGCCACATCACCGCCAACACGTCCCATCTGGAACGCGATGAACATCACCAGTACCCACGCAAACGCCAGCACGTAGGCAATAAATTCGAGCCACTGCATGCGCTGCAACTGGCGCAAAAACGCCCGCTTCTGCATCTCGTAGGATTGCCGACGCGCCCACGCCTCAAACGCTTTTTCCGGGGGTGTTGAAGTCATGCGCCTGCTCCTGCTTCGTTCAGCACAAAACGCTCTAACGCCGCCGCCACCCCTTGGGCGTGCACAGGCGGCGCCACCCAATCGGCAATCGCCTGCACTTCGGGGGCGGCGTTGCCCATCGCCACGCCCACCGCGGCGGCGCGCAACATGCTTTCATCGTTGCGGTTGTCGCCAATCGCCAGTGTCCGCGTGGGAGCAATGCCCAAGTGCTCAGCCAGCAACAAGAGCGCCCGCCCCTTGCTCACCTCGCGGTGCGTCAATTCAACAAAGCGCGCATGGCTCTGCACTACCTGCGCCACCCGCCCCCACCGCTGGGCGGCTTCGGCAAGCAGGGCGGGCGTCTGCGCTTCATCACACACGAACACCACCTTGGTCGGTTCGCGCTGCACAAACGCCAGCAAATCGCCCACCACCTCAACCGGCGCCATCGGCGAAAGCGAGTGGTAGAACTCGGCTTCGGGCGTCATTTCGGCGACATAGAGCACATCGTCGAGATAGACGTTGAGGTGCACATCGTGCGCACGGGCGAACGCAATCGCTTCGCGGGTGATCGCGAGCGGGAGCGTCAGGTGCAACAGCGTGTTGGTCTCGTCGCGCACAAGCGCCCCCTGGTAGCAAATCAGCGGCGCCGTCAAGCCCAATTGTTCCGCAAAGGGGCGCGTGGCGCAATACATACGCCCCGTTGCCAACGTCACCACATGCCCGGCTGCCAGCGTGCGACGAATCGCCTCGGCAACACGCGGATGAATGCGCAAATCATGGTCGAACAGAGTACCGTCCAGGTCAAGCGCGATAAGCCAACGTTCATTGGTCACGGTGCTGCTCCACAAAAGCCGCCACTTCTTCGGGCACGAACAAGCCCAGTTTGTGGCTGTTGCGCACAATCATATCGCGCACCAGCGTACTGCTGACAAACAATTCCCCGTTATCGGCGGGCAAAAAGACCGTATCAAGCCCACCCGACAAGCGAAAATTCATGTTGAACTGCTGAAACTCATTCTGAAAGTCAGCCGAATTGCGCAACCCTTTGACAATCACGTCGGCATTTTTACGCCGCGCGTACTCCACCAGCAACATGCCAGTAAAACTGTCCACCTCCACATTGGGCAAATCCGCGGTCGCCAACCGCAACATCAACACGCGCTGTTCGGGCGTGAACATCGTCTTCTTGCGCGGGTTGTACCCCACCGCCACAATCACCTGCTCGAACAGGCGCGCCGCACGGCGAATAATGTTCAAATGCCCATCCGTCGGTGGGTCAAAACTGCCAGGATAGACGGCAATCATGCGCTCCTCCCTCGTGGAATCTGCACCGATTATACACAAAGCCCATTTTGGGGCGATTGCAAAGCCCAAAGGATGGGGCTATACTTTTGAGGCAAACAGTGATTGTGAGGAGAAAGACCTATGGACCTTTCAGGTGTGCAAGGCAATTCCATCATCCTGGTCATTGCCGGCATCTTTCTGCTCTTTTGGGCATGGGGGTTTATCAAGAAACTTGGCGGGCTGTTTCTGCACCTGTTATTGGGTGCGGCGATTATAGCGTTCCTCTACTACACAGGCATTCTGTAAACCGCCCGCAACGCACAAACAACCTTGAAGGAGGGCTTATGCACCCGTCTGGGGAAAGTCAAATAGCCTTACTTGAAAGCATGGTGAAGCATCTTGAAGATTACCTTGACGAGGACAAAGTCTTCAAAACCATCACCTATTACCCACCCGAAGGCGAACATCTCGCCAAACTGACTATCGGCGCATTGCTGGAACTGCTTGACGATCTCTCGCGCCGCGACGACCTGACGCCCGAACAGCGCCAAAAAGTCGCCGACCTGGCAAAGCAGGTTGAAACGATCCGCAGTTATCGCCGCGCCGACTGGTTGCGCAAAATCGCCCGTGAACTGAAAGCCTACACCGACTCCTGGCGCTGGTATCTGCAAAGCGTGGAAGACGGCAGCCGCCAGGCGGTGCGCGAGTATCCGAGCGAAGTCCGCACACGCCTGCGCATTCAGCGCTTGCTGGATGAAGCGGGCGACGCCGAGGAAATCAAAGATTTGAAGGGGCGCGTCGTCGCACTCGACCGCCTCTTGCGCTCGTACTGGCAACGCGGCGATTTTGTTCTGCCCAACGAAGACCCCGAACGCTACCAACCGCCCGAACGCTACTGGTGGCTTTACGGGCATCCGCGCGTTGTCGAATAAACCAACACTGCTGACGAGCATCACCCATGCGCATTGAGCCGGGCGTCCAATTCGCCAATCGCTATCTCATCGAACGCCAGTTGAGCCGTGGCGGAACCGCTACGGTGTGGCTGGCAACGGACGAGGCGTTGTCGCGCCGCGTTGCCATCAAGGTCTTTCATTCGCCCGACGCCTCGTTGTGGCGCGAAGCCAAAGCCGCCGAAGTGCTGGACCATCCCAACATTGTGACCATCTACGACGTGGGCGAAGTGGATGGACAGCCCTACATGGTCATGGAATACGTGCCTGGGCATGATTTGCGCCGCCTGCTGGACAAAGAAGCGCCGCTCTCGGTGGAACGGGCGGCGCGTCTCTTCCTGAAAATTGCGGAAGCGGTCGCCGCCATTCACGAACGCCACCTCATCCACCGCGACTTGAAGCCCAACAACATCATCGTCATGCCCACGGAGCGCGTGAAAATCACCGACTTTGGCATTGCACGCCTGCCCGGCGAACGCCCCAACGGTGAAGTGTGGGGCACGCCCGCCTATGTTGCGCCGGAAGTGTTGCGCGGCGAGCCGCCCACACCCGCCGCCGACGTGTACAGCCTCGGCATCATCTTCTACGAAATGCTTGCCGGTCGCCACCCCTTCGACGCCCTCAGTGCGCGCGCCATGGCGGAAGCCCACCTGAGCCAAACACCGCCGCCGCTCACAGCGTTCAACCCACACGTGCCGCCCGGGCTGGCGCGGTTTGTCGCCCGCATGCTCGAAAAAGACCCACACGCTCGCCCTGAGGACGCCCGCGCCGTGGCAGACTGGTTGCAACACTACCTCGACGCCAGCACCGACACCACCCGCCCCCTCACGGGGCTGGTGACACTGCCCACGGAAGCGGAAAGCCCCCCACCCGCCACCGCCACCGCCGACGTCACGGCTGAACCGCCGCCGCGCGCGCCCATCTCCACCTGGATGGCGAGCGCACTCGCCCTGTTGGCGCTGGGGGTTGTCGCGTTTGGCGTGCTCACCGCGCAAATGCTGGGCGGACGCGCGCAACAAAACGCCGCCGCCGTTGCGCTCCCCACCACGACGGCAACCGCGCCCGTCGCCACCTTCACTCCAACCAGAGCGCCGTCGCCTACGCCGACCCCGCCACCCTCGCCGACACCACCGCCCTCGCCGACCAGCGCCCCCACGCCCAACCTGGCGCTCAATCTGGCGGGGATTCCTTACACCGCCGGCGGCGCCACTGTGGATGGGCGGCTTGGCGAGTGGACGCATACGGGGTTCGACGTCCTCTATCCCATCGAGGGGAGCAATGCCTGGCAAGGGCTTGCCGACGCCAGCGGCATTGTCTGGCTGGCGTGGGACAACACTATGCTCTATCTGGGCGCCTACATCCGCGACGATACGCTGGTGCAACGCTGGAAAGACGACAAAATCGCGCGCGGCGACTCGCTGACCCTGCGGTTGTCGCTCACGAGTGCGCTTCCCGACGTCTGGGAAGTTGTTCTCTCTCCCGGCGATTTCAACAAAAACAAGCCCGCCGCTTTCATCACAACCGCCGACAAAAAAGCATCCAAAGAGATTCGCGTGCAAGCCGCGCCGAGCAGCGAGGGCTACACACTCGAAGCCGCCATCCCTTGGCAACAAACACCTGTGGGCGTTCCCGAGCAGAGCCTACTGCTGCGCTATGCGCTCATCCTGCAAGACAACGACAATGAAAAATCCGACGCACCGGAAAGCCGCATCGCCAACACATCAACCCTTGACGTGAACGACCTGCGCACGTACCCAACCTTGCAACTGCTTCTGGCAACCCAATAATGCAGACTGAACACATCCAGCCGAACACGCGCCCCCTCAGCCAAAACGCACAACGCCGTGCGCTGCAATCTATCGTGCTGGGCAGCCTTTGCCTGCGCATGGCCAGCATGGCCACAGGCGTGACGTTGTCGCTCTTTCTCGCCTACCTGAACCGCGAGCATTTCCCTGTCCGCGCCACGCTGGTCGGTTTCATCAGCGCCAGTTTCTACATCAGCGAACTTCTCGGCTCACCTTTTGCAGGGGCGCTGAGCGACCGTTCCAGCCGCCGCGCATTCATGGCATGGGGCGGCTTGCTGGGGATGATTGCCGTCCTGCTCACGCTGGGCGTGCTCACCATCCCGTCGGCGTTGCTGGCTATCGCCATTCTGATTTTCACGCGCCTGCTGGAAGGACTTTCCACGGCGGTCAGTGTGCCTGCCACGCTCAGCTACCTTTCCAGCATGACCAGCGGCGACACGGCGACCCGTGGGCGCGCCATGGCGGCGTATGAAGTGGGCACGCTGGGCGGTTTCGCGCTGGGAAGCCTGGCGGGCGGCATGCTGTGGGACGCGCTGGGACTGGGCGCGTTTCTGGTGATTGCCGCACTCTACCTGCTCAGCAGCGCCATCTTCTGGTTCGGCATCCCCCCACTGCCGCAAGACAAGGATTTCAGCACCCCCCTGACGCACAAACTGCGCCTCATGGCGCAACCCGCCGTCCTGCGGCTCGCGCCGGCATGGCTCGCCGTCAACGCCATCATCGGGTTATGGTTCAGCCACGCCACCTACCAACTGGGGGGCGATATTCGTTTCGAGGGGCAATCGCTGGTGGGGGGCTTTTCAGGCACCACCATCGGCGTCATTTTCTTTGGCTATCTGCTCACGTTTGCGGTGGGGATTTCCCTGTGGGGGCGCTTGCTGGCGCGTGTTGGGGTGCGCCGCACGCTCTTCATCGGCACGGCGGGCATGTTGCAAGTGGCGCTGGTCATCTTCGCCATCAACCATACACCACTCCACGAACGCGCGCTCGTCTGGGGGTGGTTGTTCCTGCTGGGGATTGGCTTGTTGCTCGAATCGGGGTTGACGCCTGCGGGGCTTGCCTACCTGGCCGACATCTCCGAAGGCTACGCCCAAGACCGCGGCGCGATTATGGGCGTTTACAGCGTTCTGCTGGGGCTGGGGCAACTGCTTGGCGGATGGCTTGGGGGACCTTTTGCCGAATGGCGCGGTATTGACGGCATGGTCGTCCTCACCCTTTTGCTGGTTGGCATTACCGCCATCACCATCTGGCGCTTGCCGGAAGCCCCTCACGCACCCACATCCACCACCTGAGCGCCACTTTTCCCACGCCTGAAAACACCCGGAAAGAAAAGCCCTTCTCTGCCCCTCAGAAGAAGCGTGCTATACTTTCCATCACACCCGCAAATAGGTTTCAACCGAAACAAACCGCCTGGAAGAACAAAGGAGTCGGTATGCCAAACCGCCTTGCCAACGAAACAAGCCCCTACTTGCTGCAACACAAAGACAACCCGGTTGACTGGTATCCGTGGGGGGAAGAAGCCTTTGCCAAAGCCCGCGCCGAAGACAAACCCATCTTCCTCAGCATCGGCTACGCCGCCTGCCACTGGTGCCACGTCATGGAACGCGAATCGTTTGAAGACCCCACAGTCGCCGCATTCATGAACGAGCATTTTGTCAACATCAAGGTTGACCGCGAAGAACGCCCCGACGTGGACGCCATCTACATGGAAGCCGTGCAAGCCCTCACCGGCTCAGGGGGCTGGCCTATGTCGGTTTTCCTCACGCCCGACGGCAAACCGTTCTACGCCGGCACCTACTTCCCCCCCGAACCACGCTACGGCATGCCGTCGTTCATGCAGGTGTTGCAGAGCATCGCCCATGCGTGGCAACACCAGCGCGAAGATTTGATCGCACAGGGCGATAAACTTGTCGCCTTCATCCACAACAACACGCGCATTGCTTCCACTCCGCGCACCCTCTCGCCCGACCTGCTGGCAACCGCGGTGCGCAAAATGGCGCGCTACTACGACCCCGAATGGGGCGGTTTCGGGCGCGCCCCCAAATTCCCACAACCCACCAACCTGGAACTGCTTTTGCGCGCCTGGCGACGCACACGCAGTGAAGACGCCATGCGTATGCTCATCACCATGCTCGACCGCATGGCGTTCGGCGGCATCTACGACCAACTGGGAGGCGGTTTCCACCGCTACTCGGTAGACCGCTATTGGCTTGTACCCCACTTTGAGAAAATGCTCTACGATAACGCGCAACTCGCCTCGGTCTATCTGCACGCCTGGCAAGCCTTCCATGCGCCACGCTATCAGCGCATCGTTGAAGAAACCTTGACCTATCTCGTGCGCGACATGCGCGACCCGTCGGGGGGCTTTTACAGCAGCCAGGACGCCGACAGTGAAGGGGAAGAAGGCAAATTCTACGTCTGGACGGTGGACGAAGTGCGCCGCCTGCTGGGTGAAGAAGACGCCCGCATTGCCGTCGCCTTCTACGCCATGCGTGAAGGCGGCAACTGGGAAGGGCGCAATGTGCTGTGGGTGCCCCGCAACCCGCGCGAGATTGCCGCCGAGTTGGGGCTTGCACCCGAAGACCTGGAAGCGCGCATGGCGGAGATTCGCCGCCGTCTCTTTGAAGCGCGGCAACACCGCGTGCCCCCCGCGACCGATGACAAGGTGCTCACCGATTGGAACGCGCTGACGGTGCGCGCCTTTGCCGAAGCCGGCGCTGTGTTCGGGCGCAGCGAGTGGGTGCGCATCGCCACTGAGACCGCCGATTTCCTCTTGTCGGCGCTCCGCCGCGACGACGGGCGCTTGTGGCATACGTGGAGTCCACGCACGCAAGAAGCCCGTGTTGCCGGTATGCTGACCGACTACGCCTATCTGGTTGACGCGCTCATCACGCTGTACGAAGCCACATTCGAGCCGCGCTACATCCGCAAAGCGCGCGCCCTGGCGGACATCATGGTGCGCGATTTTTGGGACGCCGAACAAGGCGGCTTTTTTGACACAGCCGCCGACGCCACCGACCTGGTAGTGCGCCCCAAATCCGTCATTGACAACGCCACCCCCAGCGGCAACAGTATGGCGGCGCTGGCGCTTCTGCGCCTGGCAACGCTCACCGACGACCAGACGCTCCGCGAACGGGGCGAAACCACACTCCACCTGGTGGGCGCAACAGCGGCGGAACAGCCGCTGGGCTTCGCCAATTGGCTGTGCGCGGTTGATTTCGCCGTGGGTCCCGTGGCGGAACTGGCGCTGGTCGGTCTATCCAGCCACCTGCCGCCCTTTTTGCAGGTCATCCACACGCGCTACCTGCCCAACAAAGTGCTGGCGGCGCGCACCGAAACCACCCCCGAAGACGTGGAAACGCTCATCCCACTCCTGCGCGACCGCCCACTGCACGCCGAGCGCGCCACCGCCTATCTCTGCCGCCGGTTCGTCTGTCTTGCGCCCGCCCACACGCCCGACGTGTTGGCGCAACAACTAGACACGTTCGACATCACCTGACCTGCGAGGCGAGCCCCATGCCTGAACTGCCCGAAGTCGAAACCATCGCCCGCGATTTGAAAGCCGCCAACCTGGTGGGACGCCGCATCGAAGCGGCGCATGTCCGTTGGGCGCGTACCATCGCCACGCCCGACCCCGCGGCGTTTGTCGCCCGCGTGCGCGGCGCTCGCATCAACGACGTGGGACGGCGCGCCAAATACCTGGTGCTCCCGCTCGATACCGGCGACACCCTGCTCATTCACCTGCGCATGACGGGTCGGCTGGCGCTGCCCCCCTCGCACACGCCACCCGACCCACACGAGCATGTGCTTCTCACACTGGACGATGGGCGCGATTTGCGCTTCCACGACACGCGCAAGTTTGGGCGCTGGTATCTGGTGGATGACCCGTCGCAGGTGTTGGGCAACCTGGGACCCGAACCGCTCGGCGAAGCGTTCACGCCCGAATGGCTCTACACTGCCCTGCAAGCCCATCGCCGCCAACTGAAACCCCTTCTGCTCGACCAGCGCTTCATCGCGGGGCTTGGCAACATCTACGTGGATGAAGCGCTGTGGCACGCGCAGTTGCACCCCCAGCGCCCCAGCCACACGCTCAGCCGCGCCGAAAGCGACGCCCTGCACGCCGCCATCCGTACTGTGCTCATGCGCGGCATCGCCAACATGGGCACAACGCTCGGCACAGGCGAAGCCAATTTTTACAGCGTGGGGCGTCGGCGGGGGCGCAACCAGGACGCCTTAGCCGTCTTTCGCCGCACGGGAGAACCATGCCCACGGTGCGGCACGCCGATTGTACGCCTCGTTGTCGCCCAGCGAGGCACGCACATTTGCCCCTCGTGTCAGCGTTTGCCGGCATAACAAAACAGGATGGGCGCGCGCCCATCCTGTTTTTGCCGAACCTATTGGCGTGTGCAGGCTATTTCTTCCCCAAGCCAAACAACCGCACCACCGACGTCAAACAGCCATCGCCGGGCGGCGGTGTTGGCGGGGGTGGGGGTGGCGGTGGAGGTGGTGGAGGTGGTGGGGGCGGTGGCGCACCGTCCATCGCCAGTTGATACGCCGCCCACACATCCACGCGCCCCGCCCCCTGCGTGTTGGGGTCAAGCCCCAAATCAATCGCCGCCTGGCGGAAAATTTCCTTCACTTGCGCAGGCGTCAATGCCGGATTGGCGGCTAGCAAGAGCGCCGCCGCGCCGGCGGCATGCGGGGTTGCCATGCTGGTGCCGCTGGCTTGCGTGTACGAGGCATCCACAGGTGTGCCCATGCTCGTGCCGCTGGCGCGCGCTGCAACAATGTTCACCCCTGGGAAGAGCACATCGGGCTTGGTGCGTCCGTCCGCAGTAGGACCACGGCTGCTAAAATTGGCGACGGCATCGTTGTCGTCCGACGCGCCCACCGTGATGACATCCGCCGCACAGCCGGGCGACCCCACTGTGCGCGCTGAGGGACCCGCATTGCCGGCGGCGACACAGACCACCACGCCCGCCGCCACAGCATTGTTGCAGAGCACGCTGAGCGCATCCGTTCCATCACATGAGAAACTGCTCCCCAAACTCAGATTGATGACGTGCGCCCCTTCATCAACAGCCCACTCAACCCCCGCCATCACATCGCTGGTGCGCCCCGAACCGTCGCCGCGCAGCACCTTCGCCGCCAACAACAACGCCTCAGGCGCCACCCCGACAAACTTCCCGCCGCTCGCCGCCCCGCTCCCTGCGGCGATACTGGCGACATGCGTCCCGTGTCCGTGATTGTCAGCCGCACCTTCCCCCGTGAAATCCGTCATCGCGACAATGCGCCCGGCAAAATCGGGGTGATTGGGGTCAATGCCCGTATCCACCACCGCAATTTTGACGCCGGCGCCGCGCACGCCCACATCCCACACCTGCGGCGCTTTGATTTTGGGGACGCTCACATCCAGGCAGGTGTGCACCTCTTCATCGTACCAGATGACTTCCACATCGGGGTCGTCGCTCAGCGCCGCGACATCCGCCGGCGTCATCTCCAGCGCCACCGCGGGCACCAGCCGGTACGCCCGTTTGGCGGAGAGCGTTTGCAGCCGCCGCGTCGCCGCGTCGGTTTCGCGGTATTTGCAAATCACAGGCAGACGGCGGTCGGTGCGCGTGGCGGCTTCGCGCACATCACTCACGCCTGTTTCGGCTTGGAGAACCGCCTGCAATCGGGGATGGATTTTTTCGGGATTCATGCGCTTGCTCCTTTCATGCTCACAAGTGGACCTCAGGGTCGGGTTCAATCCGCTCAACCCACGGCTCATCCGCCAGGGCTAAAAGCGCCGCAGCGGGACCTTCAACCGCAACGGCGTTCATCAACCGATAGCGTCGGCGCACGTGCAAACCGCGCGC
This sequence comes from Ardenticatena maritima, assembly GCF_001306175.1. Classification (NCBI taxonomy): domain Bacteria; kingdom Bacillati; phylum Chloroflexota; class Ardenticatenia; order Ardenticatenales; family Ardenticatenaceae; genus Ardenticatena; species Ardenticatena maritima. The sequence continues at coordinate 382,183 of NZ_LGKN01000004.1, forward strand.
CTTCCATAGTCCTTCATCTTCGGGGGCGTCGGCATGCAAGCGCACAATCGCGGCAACACGGCGTTGTGGGGCGGCTCGCAAAGTCTCAGCCCATTCCGGCGGGAAAATCGTCATGCACACACTCCATGCAAACAATCGTGGTCGCTCCACTAAACGAAAACGCGCGTTGAATTCGGTTCACGCCAACACCGTCGCATTGCCTTTTGCACCGTTGCCCATAGACTTAGCCTTACTCACTTTACAATTTGCTGCATGGTTTGGCAATGATGGAGCAACAAAACCACCCCACAACACACTTTTGGCGTGAAATCAGCGTGATTTTCATCGCCCGTTTGTGGTTGTCCGCCGGTTCGCGCATTGTCTATCCCTTCCTGGGACCGCTCTCGAACGGGCTGGGGCTTTCCGTGGAGCAGACCGGCGCACTTGTCACCTTGCGCACACTGGCGGGATTTGCCGCGCCCGTGCTCGCACCACTCTCCGACACGTATGGGCGGCGGCGCATCATGGCAATTACGCTCACCATCGGCGCGGTAACCTTTGCCATGCTGGCGCTTCTGCCCCACCCCTGGGTTGCGGCGATTGCCTTTCTGGGCTTGGGCTTGGCGCTCACCGCGTTTGGTCCCGCCATGTACGCCTACATCGGCGACCGCGTGCCCTACGCCAAACGGGGCACCATCACAGGGCTGAACGAACTCTCATGGGCGCTCGCCTGGCTCATCGGCGTGCCCATGAGCACGTGGCTCATCACGCGCTATTCGTGGCGCGCCCCCTGGCTGGTGCTGGCGGCGTTGACAGTGGGGGGAGCCGTTCTCGTGCAACGCCTGCCCCCCCCCGCCAAACACGCATCCGACGCCCACGCACCGCAAGCGTTCAACGGGCGGGCGCTGTTGGCATTGTGGCGCTCATTGTGGCGGTTGCCCACCGTGCGCTGGCTTTTTCTGGGCGCGTTTTTCCTCAGCGCCGCCATCGAAACCCCGTTCATTGTGTACGGCGTCTGGCTGCAAAACCTGCACACCATCTCACTCGCCACATTGGGGTTTGCTTCGACCTTTTTCGGCATTGCCGAAGGCGCAGCCGAAATTGCCTCGGCGCTTTTCACCGACCGCGTCGGGAAAATTCGCAGCGTGATTCTGGGGCTTCTTCTGCTCGTGGGGGCGTTCCTGGCGCTTCCCACAGTCGCGGGGCGCTCGCTCACCGCCGCCGTCTTCATCCTCTCGCTGGCGCTCTTCGGCTTTGAATTTGGGATTGTCTCGCTTCTGCCTGTTGCCAGCGAAGTTGTGCCTACGCAACGCGCCGCGGTTGTGGGGCTCATCGGCATGGGGCTTCAAATGGGGCGTACCATGGGGGGATTTTTGGGCAGTTGGTTGTGGCAATGGGAACAATTCACTATTCACATGAGCGCCGCAACAGTGTTTGCTATAAGCAGCCTGTTTTGCATCTGGCGCATCAGGCACGCCGTCCACCATTGGGAACACGATGAAGCACAATCCTGACAAAGACATGCGCAATGGGGACCATGAACCAGGAAAACACAACCGCCGCATCACGCATCCCGCTTGCACGCCCATGGGGGGCTTTTGCCTTGCTGGCGCTTGCCGCCGTCGGGTTGAGCCTCTGGCAAGAGAACATGCACCCTCTCGCCTGGCTGGCGCTCGCCTGGCTTCCCCTCTTGACATTGCCCACATCTGACGTGAAGCGCGCCCTCGGCATCACGAGTGCGGGGGCGCTCATGTTCACCGCGCTGGCGTGGTACGCCAACGTTGCGCGCTGGGCGTTGCCCTTCATCCTGCTGACGCCGCCGCTGGCACGCTGGTATCTTCACCGCGCGACGCTTGGCTGGCGACAATCGCAACAGCGCGTCCAAGCCCGCGATGATTTTGTGCACATTGTGCTGAGTGCGCTGGGGCATGGTTTGCTCGTGCTGGACCTGGACGGGCGCGTCATCAGCGCCAACGAACGCTGGAACGACCTGGCAATCGCGGCAACGCCGCCGCTTCCGCAGGCGCTCGTTGGGCAACCGTACCTGCGCCTGCTCACCGAGTACGCGCAATGCCATCAACATAGCGCCCTGCAACGCCTGCTCGAACGCCTGGGGGGCGTCATCACCGGTACGTTCGACACAGTGCAGGAAGAATTGCCGTTTGACGCCTCTACCCTGCACCTTACGGTGCGCCCTCTCTCGTTCCACAACCAGCATGTACTGGTCTTGACCCTCACCGACATCAGCGAACGGCACGCGCTCTTGCAATCGCTCCACAACGCCACCGAACAAGCACGCGCCCTTATCGAAGGCAGCGGTGACGTCTATTTTCGCCAATCGCGCCAAACGCTTGCTTTTGAGTATCTCAGCCCGACTATCGAAAACATGCTCGGTTATTCGCCGGAAACACTGAACGAAAAAGGGTTCGAGTTCATCATCCGCGAATCGCAACCCCACAACGCCTACACGCTCCACCGCATCGAGCAATACGAACGCTGGAAACAAGGCGACACGCGCCCCTTTGTCGCCACATACCGCATCCATACCGGCGACGGGCGCACCATCTGGGTGCAAGAGCGTTCGCTCCCGTGGTACGACGACCAGGGGCAAATCCGTGGCTGGCAAGGCGTCTGGCGCGACATCACTCTCCAAAAAATGGCTGAACAAGCGCTCCATCGGAAAGCCCGCAAAGCCGACGCGCTCATCGAAGCGGTTGCGCAGGGCGTCCTCACCCTTGACGCGCGCGGCTTCATCCGCGACGCCAACCCCACCGCGATTGAAATGCTCGGGCTGAACCCAAACGACGTGGAAGCACGGCGCCTCTTCATCGGCGATATTCAATTCCTGGATGAGCACGGTATCCCCTTGACGAAAACCAACACGCCGCCGCTCAAAACGTTGCGCACAGGTGAAGTGCTTGAAGACGCCATTGTGCAATACATCCACCCCGAAGGCGACATTCTCTGGTTTGCGCTGACCACACGCCTGCTCAGCGCCGGGAATGGGCATGCGCCTACCGGCGTCGTCGTCACGCTGACCGACATCACCGCCATGCGCCGCGAACAAGAAAAATTGCGCTACCAGAGCACACACGACGCCATGACCGGCTTGCACAACCGCGCCTACTTCGAGGAAGTCTGCGCCACGCTGCAAGCCAGCGCCGTCCCTGTGGGCGTGGTTGTGGTGGACCTGGACGGCTTGAAAGCCGCCAACGATACCTACGGACACGAAGCGGGCGATGAACTCATCAAACGGGCGGCGCACGTTCTGCAAACATCGTTCCGCAAAAACGATATTGTGGCGCGGTTGGGGGGCGATGAATTCATCGTGCTTCTGCCCAACACCACACCCGACATCGTCCAAAAAGCCATGTATCGCCTGCGTCAGCACATTCGCCAACACAACGAAGAAACAAAACACCCCATCCCGCTCAGCATGTCCATCGGCGGCGCGTTTGCCCGCACGGGCGCTTTGCTGGAAGCCGCCATCAAACGCGCCGACGAACTCATGTACGAAGACAAACGGCGGCGCAAAGCCGGGCGCGATTCGTTTGGCACACCATGAGCGCCCACCAGTCTGCTTCGCCGCTCATTTTCTGCTATACTTTTCCTCAACCACGAGCCCATCGGTTGAGGAAGCATGTTTGATTGGCGCTTCACCGAAGAAGATGAACCATTGCCGTCTCTGCCGTCCACGCCCGCCCGGCGCTGGACACGCCGCACCCTGCTTCGGCTGACGCTTGTGGCACTGCTTCTGCTCCTCATCGGCGGGCTTGCCGCGCGCCTCTGGTGGGCGCGCCAACTGGACCGCATGGAAGCCGATTTGCGCACCTTCATTCTTGCCGAAGAACGCGACCGCCTCTTCGGGCGCACCGAACGCATTCCCTACCTCGTCGCCGAAGGGGTTTCGTACACCTGGTGGACCGCCTACGAGCGCACCTTCACCCCACCGGACGCCGCCCGCCCCGTGCAGGTTGACATTCAGCGCATTGCCATCGAGGGCGATACGGCGCTGGTGGACCTCACCCTCAACGGCGTGCCCTATGTGCGGGCGTATCGCATCTGGCGCGGCAGTTGGCGACGCACCGAAGTGCCCCCCGAAGCATGGGGAGAAGAGCGACGCGCCAAACAGTTGCCCAACGGCGTGTACGTCATCTACCGCCCCCGCGACCGCACCTTTGCCGACACCCTCGCCCGCGACCTTCCCGCGCTCTTCGCCCTGCTGGACGCCGGCACGCAGACAAACGCGCTCAAACAAATCGAAATTGAGCCGCACGACCTGCAACCGCCGCTCATCTTCGCCGGTGAACAGCGCATCGTGCTCAACTCGCCGCTGTTGCTGCCACCCGACGGCGACGGCGCGGAACGTGTGCGCCTGGCGCTAGCGCACACGCTGGTTGCCCGTGCCCTGCCCGCCGCCGAGACCGACGCTCCGCATGATGTGCTGGTACGCGCCGCCGCCGACGTTCTTGCCGCCCGCTGGGCGCTGGATGACGACGCCTACCGCGACTATATCGCCACGTGGCAACACCCCTTCCGCAAGGAAACCTCTTGGCGGCTCGCGCTGAGCGCCCCCTTCACTCCACCATTGCGCAGTGGGGTGCTCGTCTCCCCCCAAATGCTGGACGCCGCCGCGCATGTCGCCGCCGCCTACCTTGCCGAACAAGACGCCCCCGCCACGCTGGTGCGTATGCTCAACGCCTCATGCACCACCTGGGATACCTGCTTGTACACCTTCTACGGGCGCACGCTCCGCGAACTCGAAGCCGAATTGCTGGCGTTCATCGAGGGACGACCAGCCACATCACGCACCATGCCCGCCGAGACGCTGCCGCGCTACGCCCACGTTGCCCTGTACGACAGCAGTTTGCCCGCCTTCGTGTTGCAAAACGAAGAAAACGGACCGCCGCTCATCGCCGAACTGACACCCCAAACCCGTATCACCAGCGGCGTCGGTGTGGACATCCCCCCCACATGCATCCCCACCAACGCCCTGGTTGAAATAGAGGGCGAATGGTTCACCGAAGGGCGACACCTGCGCGCCGCGCGCATCACCGTGCGGGAACCACTGGGCGGCGTCTGGCCGCCGTTTGGCACAGCCCCCGCCAACACGGTCGCTTTCCTCGCGCGGCAAGAGGGCAACACAACCACCCTGCTCGCCTTGCTTGAAGATGGGAGCGAAACCCCACTGGTGCAGGTCGAACGAGCGAGCGTGCGCTTTCGCCAAATTCCGCAACGCGGCGACGAAGCCGCCCGCTTCCTCTTCTTCACCTGGCTTGAATCGTGCCAGCGATACTGGTTCTTGCTGTTCAACGCGCAAACCGCCGAATTCCACGGCTGGCTCAGCCCACGCCAGCAAACCCCGGACATCGGTGTCAACTACACACACTGGCGACCCGATGAAGCCGACCCGCTTCTGGTGCAGGGGTATCCGCTCGCGCGGGGGTTCGGCACACGCTACGCCGTTTTCACCCCCACCGAAACCCCCACCATCAGCGAATTTGCGCCCGTCGCCGCGACGCTGGCGCCCGGCGAATGGCCTATCGGCTGGAGCGCCGCCACCCGCCGCCTGGTGGTATACAACACCCGCACCAACACCGACATCGCGCTGATAGACCTCGCCACCGGCGAGCGCCGCCCCTTTTCCCTGGCACAGCGCATACAAATCCACGCGCTCAGCCCCGACGGGCGCTACCTGGCGTACGGCACGCGCCAACAGCCGCGGCAAGATGGTCCCCCCACCTTGCTGCTCGTGCTCGACCTGACGAACGGGCAAACCTCGTTCGCGCTTCCCCTTCCCGAAGGGCAATGGCTCGCCTCGCTCGCGTGGTCGCTGCGTTTGGAAGACCCACACCTGGCGTTTGTGGTGCAAGAACCGCGCGAAACCTTTACGCTGCGCGTCGCCAACGTCGCCCGTCCAAACGCCACGAACTTCATCCTCACAACCGACAACATCCCCCTCTGGAACGCCGTCATATGCCCGGACGGGCGACTGCTTGCCAAACTGGGTGTGGAAGAAAACGCCCCCTTGCTCTTGCACGCCCAAAGCATCAACGCGCAACCGCTGCCCATCGCCCGCCTGACGCCCAACACCGACATCATCGGGTGTCCGGCAGTGCCGCCCACGTACCACCTTGCCCCCCGCCCACTCGACGACGCCTTGCTTCTGGAAGGTGCGGAGAGCCTGTGGCGGTTGCGGTTGGCACCCGGAACAACACGCGTGCGCCGATAGCGCACCCCAAGCGTATCAACCCACCAACAGGAGGAGCCACATGCCACCGATTCTTTTCACTAACGCCCACATCTACGCGCCCGACAGCGCCCACACCTGGCACACCGCCATGCTGGTCGAACAGGAGCGCATCCGCTGGGTGGGGCATCCCGACGACCTCGGTCCGCAAGTGCAGGCAACACCCCACTCGCTCGAAGGTGGCTATGTCCTGCCCGGCTTGACCGACGCGCACACACACTTCCTCGCGCTGGCGCTGCTCACACAGCGCGTCAACCTGCGCGGCACGCGAAGCCTCGCCGAAGCCCTGCAACGCATCGCCGAGTATGCCCGCACCACCAGCGCCATGTGGATTGAGGGGCATGGCTGGAACGAGCACGAATGGGTGGAACACCGCCTGCCCACCCGCCACGACCTGGACGCCATTCTGCCTGCTCGACCGGTCGCCCTCAGCCGCATTGACGGGCATCTGCTCTGGTGCAACTCGCTTGCCTTGCAAATGGCGGGCATCACCGCCGACACCCCCGACCCCGAAGGCGGACAGATTGACCGCGATGAGCATGGTGAACCCACGGGCATCTTGCGCGAAACCGCCCGCCTGCTGGTCAGCCGCATCATTCCCGAACCGCCGCTGGCCACCAAAGTCGCCGCGCTGGAAGCCGCCCAACGCGACGCCCTCGCCCTGGGGCTGACCGGCGTCCACACCATTGAAAGCGCCCTTGCACTGGAAGCCTACCAGACACTCGAACAAGAAAACCGCTTGCGCATGCGCATTCTCTTCATGCCCATGTACGACGCGCTCAACGCCCTGCGCACCACCGGCAAACATCCCGGCAGTGGCAGCGCCCGGCTCCGATTGGGGCAACTCAAACTGTTTAGCGATGGCACGCTCGGCTCGCGCACCGCCTGGCTGCTCGCGCCCTACAGCGACGCCCCGGACGAACTCGGCTTGCCCACCTACACCCCCGACGAACTGCACGCCCTGGTTGCCGAAGCCCACCGCGCCGGCTGGCCGGTTGCCATTCACGCCATCGGCGACGCCGCCAACCGCGCCGCGCTGGACGCCATCGAAGCCGCACCGCCGCACAACAGCACCCTACCCGACCGCATCGAACATGTGCAACTCATCCACCCCGACGACGTGCCCCGCTTCGCGCAGTTGGGCGTGATTGCGTCCATGCAGCCCATCCACATGGCGAGCGACTGGCGGCTGGCGGAACAACGCTGGGGCGAACGGGCGCGCTTTGGCTACGCCTGGCGCACCTTGCGCGCCGCCGGCGCGGTTCTCGCATTCGGCTCCGACGCCCCCATCGAACCCATCAACCCATGGCCGAACCTGCAAGTCGCCGTCACCCGCCGCGATTTGGACGGCAACCCGCCCGAAGGGTGGTATCCTCTCGAACGGCTGGCGCTCGCCGACGCGCTCGACGGCTTCACACACGGCGCGGCTGTTGCCGCCGGTTTGCCCCATGAGGGGCGGCTGAGCGTGGGCGCATTCGCTGATTTCATCGTTTTGGAGCACAATCCCTTCACCACACCCCCCGAAAACCTGGCAACCGTGCGCCCGTTGCGCACCTTTGTGGGGGGAGAGGAAGTCAACACGTGAAGGAGGAACAGATGAACAACATCGCATTACCACGCCACATCCAGCGCGCCATGGTCATCATGGCACATCCCGACGACCCCGAATTTTTCTGCGGCGCGACAGTCGCCTACATGGCGGAACAAGGCATTGAAGTGACGTACCTCATTCTTACCGATGGCAGCAAAGGGAGCGACGACCGCACGCTTGCCACCCGCGACCTCATCCGCATTCGCCGCGAAGAACAACGCGCCGCTGCGAACGTGTTGGGCGTCAAACATGTGGTCTTCTTCGACGAACCCGATGGCGAACTCCAAAATACGCTTGACGTGCGCCGCAATGTGGTGCGCGAAATTCGCCGCTACCGCCCCGACGTGGTCATCGCGCCCGACCCGCAACGCTACTACTTCGACAGCGGCTACATCAACCACACCGACCACCGCGCCGCCGGCGTCATCGCGCTGGACGCGGTCTTCCCCGCGTCGCAAAACTTCCGCTTCTTCCCCGTCCTGCTGGAAGAAGGCTTTGAACCGCACCATGTGCGCGAAGTCTGGCTGGCGGGCGCGTGTGAACCCAACTTTGAACTCCCGCTCGACCACATGTTCGACAAGCGCGTGGAAGCGATTTTGCAACACCGCAGCCAATTCAGCGACCCTGAGGGGTTGGTGAAGCGCCTGCACACCTGGCGCGAGGAATCGGGCGGGCATGTGGAACGCTACCGCCGCTTGCGGCTGGTGTGGGATGAAGAGGAAGAAGAAACCCAAAACGAACGCGCCCCGGCGACCTAACGCCTGCAAGCCCACGCGCGCTCGCGCGTGGGCTTGTTTTCAACCGACCGATGAATGCCGACACGAGCACAACCATGCGTTTCACACTCACGTTCCTGATAGCGCTTTGCCTGCTGCTTCTGCTGAACGCATGCGGTACCCCCCGCCTTGCCCAACAGCCCCCCACAGCGACGCGCCCGCCGCTGATTACCACAACCCCCGTGCCCACCTTCACCCCCACCGTCTGGCCGACGTACACGCCCTGGCCGACCTACACCCCCTACCCAACCCCGACGGCGACGCCCCTCATCCCCACGTCGCCGCCCGCCCTGTTCGACGAATACAGCCCGCTCCTGCGCCGCATCGCCCGCGTGGTCAATGGCGACGCCGACGCCTTCCAGTCCGTGCTGGCGCAATGGGGGGCGCTCGGTGAAGATGGGCGTGTGATTGCCGCCGACGTGACCCATGATACGAAACCCGAACTCATTGCAAATTATGTCAATCCATCCAACCCCGAAGAGCGCACCTTGCTTGTCCTGAGCCGCCGCAATGACGCCTACCACATTTTGCTGGACACCTTCGCCCAAGGCGAACCAACAGCGCACCTGCTGGACGCACGGGACATCAACAACGACCACCTCGCCGAACTTGCCTACACCACGCGGCAATGCACGCGCCTCGTCTGCATCACGTCCGTTCACATCGAACGCTGGAACGGGCGCACCTTTGCCTCGCTCCTCACCCGCCCGATTGACATCGCCTACGCGCATCGCGTTGCACTGGTGGCGTGGGATACCGACCCGGCGCTGGAACTCCTGCTCGAAAGCGAAGACGCCCCCGACCGGCTGGAACACCCCCGCCGCGAGATTTGGGATTGGAACGGAAGCACGTACGTTTTACGCACAACCATGCCGGTGGAAAGCAACTGGCTGGCGTTGGCGGCTTTTGATGGGTACGCCGCCCTGCAACAGGGTGAATGGGAACGTGCCGAACGGCTCTTGTTGCGCGTGCTGAACGACAACACCCTGCGGCTCTGGCATGGTGCATTCGACACCACCTACGACGCGACCACCGAGCGCCAACTTCTGCGCGCTTTCGCCGGCTTTCACCTCGTCGTGCTCTACACCGCCCAACAACGCCCCTTCTCTGTGCAACACATGCTCGAACGCCTGCAACGCGAAGCGCCGTCCCACCCGCTCACACGCGCCGCTTCCATCTTCCGCGAAACATGGGCGCAAACCGGCAGCACAGCGAGCGCCTGCATAGCCGTCGAAACCATGCTGGCGCGTGAGGGGGCGATTGTGCTTCAACAGTTGAATGATTTTGGCTACAATGTGCCCACATTTACGGTGGAGAACATATGCCTTCCTTTGACCAGCAATCCCTAATCGCCTTCCTTGAATCGCTCATCGGCTCGCCAGAAAGCGCCCTCTGGCGCTTGCAAATGAGCATCGTGGTGCTTGTTGCCCTCTGGCTGGCGAACCGTGTATGGGTGAAACTCCTGGAACGCCGCGACCTTTCCCCTGAACAACAATTCAGCCTGCAAAAAACGTTCAGTTACATCACCAGCGTGCTCGCCTTGATTCTCCTGGCGCGCTTCTGGTTCAACGATTTTCGCTCCGTCGCGACGTTCCTGGGGTTGCTCTCCGCCGGTCTGGCGATTGCCCTGCGCGACCCGCTCACCAATTTTGTGGGCTGGCTGTTCATCATCTGGCGGCGTCCCTACGTCGTCGGCGACCGCATTCAAATCGGCGATTTGCGCGGCGACGTGATTGACCTGCGCATCTTCCAAACCCTGCTGCTGGAAATCGGCAATTGGGTACAAAACGAGCAAAGTACGGGGCGCATTCTGCACGTTCCCAATCAACGGGTATTCACCGATACCATCGCCAACTACACCAAAGGCTTTGGGTATATCTGGAATGAAATTCCCGTCGTCATTACCTTTGAAAGCAACTGGGAGAAAGCCGAAACCATCTTGCGCAACATTCTGGAACGCTATTGGGCGCAAGAAGCCGACGCCGCGCACGCCGAACTTAAACGCGCCACGCGGCGCTACTACATTCTCTTCCCCACCATCTCCCCCACAGTGTACCTCGACGTGGTGGATAACGGTGTACGCCTGACCATGCGCTATATGACCCGCGCCCGCCAACGCCGTAGCACCGCTGAATATCTGTGGAAAGAAGTGCTTCGCGCCTTTGCGCAAGAGCGCGACATAGACCTTGCCTATCCCACCCAACGGCTCTACTTTGAACCGCAAGAAGGCAAACGCGCCCGCCCCCAACGCCACGATGAGCAGGCATAAAAAAACCGCCCTGGGAAACCAGAGCGGTTTTTTACGGTATCGCACGTAGCGACATTAGAGCAACGGCAAGGCCGAGATGAAGTCGCGGCTCATGTTCGCCAGGTTCAGGAAGGGTTCGGGATAGAACCCAATCAGCAACGTGCCCACGAACGAAATCGCCAGCGCCAGCCCCATGCTCGCCGGGAAGCGCACCCGTTCCGCTCCTTCCGGCGCGGGCATGAAGAACATCTGGCGAATGACGTTGAAGTAGTAGTAGACACTCACCACGCTGTTCAGCACACCGATAATCGCTAGGAAGTAAAGCCCCTTGGCGACCGTAGCGTAAAAGACCGCCAACTTCCCAACGAAGCCGGCTGTCGGCGGCAAGCCCGCCAGGCTGAGGAAGAAGACCACGAACGTGAAGGCCAGCCACGGCGAGCGGCGAACCAAGCCGGCGTAATCCGAGATGGCAACGGAGCCGGTGGCTTGCTCAAAAATCACCGCGCCGATGAAAACGCCCACGTTCGTGAAGAGGTACGCCACGAGGTAAACCAACACGCCCGACAACCCATCCGCCGGGAAGGGCGCACCAGCCGTATACGCCGCCAGCCCCATCAGAATGTAGCCGGCTTGGGCAATCGAAGAGTACGCCAGCAGGCGCTTCATGTTGGTCTGGCGCAGCGCCACCAGGTTCCCCAGCGTCATCGTGAGAATGCTCAGCACCACCAGGAGCGACGTCCAGTGTTCCTGGAACGCCGGCATCGCTTCCAGCAGGACGCGGGACAAGACGGCGAAGCCTGCGCCTTTGGAGCCCACCGAGAGGAACGCCGCCACCGGCGTTGGTGCGCCTTCGTACGCGTCGGGCGCCCATTGGTGGAAGGGCACCAGCGAAATCTTGAAGCCAATCCCCGCCAGCAAGAAGACCAGCGCAGGGATGACCATCGAGTAGAGTCCGGTAATTTGCGTTTCGGGCTGCAAGAAGAAGGCGGCAATCTCGGTCAGGCGCGTCGTTCCCGTCGCCCCATACAGCAGCGACATGCCGTACAGCATGATAGCCGACGAAATCGCCCCAAAGAGCAAGTACTTCATCGCGCCTTCATTGCTGCGGGTATCGTCGCGCAACCAGCCCACGAGCACATAACTGGTGATACTGAGGAATTCAAACGCCAGGTAGAGCAAAATCAGGTCGTGAGCGCCCGCGACCAGCACCACGGCTAACGTGACCCACAGCAGCAGGCTGTAAAATTCGCCCGTGTGCTTGCTACGGGCTTGCACGTAGTTCACGCTCACCAACAAAACGAGCAAGGCCGCGCCAATACCCAGCAAGCGGAAGAAGTGCGTCAACGGGTCGGCGGCAAACATGAACAACGCCACATCGTTGACGCCCAACACCGCATGTGCAGCAGCCGCCGCCAATGCGCTCACCAGCACCAAGAACGTAAAGCCGGGCAAAATGGGGCTGGTGTCGTCTTCAATAAACAAGTCGAACACCAGCACGATGAGCGCACCAACGGTCAGCAAAATTTCCGGTGCGAGCAAGAATGTTGTATCAACCCAGTTGATTTGCACGTCCGTGCCTCCACAATACAAAGTTTGCCGGGGGGCGGCTTGCAGCGCCGCCCCATTCCACGTTGGTCGCTTACCCCATCAGATTCAACAACGCCACCACACCGGCATTGACATAGTCCAGAATGGGCTTGGGATAGACGCCGAACACCGTGAAGAGAATGACCAGCGGCGTCAGCGTGGCAATTTCCCACCAGTGCATGTCAGGCAAATCTTTCCACTTTTCATTGAGCGGGCCAAGGAAGACCATCTGGATAATCTTCCAGAGGTACATCGCCGCCGTCACCACGATACCGATGACACCGATGGCGGCAATGTAGGGAATAATGGCGAACGCGCCACGGAAGACCATGAACTCACTCACGAACCCAGCCAGCCCCGGCAAACCAAGGCTTGCAAAGGTGGCGGCCGCCATAAAGGCGTAGTACTTCGGCACAACCGCGCCCAGCCCGCCAAAGGCTTTCAGGTCGCGCGTGTGGGCGCGTTCGTAAATCACCCCCACAAGGAAGAACAAGGCGCCGGTAATCAAACCGTGGGCGATGAACTGGAAGATGGCGCCGTTGACCGCGATGGCGCGGCTATCCAGCACCGCCGGGTCGCTGCTGTTCAGCGTCGCCGCCGCCGCCGCGATACCCAGCATGGCATAGCCCATGTGGTTGACCGACGAGTAGGCAATCAGCTTCTTCAAGTCCCACTGCGCCATCGCCACCAACGCGCCGTACACGATACTAATCACCGCCAGCACAGCCACCACCGGCCAGTAGGCGTTGAACACATCGGGGAAGATGGGCATGAGAATGCGCAGGAAGCCATACCCACCCAGCTTCAACAAGATACCAGCCAGGATGACCGAACCAGCGGTTGGCGCTTCCACGTGCGCGTCAGGCAACCAGGTGTGGAAGGGCCACATGGGCACCTTGATGGCGAACGCCAGGAAAATGCCCCAGAACGCGAGGCTCTTCAACACGAAGTTGCCACCGAAGAGTTCCTGTCCCGGCAAGGCCGTCAGGTCGAATGTCCCCGTGCTGAAGTAGAGCCCCAGCATCGCCAACAACATCAGAACCGAGCCGGCCAGCGTGTAGATGAAGAACTTGATGGCGGCATATTCACGGCGCGGACCACCCCAGATACCGATGAGGAAGTACATCGGCACCAGACCAATTTCCCAGAAGACGTAGAAGAGGAAGTAGTCCAGCGACGTGAAGACGCCAAACATCCCCACTTCCAGGAAAAGGAAGAGGAAGAAGTACTCTTTCACACGATGATTGATGACATACGTGCTGTAGAAGATGGACAGGAACGTGAGCAAACCGGTCAGCGTAATGAGCGGCACGCTCAGCCCGTCCACCCCCATGCGGTAGAAGACGTTGATTGCCGGAATCCACTGATACTCTTCAAGGAATGCGAATTCACCCGGCCCCAACGCCTTGGGGTCAACCGCAAACCAAAGCCAGAGCGTCAACAAGAAGATGACGAAACTGGACAAAACCGACCAGGTTTTGATGGCACGCTCGTTGTTCAGGAAGAGAACCACGAGCGCGGCAACCAACGGTGCGAACGTGATGATTGAAAGAATCGGAAGACCATTCATCTCGGCCAGTGCCTCCTCGCTTCTACGATATTAGGACAGGAACAAACCGGCCAGCGCCAGCACACCGGCCAGCAAAATGACCAGATAGTTTTGTACACGACCGGTCTGCAACCGACGGAGACCGGCGGACAATTCATCAGCCATGAACCCTACCAGGTTGACCGTACCATCTACAACGTAGACATCAATGATACGCCCAACGTCGGCGAGGAAGCGCCCAAAGCGCCCCACACCGTTGACAATCGGGTCAATAATCCAGGCATCGTCAAACTTGAACAGGAAGTCGGCGAACGCCACCACTGGGCGCACCACCAGCGTGCTGTAAATTTCGTCCACGTAGTACTTGTTCTCCAACATGCGCCACAGCGGCTTCCCAATCAGCGGGATTTTGGCGAACAGGCGCGCCACCGGGTCCCGCTCGAAGGCGGAAACCGTAGCGTCTCCCGTCACATCCTTGTAGAGCCAAATTCCGCCGACAAGCCCAGCAATCGCCAGCAAGCTGGAAAGCGTCGCCACCGGCACCACAAAGGGCACGCCATGGTATTCATGCCCAAGCGCCGCCATATGCGTTTCCGCCAGGAAGTGGTGCAGCCAGCCGGCAATGCCCAGGCTTTCGGCAATCGCCCCCAACACAGGCGTGTTGTCGGGGATGTTGATCCAGCCAAAGCCAATCGAGAAGATAGCCAGCACCATCAGCGGCACCGTCATCGAGCGGGGCGACTCGTGGGCATGCTTCGCCGCTTCGGTGCGTTCCTTGCCCCAGAACACCAGCCCCAGCTGGCGCCCCATGTAGAACGCGGTGAGCACCGCGCCAATCGTCAGCAGCAGCCAGACGATGAAGGGGATAGCGCCATGCGTCAAGCCTTCATGCGTCCAGATTTCGTAGGCTTCAGCCAGGATTTCGTCCTTCGACCAGAAGCCCGCTGTGATGATGGGGATACCAGCCAGCGCCATCGTCCCGACAAGGTACGTCCAGAACGTTTCGGGCATGTGCTTGCGCAGGTTGCCCATGTTCCACATGTCCTGCGGGTCGGGGTGGTCATGATGATCGCCATGGCCATGGTTGTGGTGCGCCACATGGTGCACACCATGTTCCATACCGTGAATCACCGACCCCGAACCCAGGAAGAGCAGCGCCTTGAAGAAGGCGTGCGTGAGCATGTGGAACACACCGGCGATAAAGCCGCCAATGCCCAACGCCGCAAACATGTACCCCAACTGCGAGATAGTGGAGTACGCCAGCACACGCTTGATATCGTTTTGCGCCACAGCAATCGTTGCGGCAAAAACAGCGGTGAACGCACCAATCAGCGCCACGACGTTGAGCCACCAGGAGCCTTCCAGCGGCTCAAAGAGCGGCAACATGCGCGCGACCAGGAACACACCAGCCGCCACCATGGTCGCCGCGTGAATCATCGCCGAAACCGGCGTCGGGCCTTCCATCGCATCCGGCAACCAGACGTGCAGCGGGAACTGCGCACTCTTGCCCACCGCACCGCCGAAAATCAACAGCGCAATTGTGGGCAACGCCGGAATGTTCATAAAGCCCAGCGTAACCGTGGCTTCTTTCAACAATTCAATCTTTTCAGCCGTGAGAATTTCATAGAGGTTGAGCGAGCCCGTTTTGCTGTAGAGCAATGCCAACCCCATGAAGAGCAACACGTCACCAACGCGCGTGGTCAAAAACGCCTTCTTGGCGGCGTTGGCAGCCGAATCTTTGTAGAACCAGAAACCGATGAGCAAGTAGGAGCACAAGCCCATGATTTCCCACGCGATGAAGAGCAGCAACAAGTTACCGCTCACCACCAACGTGAGCATCCCCGCCAAGAAGAGCGAGACATAGGCAAAGAAGCGCGAATACTTCGGCTCCACGTAGGGCGCTTCCGGCATCTCCTTGCCGCCACTCAGGGTCAGGCGCAACCACTCCTCTTCGGAGATTTCGCGCTTGCCCAAATTGTGGTAGCCCGTGCTGTAAATGAAGATGAGCGTCGCCACGAACGGCACCATCACCAGCATGATCGCCGTCAGCGGGTCAACCATCACGCTCATCTTGAAAATGCTGGTCCCAGTGGGGAGCCAGTCGAGCACCTGCACGTGCGGATGCTCAGCCAGGTGTGCCCCCAGGCTGGCGAAGAAAACCGCCCACGAGAGCAACCAGGCGAGCGCCGCACCGACGATCGCAATCGTCGAGCTGAGGCGCTTGTTATCGCGCGTCAGCAGGATGATGCTCAGAAACGCCACGATCGGAAAGACCGGAATAAGCGGCGTGTAATTCAGGATAGATTCCATATCGTCGCCTCACCAACTCAATGGTCTGCACGCCTCGATGATTACCACTTCAGCAAATCAATTTCTTCAACATTGACGGTATCGCGCGAGCGATAGAGCGCACGCACCAGAGCCAGCGCCACAGCCGCTTCGGCGGCGGCGACCGTAATCACCACAATAGCGAACATCTGCCCGGCCAGCCCGTCCACCTCCACATAGCGCCAGAATGCCACCAGGTTGATATTGACCGCGTTGAGCATGAGCTCGATACCCATCAAAATCCCAATGGCATTGCGGCGCGAAAGGGCGCCAAACAAGCCAATACAGAAGAGCAGGGCGGCCACAATGAGATACCAATTCAACGGAATGCTCGACATAGGTCTCCTCGCCTCTGCTTATTCGTCCCTGACAATCACCAACGCGCCAATCAACGCCACCAGCAACACCCCCGAAGCCACCTCAAACGGCAAGAGGTAGTGCGTCATGAAGGCTTCACCCAATTGGACGGCAAAGTTGGCTACATCAGGTGCGTGGTCGGCAATGCGCCAGTCGCTCCCAGCGCGCACCAGCAAGAGCACTATGACCGCCGCCAGGGTGCTAGCCATCACAGCCGCCAGCGGCCACTGCCCTGTGTAACGCGGGCCTGGCTTCAGCCCCATGACGTCGGGGGTGAGCATAATCGCGAACAAAATGAGCACCGCAATCGCACCAATGTAGATGAGGATTTGCACAATCCCCAGAAAGCCGGCGTTCAACAGGATGAAGAGCACCGCCACGCCGGCAAACGTGCCAATCATCCAGAGTGCGGCTACGAACATGCTGCGAGCCGTCACCATTGCAAGCGCCGACCCCAGCATGAGCAGACTGGCGAGAATGAAAATGCCTTGTTCCAGTGTCATGCCGCCTGCACCTCCTGCTGTCGTGCCGTCGCGGCAGGCGTTGCCACACGCAACTGGCGCACCGTGCGGCGCACATACGGGCGATAAAGCACCATCAGCACGAAGAGCAACACCACGTTTGCCACGAAGTACACGACTGTCGTTGTCAACCACTCAGCACCTTGCACGACCAATTGCCCATCCTTCACCAGCGGGAAGAACGTCACCAGCACAGCCGTCATAATCGCATGCAGCAACGAAGCCGGTACAAGGAACTTCCACGCCAGGGATTGCAACTGGTCAATGCGCAAGCGCGGGAACGTCCCACGGAACCAGAACCAGACGTTGATGAGGATGAACGTCTTGATGACAAACCAGAGCCACGAGGGCAGCGGGATAATCCACGAGCGCCACCCACCGAGGAAAAGCGTCACCATGATGCAGGCCATCCCCAACGCCGCCACGAATTCCGCCATCTGGAAGAGGGCAAAGCGCATTCCCCCGTACTCGGTGTGATAGCCCGCAATCAATTCGGATTCGGCTTCGGGAATATCGAACGGGGAACGCGCCACTTCAGCGGCGGCGGAAATCAGGAAGACCACGAAAGCGAAGGGTTGCAAAAGCGCCAGCGGCACCGTCTGCACATCCACAAAGTCGCTCAACCGCAGCGACCCAACCATCAGCACCAGGCTGAGCACCACCAGCACCATGGGGATTTCATACGAGAGCATTTGCGCGGCGGCACGCATGCCACCCAACAGCGAATACTTGTTGCGGCTTGCCCAGCCCCCCATCACAATCGCAATTTCGGTCACCGAGCTGACCGCGATGAGGTAGAGCAACCCCACATCCAAATCCGATGCCACCATATCACGCCCAAACGGAATGACGGCGAACGCCATCATCGCGGGCGTCACCGCCAGCACAGGCGCCAGGTTGTAGACCACCTTGTGCGCCTGCGTGGGCACAATCATTTCCTTGGTGAACATCTTGATCCCGTCGGCAATGGGCTGCAACACCCCAAACGGACCGACGCGGTTGGGACCGATACGGTCCTGAATGCGCGCCACGACCTTACGTTCCAGATAGGTCATGTAAAGCATGGTCACGGCGGCAATCGTCATGATGATGAGCGCGCTCAACAACATACCGATAGCGCTCACCACTGGTTCGGGCAGCCACTGCGCCAGCAGTGAATGGAACCAATCCCCTATCGTAATGAACAAGCGATCGAGTTGCTGCATGGATCCTCCCTCGGACATTCAAAAAGCGCGTTTGGTGTTTAGAACCACGCCAGCGCGCCTTTTCGCCACGCGTAGAACAACCCTGCAACGAGGATGCCGGCGAAAATCAGCGCCTCCACCAACGCGAAGAGCCCGAGACGGTTGTACGCGACCGCCCACGGGTAGAGATAGACCACTTCGATATCGAAAATCACGAAAATCAGGGCGTACACGTAGTACTGCACTTTGAACTGAATCCAGGTCTCGCCGACCGTTTCAAGACCACATTCATACGTGGAGTTTTTGACGGGGTTGGCACGCTTGGGCCCCAACAACCACCCGCCAATCACCACTGCGGCCGGCAAGATAATGCCGACAAGCAAAAAAGCCCCCAAAACTGCGTATTCGCGCATGTTAGAGGTCCTCCATCATTGGATCCAACGAGTTGAACTTGGGAAAAGCAGGGGGAAAGACTGGCCCCCTCTCGCGCGGTTGCGCATTGTATCACAATCTCATTTCACCGCAAGCGCCTTTATTCACAAAGTCGGCGCGGACGTCTCACGAAGATAAGCGCGTCAAGTCGAGCCGTTCACGCAACTTCAAACCACGGTGGAATTTGGAACGCCGTTCAATGTCCAACCCAAATTCTTGCTGAAGCAGGGTAGCAATCTCGTGCAAGTGCTCTTCGTCGGCGTCCAGGCGGCGCTCCACTTCCAGCTCATACCAGGTTTCGGTCAAGTGCCCCGCGCGCAACTCGACCCGATCGTGGAACAATTCCGCCAAGAAACGCCCCCCTTGCATCACGGCTTTTCGCTCACGATACTGTTCGATGACAAACAGCTCTTCCAGTGGCAGCGTGTCAATCAACTGCAGCAGGGTATCACGCGCCCGCGAAGGGGGCCACGCATGGACGTGCAATGTGGGTGAGGGGAGCAATGCTTCAATTTCATTGCGGCGTTGCACACCCTCGGGTGTGACCGTCGCCAACGTCTTCAACGTCGCCACGGTGCGCCCCTTGCTGGTGCGAAAGCGCAAGCCGTAGCCCGCATGCAACAATTCACGCGCCGCGGTGTCGTAATAGACATCATGCACCTGGATCGGCGGCAGTGGTTTGAGCCGAAAGCGCCCTAACTCTTGTAGCGACCGAAAAGAATGCCAACCACCCGATGGGAGGCGAAACTTTACTTCAAATTCAACGCCCATGGTCGAACTCCTTTCGATTTGTCAGCTTTCGGCTCACAAACAAAACACAAAATCTCTTCATGATGAAACGGATTTTGCATTGTGCAGGCTATCATCGCCCGTTTATAGACTTTGTCAAACGCGAGTTTTTTCCAGGGCAGGGGGCAATTGCCAGTCTGAACGAGTTTTATAGAATGGAGCGCTTGCAACCGAGGAGCAACCAATGAACGCGAAACAGGTCAAGCGATTTCAGCAGATTGTCAACAAAGACGGGGGGATTGTCATCGGGTTGGCGCTCCTTGTGGCGCTTTTCTTTTGGCGCGTCTGGGCGCCCAACGCCGCCGACCGCCGTATCTTTCCCATCGGCGACTTCACCCATCAATACTGGCCGCTCCGCGCCTTCGCCGCGCGTGAACTGGCCGCCGGCCGCCTGCCTTTCTGGAATCCCCACATTTGGGGTGGACAACCCGGTCTGGCAGACCCCCAAATGGCGGCGCTCTATCCCCCCGCCGTCTTGAACGCTCTTTTGCACGGTGGTTCACTGCCCCTCATAGCGCTGGAATGGGAAGTGATTGCGCATGTCGCATGGGCAACCATCGGCATGTACATCCTCGCGCGCGCCGTCCTGCAAACAAAAACGCGCCTGCCGGCAATTGGTGCGGCGCTTGCGTTCGGCTTGGGCGGGTATCTCACCGGTTTCCCCGTGCAACAAGTCGCTATTATGGAAACGATCGCGTGGACGCCCTGGTGGCTGTGGACATTGCGCCGCGCCGCCCTCAGCCAACAGCGCCGGGAACGCATACGCTTCGCTTTGCTTGCCGCCGCCGTCTTCGCGCTGGCACTGCTTGCCGGACACCCCCAAAGTGCGCTCTACATGGCGTATCTGGGCTTTGCCTACACGCTCTTTTGCTTGTGGCATGCCCCCGTGCGCACATGGTCGCATCGTCTGCTCACGCTGGTGTTGCCCTTCGCGCTAGGGATTGCCCTCGCGGCTGTTCAACTGCTCCCCACACTCGACTTCATTGCTCGCTCGGAACGCCAGCAACTCGATTTTCAATTTGTCAGCCCTGGGCTGAACTGGCACGACGTGATTTTTCTGTTCGTCCCCAATGCGGACATCGGTACGCCGCTCTATCTGGGTCCCATCGTCCTCGTTCTGCTCGTCGCCGCCCTCAAAAGCCGGCATGCATCGCTTGAAAAATGGTTCTGGCTCAGCGTGGGACTGCTTTCGCTCCTGCTCGCATTTGGCGGCACAGGCGCCTTCTACGCCATCGCCTACCTGCTGCTCCCCGGCTGGAACGCCGTGCGCAACCAGGAACGCGCTCTGCTCATGTTCAGCGTAGCGCAAGCCTTGTTGGTCGGCTGGGGGCTGTTGGCGCTGATGACCCCGACAAACACGGTTCGCGCAACCGCCGCCCGTCTGAGCGCAGGAGTAGCCGCCGTTGGGTGGGTGCTGGTTTTCGCCCTCATGGCACTCGAAAGCCCGTTGACCAACGGCATCCTCATGCTGGCACTGTTCGGTTCGCTCGCATGGCTCATTGTCGCCTTTGCCGAAGAAGCGCCGCACCCCCTTGTGCCGGCGAGCCTGCTCACCGTGGTGCTGGCATTCAACTTGATGAGCGTCAATCAACGCTATCACCAGGGTCCCCCACCAGAAACCATCTGGCCTGAACGCACCCTCTACAACGTGATTGCCGAGACCGCCGGCCACCACCGCGTGAACGACGCCAGCCTGCTTCCGCCCGAAGGCAACGCCGGCATGCTGTACGGCTACGAAGCGCTAGGCGGCAACAACCCTTTGCGCCTGGAACGCACACGCCGCTTCTTGAACGCCATTGATTCGTGGTACGAGTGGAAACTGCTCGCGGTGCAGTACGTCGTCAGCCAGGACCCCAACCTGGACCCCAACGCCTTCTCGCGTCTCTACGAAGAAGAGGGGTTCTTCCTCTGGGAAGTGCGCGAACCGCGCCCCCGCGCCTGGTCGGTGGCGACGCTGGTGCAGATGACCGACGATGACGCTATCGCCGACCGTGTGGATGACCGCGACTTTGACGCGTACACCACCGCCATAGTGGAAGTCTCCCCGCCGCCTGTGGAAGGCACCGCCACCGTGAACGTGCTCGACCAGCGCACCGGCTTCTTGCAGGTTGGGGTGCAGGCGTCAGCGCCCACGTTTGTGGTACTGGCGGAAATCGCCGACCCTGGCTGGCACGCCACGCTCGACGGTCAACCCGTTGAGTGGTTGCGCACCGACGGCTTCATCATTGGCGTGCCCGTCCCCCCCGGTGAACACACGCTGACGCTCACCTACCGCCCACCGCGCTGGCTGTTGGGGCTGGGCGTCAGCAGCGTGGCGTGGTTGCTCTGGTGTGGGGGGCTCTTCTGGGCGTGGCGCAGCCACAGACGCGAGGAAGCCCATGCGGCCTAACGGGCTGGAACGCGCGTTGTGGTTGGCGTCAGCGGTACGCCGCCCCTGGCAGAACCGCACATTCCGCCCACCGCGCCGCGTGCTCATCATCAAACCGTGCTGTGTGGGCGATGTCCTGCTCGCGACGCCCACCCTTGCCGCCTTCCACCGCGCTTTTCCCCACGCCCAATTTGAGTGGCTGGTGGGCGCACACGCTCGCCCCATGCTGGTGAACAACCCCCGCCTGCATGCGCTCATCGCAAGCGGCAACGTTTTGGGTGGGGGCGCCTACACCTGGCGCGAATTCCTGACGCTCGCACGCCACCTACGCCGGCGGCGCTACGATACCGCCATCGTGCTTGAACGCTCCCCCCTGCTGGGACTTCTGGCGGCGCTTGCCGGTATCCCGCAACGCCTGGGGCTTGATTCCGGCGGGCGAGGGCTTTTTCACACGCACACTGCACCGGTGCCCGCCGAACTTCGCCACGAAGCCGAACTCTACCTTGACGTGGCGCGTGTTGTCGGCGTCCCCACCGACGGCGTACGCAGTGAATTCTACCCCACTGAAACGGCGCGCGCACGCATACACGCCCTGCTGGGCGAAACGCGCCCCATCGTCATTCACCCGGCGGGGGGCGAAAATCCCGGCATGGTCTTGCTCAGCAAGCGCTGGCCTGCCTCGCGCTTTGCGGCGGTGGCGCGCCACTTTGCCGCCCAGGGACGCCGCGTGGTGGTTATCGGTGGACCCAACGACCAGGCGCTGGCGAGCGACGTTGCCGGCACATGGGCGGAATCGCTTGCCGGTACGCTTTCATGGGATGAAACAGGCGCTCTGCTGGAACGCGCGGCGCTCTTCATCGGCAACGATACCGGCGCAATGCACCTTGCCGCGGCGTGCGGCGCGCCCGTCATCGCCATCTTCGGCCCCAGCGACCCCGCCCGCTACGCGCCCTACACCCCGCGCAGCCTCACGCTCTGGCACCGCGTAGGGTGCAACCCCTGTTTTGAGCATGGACGCGCCCGCCCCGATTGTTGCCCCAACCGCGCCATTGAAGCGGTCTCGGTGGATGAAGTGATTGCCGCCGCCGAGCACCTCCTCGGCGCGGCGTCGGCATAAAAAAAGCCACCCGTGCAGGGTGGCCGTTTTGCCAAGGGCAACCTTTTACTCTTTCGGCTTGTCTTGTGCGCTCGATTCCTGCTGTTCTTTCTGCAAACGCTTGTAATCCACAAACCGATAGCCCGTGCCGTACTCGGTCAAAATGTAGCGTGGGTTGCTGGGGTCGGGTTCGATTTTTTTGCGCAGATAGGTGATGTACAGCCGCACATACTCCGGCGTGCCCTGGTACTCGTGCCCCCACACTTTCGCCAGCAACATGTCATGCGTCATCACCCAGCCCGCATTCTTCACCAGGTGGTAGAGCAACTTCCACTCAGTGGGGCGCAGTTTGACCCGCTTCCCCCCCACAATCACCTCCTGATTGCGGAAATCAATCGTGAGATAATCATCAATTTTGAGCAAGCCTTCTTCGGTTTCCACCTGGCGCGTGCGCCGCAACACCGCCCGAATGCGGCTGACCAACTCGCGCGGGCTGAACGGCTTGCCCAGATAGTCGTCGGCGCCCAAATCCAAACCGCGCACGCGGTCTTCTTCATCGTTGCGTACCGTCAGCATGATGACGGGGACGTCGCTCACTTCGCGAATGTACTGCAACGTCTCAAAGCCATCCAATTTGGGCATGCGCACATCCAGCAAGACCAAATCGGGCAGCCAATCGCGCACTTTTTCGAGCGCTTCCATCCCGTCGGCGGCTTCTTCAACCAGAAAGCCCTCTGATTCAAGGTTCATGCGAATGAAGCGCCGCATGCGGTCTTCGTCATCCACAATGAGAATTTTCGCTTTGCTCTCACTCATAGCGTGGCTCCATGCGTCGTTTGCGCGAATTCATGGGGAGAGCATACCAGAAAGCCGACCAACCGAAAAATCGCCGCTCAGGTGCTCGCTACCGTGGGCGTTTCGTCTTCGACCGGTTCGACGAGCAAGGTCATGCCTTCCAGCCCCACCACACGCACCCGCCGCCCCACGTCAAGCGTGCCGTTCAGGCTCCGCGCGCGCCAGACTTCGCCATGCACATGCACAATGCCTTCCGGCGTCAGGGGTTCGCGCACCACCCCCACCAGTCCAATCATGCCCTCCTGTCCCGTGACGGGCGGCTTTTTGCGCAAGCGCACCACTGTGGTCAGCACGAAAATCGAGAACAACACCAGCAGCACCGCCATTGTCAGCAGGAAGGGGAGCGACACGGTGGCGTACTCACGCCCGTTGAAGAGCAAAAGCCCCGCAAGCACAAACGCAATACCGCCCCCCAGCGCAAACACCCCCACCGAGGGGGAAAGAACTTCCAGGAAGAAGAGGAAGAACGCCAACAGCAGCAAGCCCAAGCCGGCAAAATTGGCGTCCAGCACGCCCAGCGCATAAAAGCCGAGCACCAGGGCAATCACGCCAAAAATGCCCGCGACATAGCCGCCTGGGCTTTGCAATTCGATGAGAATGGCGACCCCCGCCAGCGAGAGCAACAACAGCGCAATGTTGGGGTCGGCAATGGTGTGCAGGAATTGTTCCAGCGGCGTCATGGGCAGTTCGACGATGACGGCATCGCGCAGGTGCAATGTGTGCGGTTCCCCCTGCACTTCCACGCTCACCCCGTCCACCTGTTCAAGCAAGTCGGGCACATCGCGCGCAATGGCATCAATCAACCCCAATTCCAGCGCCTCATCCGCCGTAGCGACAACGGCTTCGCGCACAGCCAGTTCTGCCCATTCCGCGGCGTCGGGTCCTCGCCGTTCGGCATGCGCGCGAATACTGGCGACAAGGTCGTTGGTGATTTTCCTCGCCAGCGTTTCGTCCATCTCGGCACCGCTAGCGTCCACCGGCGACGCCGCGCCCATGGTGGTTTTGGGCGCCATCGCCGCCACATGCGCCGCCAGCACCACGAACGTCCCCGCCGAAGCCGCCCGTGCCCCGCTCGGCCAGACAAAGACCGCCACCGGCACTTGGGCGTTGTCCAGGTGGCGCACCACATCGCCCATCACCTCCACAGAGCCGCCGGGCGTGTCAAGCCGCAAGACAATCAACTCGGCGTCCCGTTGCAGGGCTTCTTTCTCCGCACGTTCCAAGTACGAGACCAGAACGGGTGTGACAGGCCCCTCAAACGTGAGTACCAGCACCTGCGGGCGTTCGCTTTGCGCCAGCGCCGCCAGCGGGTGAACGATATTCGCCCAAACCAGCAACAACAACACCGTCAACGACCAGAGCGTGCGCCCTTTTGTGTTCATCGGTATCACCTTCCCCTTTCGTTAGCCATTGTGTTGATCCTATTGTACCAACACTACGCCCAGCAACAACAGCCCTCTTTGTTGTACGTCTCCCCGGCATCATGCGTTGCCGCACCATGCGGCAAAAGCCAAAAGCCGCCCCACGTGTGCGGAGCGGCTTGGGAAACGACGCCACGATCGCTTTTAGAGTTCGTGCAGCGGTAGCGGTTCGCCGCTTTCTTCCAACACCTCTTCCGGCGAAAGGCGCAGTGCCCAGCGCAACAAGGGCGGTGTAAGAAGCGTTGTCGCCAGCACCATGAGCACCGTCACGGCGAAAATGTCGGCGCCGATAACGCCCTGGCTGAGCCCAATGGTGGCGACAATCAAGCCCACCTCGCCGCGCGAAATCATGCCAACACCCAGTTGAAACGCCGCCCGCGGTTCAAAGCCGCCCAGCCGTGCGCCGACACCGCACCCCACCACTTTGCCAAGCACCGCCACCAGCACCAGCAACCCCCCGAAGAGCCATTGTTGCTGGTTCAACACGCGCAAATTGGCGTTCAACCCAATGTTGACCAGGAAAACGGGCACCAGAAAGCCAAACGCAATGGGGAAAAGCCGGTCGGCGATTTTGTGTTGCAGGCGGCTTTGCGTGAGAATGAGCCCCGCAAGGAAAGTGCCCGTGATAGGCGCGACGGCGCCCAGCGTTTCCGCCGCCCAGCCGTAGATGAACATGATGGCCAGCACCGCCGCCACCATGGACTCCGCGAGCGGAATTTCATCCATCCACTCGACAAAGCGCGGCAACACCGCACGCCCAACCACGTAGCCGCCGACGAGGAAGAGCACCATGCGCACCACCAGCCACACCAAGCCCGCGCCGGTGGAACCAGCCCCCGCCAGTGCGACGAAGAGGCTGAGAATGAGAATGCCCAACACGTCGTCCACCACTGCCGCGCCAAGCAGCGCAATCCCCACTTTGGAACGCAAGTAGCCCAACTCCATGAGCGTTTGCGCGGAGATACTCACGCTTGTGGCGGTGAGAATAATGCCGATGAAGACCGCTTCCAGGCCCGGATAGCCGAACAGGAGCGCCAGCAACGCCCCCAACACGAGCGGGACAACCACACCAGAAACCCCCGCCCAGACGGCAACCGCGCCACTGCGAAAAAATTCCTCCGGCTCGATTTCCAGCCCCGCCAGGAACATGAGCACCAGCACGCCCAGTTCCGCCAAGAGGTGGAACGTTTCTTGCATGGTTTCATGGTGTTCGGCGAAGATCGGCCAGCCAAGCAAGCCGAGGACGGTCGGTCCTAAAATCAAGCCGGCTAGCAATTCCCCCAGCACCGCCGGCTGGTCGAAACGGGTGCTGAGCCACCCCAGCCCCTTCGCTGTCAACAAGACAATTGACAATGTAAGAAACAAGACCAATGTTGCTGACATATCTCCCTCCCATAAAAAAACCGGCACGGCCTGGCGCGCCGGTGTCAAGCGTGATAGTCCAATTATAGCCCCATCTGAAATAGACTCAACCTCCGTTTGTGTAGTCCCTTCCCGCCCAAATGGGCTACGGGGCTTGCACCTGAACAACGCCCAAGCGCCACTCGTCGCCCCCCTCAGCCAGCGGCAACCGCGCGCCGCTCACGCTATCGTACAGCCCCACGTACAGCCCATATTCGCCCGGCGGCGTCTCCGCCGGCACATTGACCAGGTGCTCATCCACGATGATTTCGCCCGCCTGCCACCCGTTGGTGGGCGCTTCACCGCCCGCCGGTTCGGCGTCATGCTGTGCCACCACGCGGTTTTGGGCGTCGCGCAGGTGGACGAACACTTTGAAGCGCGCTTCGGTGGCACCGCCCGCCTGCCAGATGAGCACCACCGGCGCCGTTTCACCCGCTCGCACGGTCGCCGGCCATTCAGCGCGCGCCAACTGAACGCCTTGCGCCCACGCCGCCCCCACAGGCGTCCCTCGCTCCGGCATCTCGAACCGACGCGGGCGGTCTTCCACACGCAACCGCCCCACTGCAAGCCACTCAGTGCGGCGCAGCCCCCACCAGCGCGCCCACGGTAGCGGTTCGCCCCGCGCATCGCGCAGGCGCACACGCACCACGGCATCGCCCGCCGGACCCGACGGCGAAACCGCAAGCGTGCGCCGCACCTGCACAAGTGTGGGCGCGGTGAGACGCGACGGCTCGGCGAATGCAGGGAGCACTGTGCCTTCGGCGCGCGCCAGGCGCGTGCCATCCTCGGCGACCAATTCAACGTCGAAGAAGGCATCCGCCAAGGCGGGGGGCACTTCCACGTAGAAGGCAAGCGCCACAGATTGCCCCACGCGCACCGTTTCGGGCCAGGGGTCAGCCCCCACCAAACGCGCCTCGCCCGCCTGCCCACGCAGGCGCACCGGCGCGCGCCATTCCGCCTGATGGGGGTTGGGTTGCACATGCACCTGCCCCAGCGAAACGTCGGGCGAACCGTTGGCGTGAACCAGCGGCTCGCCGGTCTCGGCGTCATAGAGCAAGAAACGCACTTCATACACGCCGGGCGGCGTGCCCATGGGAAGACGCACGCTGTGCGGCGAACGCCGATAACTCCCAGGCGACCAAGTTGTTGTTGGCGACAATCCCGCAAATGGGAACTGGTCTTCCTGCACCCACAGCGTGCCGTCGGGGGCGAACAGGCGCACACTCACTTTGAGGTTGCGTTGCAAAGGGCGCTCGTTGTACCAAACCAGGTCGAAGAAAAAGCGTTCGCCCGCCGCCACTTCACGCGAAGGAACCCGCGCGCCTTCAAGGCGCAGCCCTTCCGCGGGATAGGCTATGTTGAGCGGTACATTCGTCGGTTGCGGTCTGTCGGCAACCGCGCCGTGCGGGTCGTAGTATGTCACGCCCAGCGCCACCGTTTGCCCGTGGAAGAAGCGCGCGTCCAGCACGTCGGCGGCTTGCATGAACCAGGCATCTATCAGGTTATCGGGGTCGGCGAGCGAGTTGCCGGGGCTATGCACATACCAAATGCGTTCGGCGCTTTGCAGTGTGTCCGAAAAATGTTGACGCGCCACAGGCATCTCAGCATGCGTGCCGTAGCGCGGCAACGCCGTCCACGGCAAGGTAGGTTGCTCGTATTCCAGCACATGCGAGAGCACCGGATCGTGCAACACCACCAGGTCGCCGGGGCGAAAATGGTCGGCAATGTAAGCAAACATGCCGCGTGTATCATCCTTCTGATACGCCGGATCAACGAAGTACGCCGCCGTGCTCACGCCCAGCGCCAGCAACCAGCACGCGAGCAACGCGCCACTCGCCGCCGCGCCCACACGATGACGCGCCGCTAACGCCGCCAAGCCTACGCCCGCCAGCAGGTAAAACGCCGGGCTGATGACCATGAGGTGCCGCACGCCCTGGTACATCGGCTTGACGTACCCCGCCAGATACATCGCCAGCACAGGCAGAACCACCAACCCCAGCCACGCCGTCGCCGCCAGCCACCGGCTGCGCCCTGGGAACCAGTGGCGCGTGCGTCCGCCCACGCTCCACGCGCCCCACACCAGCGCCAGCACCGCAATGGCTTCAATGGGTGTGGAATACGTCACAGGAAGCGAAATGCCCACCGTAAACCCGTGAAGCAGGTCGCGCGCCATGACATGGAGCGGCACGAAGAAGAAATCACGCTCAACAACGCCCAGGCGCTTGATGATGAAGGGCACGAACGGCGCGACTACCGCCGCCGCAACAGCCGCCGCCAGCAAGTAGAGGCGTATATGCCGCCGCCCCAGGGTGAAGAACAAGAAGACAAATTGCGCGCCCAGGAAGAAAAGCGCCGCGTAGTGCGTCCACGCAAGCGCCGCGGCAGTCAACAGGTACAAAGCGACTGTGCGGCGGGTGGGGGTTTCCACCAGACGCACCAGCGCATAGAGCGACAACGCCGCCAGCGCCACCAGCATGGCATACATGCGCACTTCCTGCGCATACCAGAGGTAGAGCGGACTCAGGGCAACCAAAGCCGCCGCAATGCCGCCGGCGCGCCGCCCAGCAAGGCGGGCGGTGGCGATGAAGAGGAGCGGAATGGTGAGCAGACTCCACCAGACGGAGAAGAGGCGCACGGCGAAAGGGCTCATGCCAATGGCGTGCCGCACCGCCCACAACAGCAGGAAGTAGAGCGGGGGGTGGGTGTTCTGGGTCGGCACGCCCTGCACTTCAATCACCCCCGACCAGACGACCGCCAGGGGTTGGCGAATTTGCCAGAGGGTCAATCCTTCATCCTGCCAGAAGGTGCGCTCGGAAAGCCCTTGCGTGCGAATGAACCACGCCGTCAAGATGAGCACACTCACCCAGGCAAGGGAACGCCAGCGTGTTGTATGCGTTCTGGTCATCATCGTTCCTGTGCGTCGTCGTCCAAACGCCATGTTGTGCCGTCAAACATCAGGCGGGCGACAGGTATAGCGTCGCCAAAGACGGCATCGCGCGGCGTCACTGCAAGCCGCCGCCCGGTTTCGGGATGATAGAGCCCCACGATAATGGCATACACACCGGGGGGCACATCATTCGGCAAGGGCAACATGTGCTCGTCCGGCACCAGGTCGCCCGCCTGCCACGCCCATGTGGGCATGAACCCGTCGCGCGGCGGCGCATCCGCCTGTGTGATCGGCGACGTGAGTGTATCCGCCGGCACCAGGTGCACAAATACGGTGTACCCCGCCGAGGGGGGCTGTTGCGCCAACCATGTGAGACGCACAGCCGCCTGCGCCCCGTCAAGCGCCACCTCATGCGCGAGAAGGGCAATGCCGTCATCGAAGGTCGCCAGTGGCGCGGTGTGTTCTCCAAACGCAGGGCGTTTGATAACAACCCGCCCGACAGCGGGCAACGACGGCTGGCGACCTTCGGGCGTCAGCCAGGGAAGTGGCTCGCGCGTCTCATAGCGATACACATTCACCCACAACGCGGCGAGTACCGGCGTATCCGCCGTCTCGGAGACGGGTATCCAGTGTGGGTCGGTGACGATTTCGCCCACTTGCCAGAACGTGGTGGGGTATGTTCCCCCACCGGGGTAGGAATCATGTTGCCCCAAAAATTCGTCGCGGTAGCCGTACAATTTGGTGCTCACGCTGTACGCTTCGTGAAGCGGGGTATCGGCTTGCCAGTAGAGCACAACGCGCGCCATCGCTCCCGGTTCAAGCACGCGCGGCGATATGGTGTACCCCAGAAGCGTCATCGCGCCGGTGCGCCAGTTGAGACGGACCATTTCGTCTGGCAACGCTATCTGCTCGCCATGCGGCGGTGGTGTGTACGCGGGGCGAATCACACCCAGCGGGAGCCAGAGCGCCGAGAGCGCCCAGGCTGAGCAGGCGAGCCATGCCAGCCGCACACGCCATCGTGCGGGCGTGATGGTGCGCAGCCCGACGCCCAAAAGCAGCATGAGCGGAGCGAGCGCGGGGAAAAGCAAACGCCCCTGCGCCCCCGGCGTGATACGCGCCCAGTTGAACACCCCCGCAAGGATGAGAAGCGGCCACACCAGCACCACGCCCCACATCAGGGCGGTGCGCCATGCGATACTGTGGCGGCGCAGCCAAACCCGCCACGCCTGCACGCCAAGCCCCACAAGCGCCGCCAGCGTCAACACATCGAGCAGGGTGTACCACCAGCGGGGCGCAAGAATGTTGAACCAGCCGAAAACGCCCCAAAATGAAAAGCGCAAGCCGCTGAACGCCCACAGCATGAAGGAAAAGGAGCGAGGCTTGCTATACCGCCCCACAATCTCCAACATCGCCGAAACGCCTGTGGGGTCGCCGTAGAGCGTCCAGTTGCGCCAGTACCACCAGCCCGCGATGATGAGCACGCCAACGCCAATGGCGACCAGCACGACCAGCGGGCGCACGCGATGGGGTGCAGGCTTGCCGCGCCATTCCAGCAGAAGCAACACCGGAGCGGCAACCACCAGAAAGAAGAGCCCGTTCAGTTTGGCCAGCGCCAGCGCCCCCGCCAGCACGCCCAAGAGCAGCGTTTCGCCCCACGCAAGCCCCTGAAAGCGGATGGCTCGCAAAAGCATCCAGAGACAGAGTGTCGCCAGAGCGGTGACCGTGGCATCATTGCTGACGGCGCTGCTGATGAAGAGAAATTGGGGCAACGCCGCCAGCCAAGCGGCGATGAAGAGCGCCGTTTCTGGCATGGTGGGGAGCAACAGGCGCGCCATGCGCCAGGTGGCCCAGACCGTGAGCACCCCCATGACCACCGAAAGCCACCGCGCCAGATGAACGCCCCACACGAAGGCGGCGGGGAGTTCTGTGGTGGGGGGATGGAGAAAGGCGTTCTTGTTGTCAGGTGCAAGCGGTTGCCCAATCGCAGCGTGCGGGTTTTCCGCCAGGGCGTCGTAGGGAATCTCGTCCCGCAACGGCCAGAGCACCAATGAGGCAAGCCAATGGTAAAGTGGGGGCTGGCTTGCTTCTTGCTTCCAAGGTGTTGATTTTGAGGCGGCGCTTTGCACAGGCAGGCGCTGTTCGCGTGCCAAATGAAGCGCAAAATAAAAGTGTTCCGATTCGTCGGGCTTCTCAAAAAAGGGCGTCGCCCAATCGTACACCCCCGCGGCAAAGAGGAAAAAGAGCACTACCGCCAGAAACCAACGCCTGCTTCCGGCGATGCGGTGTGTCGCACGTTGTTCTTCCGCCAAATGGACGCGCATCATCTCTCCACATGCAAAGACGCGGCACAAAGCCGCGTCTCGTAGCGTACTGTCGGGATTATAGCAAGCGTTGAGGAAGCACCAAATCGGGGCTATGTTGGCTGGTTGCTTCCTTTACAACTTGATCAAGAAGCGCAAGAGCGCAAAACAGATACCCCTAAACAGCATGAAAAGCGCGATAATATCCGTGAGCGGCGCCTCAAAACAATGACCAGCGTCAGATCGCCACCGAGGTACAACGAGACAAGAAAACTCCCCCAGATACCGACCACCAAAAATCCGTAAAGTACGGTGATTGGGGTTCTGCCGACAAGCAAGCCTCTTTCACGCAGCCAACACGCTGGTTTTATCAGTAAGTGCCTTGGCCACAAGAACCGTTGGAAGCACAAAAAGAAAGAAATGAAAAGCAATACCCCATACTATGAACGACATTGGATTTCCATCGCTCATATGGCCCCAAGCGATGAAAACCATATTAACTATCGCTAGTACCAGGCAAAGTACGCCTATCTCTTGCTTTCGCCAAATACCCAAGAGTACAAAACAGATGCCCCAAAACATCATGAGCAGCGCGATAATATCCGAGAGCATCGCCTCAAAACGATGCGGTCCCTCCACCAGCGTCAGATCGCCGTTGAGATACAATGAGACAAGAAAACTCCCCCACATACCGGCCATCAAAAATCCGTAAAGTATTGTCGCCATTCTGAGCAGTTTGGTGTTTTCCATTGCTTGTAGCCTCCTTTACGGTCATCATGGGGCTGCCAGTAGGCAGCCCTTTCATGCAGAACGCTCACGCAGCCAACACGCTGGTTTTATCAGTAAGTGCCTTGGTCACAAGAACCGTGGGAAGCACCAAAAGGAAGAGATCGAAAATAATGCCCCATACTATGAATGACATTGGATTTCCATCGCTCATGTGAACCCATGCAATAAAAACCATATTAACTATCGCTAGTACCAGGCAAAGTACGCCTATCTCTTGCTTTCGCCAAATACCCAAGAGTACAAAACAGATGCCCCAAAACATCATGAGCAGCGCGATAATATCCGAGAGCATCGCCTCAAAACGATGCGGTCCCTCCACCAGCGTCAGATCGCCGTTGAGATACAATGAGACAAGAAAACTCCCCCACATACCGGCCATCAAAAATCCGTAAAGTATTGTCGCCATTCTGAGCAGTTTGGTGTTTTCCATTGCTTGTAGCCTCCTTTACGGTCATCATGGGGCTGCCAGTAGGCAGCCCTTTCATGCAGAACGCTCACGCAGCCAACACGCTGGTTTTATCAGTAAGTGCCTTGGTCACAAGAACCGTGGGAAGCACAAAAAGGAAGAGATCGAAAATAATGCCCCATACTATGAACGACATTGGATTTCCATCGCTCATGTGGCCCCATACGATGAAAACCATATCAACTATCACTAGTACCAGGCAAAGTACGCCTATCTCTTGCTTTCGCCAAACGCCCAAGAGCACAAAACAGATGCCCCAAAACATCATAAGAAGCGTCTGGATATCCGAGAGCATCGCCTCAAACCGATACGGCCCCTCCACTAACGTCAGATCGCCGTTGAGATACAATGAGACAAGAAGAATCCCGAATATACCGTCTACCAAAAATCCATAAAGTATTGTCGCCATTCTGAGCAGTTTAGTGTTTTCCACTGCTTGTAGCCTCCTCACAGTTTGGTTTGGTGCAAAGAACTTTTGCGCAGTGAGTATAGCAATCCAAAATACGCTTGTATAGGTACACGCGTACTCAATTCATGAGTACATTTGTACCCACTCATATTTACAAATTCAAACTTTATCATATCTCTCGTTGCAGGAGCGCCCGTCCGCGCCGACGCTCCGCGCCCAGCAATTCCAGAAACCGCCGATGCAAACGCGCCCGTTCCGCCACAGGGTCGCGCCCCTCCAACGGAATGCGTCCCGCCGCCATCACGCTATGCCCGCCCGCTGAACCACGAGCCCCCACTGCTCGACGCACCAGTTGCCCCGCCCGCAATTCCGGCGACGACGTGCGGACCGAAATCGCAAGCGTTTCATCAAACTGACCAATCACGATTGACCAATTGATGCCTTCGAGCCGCAAGAACATGTCCGCCAATTCCGAGATGATATCGGGGCGGTGCACAATGTGTACATCCACGATGATGATATCGCCATAGATGGTTGCACTGTGCAGTGCATCCGCCAGCACCTGAAAGTAGCGCCGCGGCAGCGGTGCGCGTTCAATCTGCGCCACAATGCGCTGCTCAACATACTGATGCAAATGCAAGTACATTTCGGCGTCCGCCTGCGTCGCCCCGCGCGCCAAACCCAGGGTGTCTGTCTTGATGCCGTAGAAAAGCGCCGTCGCCACGCGATGCTCCCACGCCACGCCCGCCTGTTGCAGATACTCCGCCACAATCGTGGACGTTGCCCCATACGAAGGGCGCACGTCATGCAGGGGAACAGCGCTGGTCAAACGCACCCGCGGATGGTGGTCAATCACCACATCGGGAAGCAACGCCTCGTCGGTGAGGTTGTTGCCCACGCCCGGCTGGCAATCCACCAGCACAATGCCATCATACGCGGCAACATCGTCCCGTTCGACGCGTTTCATGCGCAAGCGCAACGCCCGCACCATCGCCTGGTTCTCTGCACGCCCCAACACCCCCCCATACCCAATCGTCACCCGTTGCCCTTTCTGCCGAAAATGGCGCAACAACACCGCCATGCCAAACGCCGCACCAATGGCGTCCGGGTCGGGGTCGTTATGAGTAAGCACGAGCCAATTGCGCTTCTCGTGAAAAAGGGCGACAAGATGCTCAATCTGTTTTGACATGGTCGGCATAGGCACACTCCACGTTTTCTGCTGGTCTCATGCCGCCATTCTATCACGCCCGAAAGGGACTACAAGAGCCAGTCCAGGCGCAAACTTGTCAATGTCAAAAGTGCTCCTACTATCCTCGCCAACCAGACGAGACAGACCTTGGCATTTATGTCATCCAAGCGACTCACACGCCAACTGATTGGAATCGCCTTCTACGCCTGCGTGCTGGCGTTGCTTGTCATTGGCACGCGCGCCACTTGGGACGCCACCCAGGAACGCTGGCGCGGCGTTGTGCGTGGTGAACCCCCGCCACTCCGTCCCGACACCAGCGCCGCCACGCCGTGGGGCACAACAACCGCTCTGCACACCGTCCCGCTCGATGCCATTCCCGCCATGCTCGACGACCTGCACCAGATGGGCATCGGCTGGATTCGTCAGCCCATGCCCTGGGCGCAGGTGGAACCCCAACCGGGGCGGTTTGCATGGCAACGCTGGGACGCCATTGTCGAAGCAGCGCAAGCCCGCGGCATCGCTGTGCTCTTTGTGCTCAATGAAGCGCCACGCTGGGCGCGTCCCTCCGCCCCCGATTGGCCGACCGCCCCACCTGACGACTTCGCCGATTTCGCCACGTTCGCCCAGACCGTGGCGGCACGCTACGCCGACGCGCCCGTGGCGTTCCAAATCTGGGACCAACCCAACGTGCGCCCACACTGGGGCGACGCCTTCATTGACCCCGCCGCTTACACGGAAATGCTGACGCGCACCGCCGCCGCCATTCGCGACGCAAACCCGACAGCCACCATCGTGCTGGCGGCGCTTGCCCCCAACGGCGAAGCCGGCGGCTACAACATGAGCGAAGTCCGCTTTCTCGAAGGCGTCTATGCCGCCGGCGGTGCGGATGCGTTCGACGTGGTGGCGCTCAAAGCCTACGGCTTCTGGACCGGTCCCGAAGACCGCCGCGTGGATGAGCATGTGCTCAACTGGTCGCGCATGGTGCTGGTGCGCGAAACGATGGAAGCGCACGGCGACACCGCCACCCCCGCCTGGTTCGTCGAAGGGGGGTGGGCTGCTCTGCCCGAAAACTGGCAAGGCGCACCGCCCCCGTGGGGCAGCGACACCCCCGCCATCCAAAGCGACCGCCTGCAACGCGCCATCGCCCGCACGCGCCTGGAATGGCCGTGGGTGCAACGCCTGGGGCTTTTCTTCTACCAACCCGACGCCCCACCCACCGACCCCGTCTGGGGGCTTGCCCTGCGCGACGCCAACGGTGCGCCCACACCGCTGGGCGACGCCTGGGCAGACGTGATTGCCGCCAACGCCCACCTCACACCGGGGCGCTGGCTTCCCGGTCGTTGGCCGCTTTCCGAACCCAACGCCAATTCGCTCGAATTTGCAGCGCGCGGCTCGCACCTGTTGGGCGTCTGGGGGACGCCCCCCACCCAAACCGTCACCATCGAAACCCCAACCGACCGCATCACCCTGACGCCCAAAGCCGGTACAAACCACCTCGCCACTCTCTCGCCAGAGACGCCCCACCCTGTGCGGCTGGTTGGCACGCCACCCGCCACCCTGCTGGTGACCTACACGCCGCCCATCTGGCGCTGGTGGCTCGCCGCCACCCTGCCCGCACTCTTGGCGCTCGTCGTCAGCGTGCGGCTCACTCACTTGCTCTGGCGGCTGCCCTGGGCGGAATGGCACACCCGCTACCGCGCCCTGCCCGAATCGGCACAGCGCGGCATCTTCGCGGTGGTGCTGGCGGGCTTCTGGCTTCTGCCCGCCCATCCCGTGCTCAGCGCCATTGGCTACGCCGTCGTCTGGCTCTTCGTCTGGGCGCGCCCCGACCTGGCGCTCGCGGCAACGTTGCTCACCCTGCCCTTTTTCCTTTGGGGGAAAGCCTTCGGCCTGCTGCGCTTTTCGATCCCCGAACTGCTGACCGTGGCGCTTGTCTCTGTCTGGGTGTTGCAAACGGTGCGCCGCCTGGCGGCAAAAGGCGAACCGTGGGAAACCTGGCTCGCCGCGCTCTTCCGCCCCCGCGACGCACTCGACTGGGCGGTGCTGGTGTTCGCCCTCTTCGGCACGCTCTCGGTGGCATGGGCGCAAAACAAGGGCGCCGCCACCAACGAGTGGCGCGTGGTGGTCATCGAACCCGCCGCCTTCTACTGGCTGGTGCGCCGCATGGGGCTTTCGCGTGAAGAAATGGCGCGGCTGGCGGACGCCTTCGTGCTGGGGGGCGTGTTCGTGGCGCTGTACGCCCTGTGGCAAGCCGCACAAGGCGACGTCGTCGCAGCGGAAGGTGTTTGGCGGGTGCGCGGTCCTTACGGTTCTCCCAACAACCTCTCGCTCTACCTGGGACGCGTGGTGGCGTTCGTGCTGGGAATGCTGGTCGTGGACTACCACCGCCGCACGGATGAAGCCGGATTGCTGCGCGCGCGTCGGTGGTGGTACGCCCTGGCACTGGTGCCGCTGGGCACAGCCCTCTTTCTCACCTTCTCGCGCGGGGCGTGGCTGCTGGGGGTACCTGCCGCGCTGCTTTTCCTGGCGCTCGCTTCGGGCAAACGGGCGCGCCTGATGGCGCTGGCAGGCATTGGTGTGGCGGTGCTCGCCCTTCTGCCCTTTGCCGACACACCCCGCATCCGCAGCGCGTTCGACCTCTCACAGGGCACGTGGTACATGCGCCGCCTGCTCTGGCAAGCCAGCCTCGACATGTTGCGCGACTATCGGCTCAGCGGCATCGGGCTCGACAATTTCCTCTACGTCTATCCGGCGTATCGCTACAAAGCCGCCTGGCGTGAACCCAACCTCAGCCACCCGCACAACATTCTGTTGCACTGGTGGCTTGCGCTGGGGATGATGGGCGTGGTATTGCTGGTGTGGCAACAAGTGGCGTTTTGGCGGCGCGTCTGGCGCACACGCCGCACGCCCAAACCGTTCGAGCAGGCGCTGGTCTGGGGGTGCGCGGCGCTCATGGTGGATACGCTGGCGCACGGGCTGATTGACAACTCCTACTTTCTGGTGGACCTGGCTTTCATCTGGATGTGGGCGCTGGCGGTTGTCGGCTGGGTGGACGAGCGGCGGTGAAGGGCATTCTGGCTACTTGCCACCATCACCCCCCTTTTTTACAATGCGCCCACCAACCACCAACGCCCAAGGCTCAAGGAGGAGACCCATGCGCTTCCCCGAATACGACCAACTGGACGCCCTCGCTCTCGCCGACCTGGTTCACCGTGGTGAAATCACCCCGCTGGAATTGGTGGACGCGGCCATTGAGCGCATCGAAGCCCGCAACCCCGCCATCAACGCCGTGGTGCACACCA
Source organism: Ardenticatena maritima (assembly GCF_001306175.1). Classification (NCBI taxonomy): domain Bacteria; kingdom Bacillati; phylum Chloroflexota; class Ardenticatenia; order Ardenticatenales; family Ardenticatenaceae; genus Ardenticatena; species Ardenticatena maritima. The sequence goes on from NZ_LGKN01000004.1 coordinate 420,257, forward strand.
TGTTCGAGCGCGCCCGCGAAACCGCCCAAAAGCCGCTCCCCGAAGGACCGTTCAAGGGTGTGCCCTTCCTGCTGAAAGACCTCATGTCGCTTTACGCGGGCGAACCCCTCACGTACGGCTCGCGCTTTCTGAAAGATTGGCGTCCCACGATTGATAGCGAACTCGTCAAACGCTATCGCGCCGCGGGCGTGATTGTGCTGGGCAAAACCAACACGCCCGAACTGGGGCTCGTCCCCTACACCGAGCCCGAACTGTTTGGACCAACTCGCAACCCGTGGGATACCTCGCGCACGCCGGGGGGCAGTAGCGGGGGGTCTGGTGCGGCGGTTGCCGCGCGCATGGTGCCCATGGCGGGCGGCGGCGACGGCGGCGGCTCGATTCGCATTCCCGCTTCTTGTTGTGGGCTGTTTGGGCTGAAGCCCACACGGGGGCGCACGCCACTCGGACCGCTGATTGGCGAATCGTGGGAAGGCTTCAACATTGAACACGTGCTCACCCGCTCCGTGCGCGACAGCGCCGCCATGCTCGACGCCATCGCCGGGCCAGACGTAGGCGCGCCCTACTTCGCGCCGCCGCCCGAACGCCCCTTCCTTGAAGAAGTCGGGCGCGACCCTGGACGCTTGCGCATTGCCATCACCACTACCCCCTTCATGGGGCACGACGTCCATGAAGATTGCAAACGCGCCGTCGCCGAAACCGCCCGTTTGCTGGAAGATTTGGGGCATATTGTGGAAGAAGCCGCGCCCCAGGTGGACGGTGAAGCGCTCTCGGTTGCGTTCCTGACCATGCTTACGGGGCAAGTTGCCGCCGACATCCAAGACCTTGCCGAACTTTCCGGGCGCACACCGCGCCGTGAAGATTTTGAAATTGCAACCTGGACGTTGGGCTTATTGGGGCGGGCGGTAAACGCCGAAGAGTATGTGCGGGCTGTGCGCTACATGCAGAGTACAGCCCGGCGGGTGGGCGCATTCTTTGAACAGTATGACATTCTCGTGACGCCCACACTCGCGCAGCCGCCTGTCCCCATCGGCTCACTCCAACCCACTGCGCTGGAAAAACAACTCATGAACATTGCCAGCCGTCTGCGCCTCGTCGGATTGCTGAAAAAAGTCGGCATGGTGGAACAGGTTGCCGCCAAAACGTTCGACTTCATTCCGTACACACCACTCTTCAACATCACAGGGCAACCCGCCATGTCGGTACCGCTCTATTGGAACGCCGAGAACTTGCCCATTGGCGTCCAATTTGTTGGGCGCTTTGCCGATGAAGCCACGCTCTTCCGCCTGGCCAGCCAATTGGAGCAAGCCCGCCCCTGGCAACACAAAATGCCGCCGCTGGTAGCCTCCCAAACAGAATAAACACTGGTGCAACACGAAACCGCCTCCCAACATGGGGAGGCGGTTTGCGTTCAAAGTCGTGTGCGCCCAGATATGATTCGGCTTGGATGACTTTTGCCGTTTATGCCGCCTGGCTTTTATGCATCGGCATACCACACCTTGCGAATCAACACCACTGTTGCGATGAGTGGAGCCAAGCCCAGCGGAACGGTCGCAATGATGTATTTGGCGGCTTTGGGCATCGTGTGGCGCACTGTGTAAACCACAACAAGCGGATAGACAACGAAAATAAGCAAAAACAAGATTGAAAGTTCGGGCATGCCAATCATGCAAAAGTCCTCCTTAGAGATGTTTAGAGCTGTGGCATATCCTCGTGCAAAATTATTCTAACAAACCTTTCCTCTTCTGTATAGGTACACGTGTACTCAATTCATGAGTACATTTGTACTCATTGCTTTTTTGAAAATTCTAACTATTCACATGCACCATCTTCTTCTCACTTTCCCCACCACAATAAAAAACCGCCTCCCAACAGAGGAAGGCGGTGGTTTTCTTTCCCCACTATGAAACAATAAAACACGTCTAAAGTCCCCAGCGGACCGGATCGAACACATCGTCTTGGAATATCACCTCCCTTGTCCGCCTGCTTCCATAGAGGCGATATCCCTCAACTGGGCATCGCTTCAGTCGAACGGCCTCATCTAACGATGTCGAGTAAAAACAAACTTTGAAACTTCTGTAAAGAATAACCAACTTATACCCAAGAGTAAAAATGAAGGGGTTTTCATTTGAACCACAATACGATACGCACCATACATTTGCGAGCCTGCCAGCCAGTGGAATACTTCTTCAAATATTCGTAGGCTTTGTATTTTGAAAGAGAAGTAAACAAAAAAATGAAAAAGCGCAACACTTCCCAAAATAATTGGTGCTCTCACGGTATGAGCATAAAATAGCCGTATGTACCAATATCCAATCAGCCCCATCCACAATACTACCCAGTAAATCCATGATTTCCACCAGAATATTGTTGGGAAAAATGGCCAAGGGCCTCCCTGTTCGTGAGAAATCCAAGGCCATCGTAATTCCGTCCATAAACTTAGGAGCCATACGCCAATAGCCGCTACTGTTACAAAAAGAGTAGGAGATTTACTCCACCGCATTCATAGCCTCCTCTGCCTTATGTGATGATGGGAACCACGACATCGCTGCACAAGAGCCCTGGTAAATACAAAGGAAGAGATCCCATTGAGATCCACCACGCTGTAATGTGACTAAAGAATTACCTGCCTGGAATCCAGTAAATTCCGTTGTCGTATTTACATACATATCCCATGGTACAAAAAATGAATAAACTACATAGTTTCAGGCGAAAGATCGCGGTAATCACTTCTTGCTCATTCATTTATATGCAAAAAATTATTCTAACAAACCTTTCCTCTTCTGCATAGGTACACGTGTACTCAATTCATGAGTACATTTGTACTCATTGCTTTTTGAAAATTCTAACTATTCACATGCACCATTTTCTTCTCACTTTCCCCACCACAATAAAAAACCGCCTCCCAACAGAGGAAGGCGGTTTGCGTTTAAAACGCTGTGCACTCAGGCTTCCTGCACGACCGGCTCCATCACCCACAAGCCATACTCGACGCTATCGGCAAGCGCCTGCCACGACGCTTCAATAATATTGCCGGAGCATCCCACCGTCGTCCAGAGGCGACTGCCACACCGCGTATCAATCAACACACGGGTGGTGGCGGCCGTGCCATTGTTGCCGTCCAAAATGCGCACTTTGTAGTCGCTCAACTCGAACGAATCCACTTGCGGGTAGAATGGGCGCAATGCCTTGCGCAGCGCCGCGTCCAATGCGTTGACGGGACCGTTGCCCTCGGCGGCGGTGTGCACCACTTCATCGCCCACACGCACTTTGACGCTCGCCTCGGCCAGTAAGCCGCGCCCTTCACGGTTCTCTACAACGGTGAAGAAGTCCACCAATTCAAACGGTGGGCGGTAATCGGGCATGGAACGGCGTACCAACAACGCCACCGACGCTTCGGCGGATTCAAACGAGAAGCCCTGCGCTTCCAACTCCTTGATACGGCGCACAATGCGGCGGGCGTGCTCTTTGTCCAGCGTTTCGGGCAAGCCCAATTCGCCTGCTTTGTAAAGGATGTTGCCCTTGCCCGCCAGTTCCGAAACCAGCACGCGCGTGCGGTTCCCCACCAATTCCGGCTCGATATGCTGATAACTCTCGCGGCATTTGACTGTCGCGTCGGCGTGCAACCCCGCTTTGTGCGCAAAGGCGCTTTGCCCCACGTAGGGCTGGTGGGTGTCGTGCGCCAGGTTGCAAATTTCGGCAACCGTGCGAGAGACATCGGTCAAGCGGCGCAACTGGTCATCCGTCACGCAATCAATGCCCATTTTGAGTTTCAGGTTGGCAATGGTGGAAATCAAATTGCAATTCCCCACACGCTCACCATAGCCGTTGATCGTGCCCTGCACATGTGTAGCGCCCGCACGCACCGCCGCCAACGCATTCGCCACCCCCACATCGGCGTCGTTGTGCGTGTGAATGCCAATGCGCACCGGCACGGCTTCCACGACCGCCCGCGTCATGGCTTCGATATCCCAGGGCATGGTGCCGCCGTTCGTATCGCAGAGCACCACCGTCTCCGCGCCATTCTCGGCGGCCGCCTGCAACGTCGCCAGCGCATAGGCGGGGTCAGCGCGGTAGCCGTCGAAAAAGTGTTCGGCGTCGTAAATCACGCGCCGCCCGTGCGCTACCAGGTAGCGCACAGTCTCGCCAATCATGCGCAAATTCTCTTCCAGCGAGACGCGCAGCACTTCATGCACATGCAACGTCCACGTCTTGCCGACGATCGTGACAACCTCGGTTTCGGCGTCAAGCAAGGCTTGCAAATTGGGGTCGTCTTCGGGGGCAAGACCGGCGCGCCCCGTATAACTGAACGCGCACACTTTCGCCGTGCGCAACGGCAACTCGCGGACACGTCGAAAATACTCGGCATCCTTGGGGTTTGAACCAGGCCACCCACCTTCGATGTAGTGCACGCCCAAATCATCCAGCAAGCGCGTAATTCGCAGTTTATCATCCACCGAAAGAGAAATACCTTCGCGCTGTGTGCCGTCTCGAAGGGTGGTGTCGTACAATTCTACAAACATGGTAGCACTCCTGCACCAGTTGAAGATTGGGCTTCTCCCAATCTCGGATTGTCAAACGAGCCGTTTCATGCAGAAGGCGCCTTTGCCCGTTCTTTGAGCCGTGCCACCACCGCCGCGCCCATCTCGCTTGTTGAAACGACTTCCTCGCCCTGGCGGGCAATGTCCGCGGTGCGATAGCCGTCCGCCAACACCTGCGCCACGGCGGCTTCCACAGCATCGGCTTCTTGCGCAAGGTGGAGCGAGTAGCGCAACAGCATGGCGGCGCTGAGAATGGTCGCCAGCGGATTGGCGATGTTGCGCCCGGCAATATCGGGTGCTGAACCGTGGATTGGTTCATATACGCCGCACGTGCCTTCACCCAGCGAGGCGCTTGGCAACAAGCCCAACGAGCCGCTGAGCATCGAAGCCTCGTCCGTGATGATGTCGCCAAACATGTTGCCGGTGACAATCACGTCGAAATCGCGTGGGCGGCGGAGCAGGTGCATGGTCGCGGCGTCAATCAGCATGTGTTCCAGCGTCACGTCGGGGAATTCTTCACGCATGACGCGCGTGGTCACCTGCCGCCAGAGCCGCGAAGAAGCCAGCACATTGGCTTTGTCCAGGCTGGTGAGCCGCCCACGGCGTTGGCGTGCCAGTTGCGCCGCCAAACGCACAATGCGCTCAATTTCAGGCGCCGTGTAGAGCATGGTGTCGTACGCCACGCCGTTGGTCGGTTCCAGACGCGGACCAAAATAGATACCGCCTGTGAGTTCACGAATCACCAGAATATCAGCCCCTTCCACAATCTCCGGGCGAAGGGGCGAGGCGTCCAGCAATTGGGGAAAAATGGTCACAGGGCGCAAGTTGGCAAACAAGCCCAGTTCTTTGCGCAGGCGCAACAAGCCTTGTTCAGGGCGTACAGGGGCTTCGGGCGGCCATTGGGGACCGCCAACAGCGCCCAACAACACCGCATCGGCGCGGCGGCACGCTTCCAGGGTTTCATCAGGCAGGGGCGAACCGGTGGCATCAATCGCCGCACCGCCTGCAAGATGTTCTTCAAAAGTGAACGTATGCCCAAACGTTTCGGCTACGGCTTGCAAAACGCGCACAGCCTCGCGCGTCACTTCGGGACCAATGCCATCTCCGGGGAGAACAACGATTGTTGCATTCATGGCAAAAGCCGTCTCGCTTTCGTTGGTTGTTTGATTCAAGGTCTGCCGTTCACAGCGGGAGACAGGAAGCGGGGCAACCACTTGCTCACCCGGTTCCAGCCTCCCACTGCGCATTGACACCGCGGGGGCGATGAAGGATACAGGTCATCAGCCTCCCTTTCCACGCGTTTTCCACACCGTTGGCGTTGTTGTCAACACCTATCCACAACGTTATTCACAATGAAAACGGCGTTATCCACATTCAGCCGTAGTAGGCTTGCAGCATGTCGCTGGCGTATGTTTCGTCGGTCGGCTTCTTCGGTTCGCTCTTCGGTTTCTTCACGTCGGTCTTTTGTGCCGCCATCGTTCCACTCCTTTCGGCATACACGTCAACAGGTCAACACAACAGGTACAGCAAACGAGGGTACGCCCCCGCGGTGTCCCTACGGCTCAGGAAACGGCGCTTTCGCGCGCTTTCAGGTATTCGAGATAGCCCCCCGCTTCGCGCACTTTGAGCGCAAAGTCGGGCAAGGGGGCGAATGTGAGCGTTTGCCCGGTGCGGGTGTTGGTCAGCGTGCCGGCGCGCAAATCCACCACCGCCTCATCGCCCGTCTCGAAGGCGTCAGCGGCGCCGGGCACTTCCAGCGCCAAAAAGCCGTTGTTGATGGCGTTGCGGTAGAAAATGTTGGCGTAATTGTCGGCAATCACCAGCGCCACACCCGCCGCCTGCAACGCCCACACGGCATGCTCGCGGCTACTGCCGGTGCCGAAGTTCTTGCCCGCAATCAGGATGTCGCCCGGTTGCACTTTCTTGGGAAACTCAGGGTCCAGGTCTTCCATGGCGTGCAAGCCCAGGTATTCGGGATCATCGCTGGTGAGATAGCGCGCCGGGATGATTTCGTCGGTGTTGATGTGGTCGCGGCGATAGACATGCACGCGACCGCGAATTGTTGCGCTCATTGGTGGTTGCCTCCTCATGCGCTCAGTTGGGTTGCGGTTTCAGTCAGGAATTCGCGCGGGTCGGTGATTTCGCCGGCCACAGCGCTGGCGGCCACAACCGCCGGGCTTGCCAGGTAAATCTGCGCCGACGGGTGCCCCATGCGGCCGGTGAAGTTGCGGTTGGTGGACGAGATACACACATCATCCGGACCGAGGACGCCGGTGTGCATGCCCAGGCACGCCCCGCACGAGGGGTACGAAACGGTTGCGCCGGCTTCCACAAAGACTTCAATCAAGCCCTCGCGCAACGCCTGCTTGTAGATGGCTTGTGTGGCCGGAACAACAATCATGCGCACATGGTCGGCAATGCGCCGCCCACGCAAGATGTTCGCCGCAATGCGCAGGTCGCTGATGCGCCCATTCGTGCAACTGCCCAGGTAGGCCTGGTCAATGCGAATGCCCCGCGCGTCGCTGATGGGGTGCCCATTGCCGGGGCGGTTGGGGAACGCCACCACCGGTTCCAACTCGCTCAGGTTGACCTCGATGCGTTCGGCGTAGTGAGCGTCGGGGTCGGGTTCAAAGATGCGCCAGCGCTCTTCAGGCGTCCCTTTTTCACGCAAGTAGGCTTGCGTCACGTCGTCGGCGGCGACGATGCCCGTCATGCCGCCGGCTTCCACCGCCATGTTGGTCAGGGTGAAGCGCTCTTCCATGGAGAGCGTCGCCATACCGGGACCGCCCCACTCCATCGCCATGGAGCGCGCGCCGTCGTCGCCAATGCGGCGGATGACTTCGAGGATGATGTCTTTGGCATAGACGCCCGGCTGCAACTCGCCCACCAGGTCAATACGCAAGGTTTCAGGCACTTTCAGCCAGAAGGTGCCGGCGTAAATCGCGCCCGCCAGGTCGGTTGAACCGACGCCTGTGGCAAACATGCCCAGCGCGCCGGCGTTGGGCGTATGCGAATCGCCCGAGACCACCACTTCACCCGGCGCAGGCAAGCCGCTCGCTTCAAACACGGTATGCGCGATGCCGCCGCGCCCCACATCGTACCAGTGCTTGATGCCATGCTTCTGCACCCACGCTTTCAGGCGCTGATACAGCCGCGCCGAGGCAATATCCTTGGCGGGCACCGTGTGGTCGGGCACGGCTACCACCCGCTCAGGGTTCCACACGCGGTCCATGTCGCGCTCTTCAAGCATGCGAATGGCGACCGGCGTGGTGATTTCATGCGCCAGCACCCAATCCACGGGCACTTCCAGCAATTCACCGGGGCGCACCACATCACGCCCAACTTTGGCTGCCAAAATCTTTTCGGCCAGAGTCATCGGTTGCGTCATTGGTTCATTCCCTCACTCGTTGACATTCGGTTGATTCAAGCGGTTGTTTCTTCAGCCTTGATGACGACTTCGGCTTGGGCGTCGCTTTGCGCCGCCAGCAGTTTGTTCAACGCCTGCACGTAGGCTTTGGCGCTCGCGACGATGATGTCCGTATCCACGCCACGCCCGATGTAGACGCTACTGCGTGAACCGGTTTGCGGGTTGACGCGCTCGCTCCCCTCACCGCCGCGAATGCGCACGGTCACATCGCCCACAGCGTCAATCCCTTCGGTCACGCTTTGCACGCTGTATTCGAGCAGGTTGTTGGGCACGCGCACAATTTCGCGAATAGCGCGGTAGCACGCATCCACGGGACCTGTGCCGATAGCGGTGGCGGTCTGTTCCCGCCCCTCTTCATCGCGCAGGGTGACGGTAGCGGTGGGAATGTTGGAATTTCCCGCCAGCACCTGCACGCGCACCAACTGCCACGTTTCTTTGGGCTGGTAGAGTTGGTCGCCCACCAGCGCCATGATGTCGGCGTCGGTGACGTACTTCTTCTTGTCGGCCAGTTCCTTGAAACGGCGGAACGCTTCGTTCAACTGCTCCTTGTTCAAGTGGAAGCCCAACTGTTCCAGGCGCACACGGAAAGCGTGGCGTCCGCTGTGTTTGCCCAGCACCAGGCGGCTTTCGGGCACGCCCACCGTCGCGGCGTCCATGATTTCGTAGGTGCGCTTGTGCTTCAACATGCCGTCCTGGTGGATACCCGCTTCGTGGGCAAACGCGTTCGCGCCCACAATGGCCTTGTTCGGCTGAACGACAATGCCGGTGTAGCGGCTTACCATGTCGCTCGTGCGGTAAATTTCCTGCGTGACGATATTGGTGCGCAGGTTGAAGTAATCGCGGCGCACGTAGAGCGCCATGACAACTTCTTCCAGTGAACAGTTGCCCGCGCGTTCACCAATCCCGTTGATGGTACATTCCACCTGGCGCGCCCCCGCTTTGACACCAGCCAGCGCATTGGCGACCGCCAGCCCCAAGTCGTTGTGCGTGTGCACCGAGATGATGACTTCCCCCCGCTCGACTTTGGGTTTCAGGCCGGGGGTGTTTTCGATAATGCCGGCAATCAACGCGCCAAATTCTTCCGGCACGGTGTAGCCGACCGTGTCGGGGATGTTGAGCGTGGTTGCGCCCGCTTCAACCGCCGCCGCCAGCACTTCATACAAGAAGCGCGGGTCGCTCCGTCCGGCGTCTTCGGGTGAAAATTCCACGTCGTCGCAAAATTGCTTGGCAAAGGCCACCATTTCGCGCGTGGTGGCGACGACTTCTTCGCGCGTCATGCGCAGTTTGTACTGCAAGTGAATGTCGCTGGTGGCGATGAAGGTGTGAATGCGCGGTTTTGCGGCGTGGCGCACCGCTTCCCACGCTTTGCTGATATCGTCACGGTTGGCGCGCGCCAAGCCGGCGATGATGGGACCGTCGGGCGTGCCCACGGTGCGGGCAATCGCGGCAACGGCTTCCAGGTCGCCGGGGGAAGCGGCGGGGAAGCCGGCTTCGATGACGTCCACATTCAAACGCGCCAACTGTTTCGCGATTTCGATTTTTTCGTGTGTGTGCAGCGTTGCACCCGGTGATTGCTCGCCATCGCGCAAGGTCGTATCGAAAATGCGGACAACGTCAGATTCGATTGAAATAGTCGGTTGCTGGCTCATGGGGTTGTGCTCCTTTCCTGTTCAACTTGGTTTTGGGTGAACTTGCATGCCGACGGTGACCCAAAAGGCCAGAAAGGTCATCTTCGCGCATGGCACCACCCCCTTTCGCCAGAATCTCTTGGCATCTGAGAACTCCTTGCTCTTTCTTCACACCGGGTCGGTCAAAGTCCTTGCGTCACCCTCACGGGCACGCTGTACGGCATGGGATCGCGGGTTTCTTTGAGCAAGTGGCGCAAGACGCCCGGCGAGGTGGTAATCGGCGTATCCAACTCGCGCTCGACGCGCTCGATGATGGTGCGCATCATCGCCACGGCTTCCACCGGGTAGCATCCGGTCGCTGTCTCGCCGGAGAGCATGACGGCGGTTGTGCCATCCATCACGGCGTTGGCGACATCGCTCACCTCGGCGCGGGTTGGGCGCGGGTGGTGTTCCATGCTCGCCAGCATTTGCGTCGCCGTGACGACGGGCTTGCCCGCACGGTTGCACCGCCGAATGATACGCTTTTGCACCAGGGGCACCTCTTCGGGGGGCAGTTCCAGCCCCAGGTCGCCGCGCGCCACCATCACCCCATCCGCCGCGGCGATGATGTCATCGAGATGTTCAACGGCTTCGCGCGTTTCGATTTTCGCCATGAGACGCGGCGTCGCGCGCCCTTGGCAGACCGTCGTCAACGCCGCGCGCGCCTGCTCAATATCGCTCGCCGAACGGACGAACGAAACCGCAACCCACTCAACCCCCAGCGAGACGGCAAACGCCATGTCGCGCAGGTCTTTGGCGCTCAGGGCGCTTGCGTGTTGGTGCTGTCGCCCTGGGGGCAAGGTCAAGCCCTTGTGCGAGGTCAGGTGGCCGCCGGTGCGCACCCGGCAGACCACCCGCTCATCGTCGCACGCTTCCACCGTCAACGCGATGAGGCCGTCGTCCAACAGAAGCGTATCGCCCGGCGCAACATCCAGGCTGACACCGGGGACGGGGATATCGCAAGGCACGTGGTCGGCGTGCGCCGAAAGCACCACTGCTTGCCCCGGCTGCAAATCAAGCCCACGCCCCACATCGCCAATCCGCACTTTCGCGCCCTGCAAATCTGCCAACAACAGGACGCGCCGCCCCTCCGCCTCTGCGGCGGCGCGCACACGGGCGGCCATTTCCGCATGAGTCTCATGCGTGCCATGCGAGAAGTTGAGCCGCGCCACATCCATGCCGGCCGCAACCATGCGACGCAAGGTCTCGTGTGTCCAGCATGCGGGACCGATGGTGGCAATAATTTGCGTTTTGCGTGAAGACCTCATCGCGTTTCCCCTTCCAAGGTTGGTTTTATTGCTGTTCGGTTTCGGGCACGGGTTCCGGTTCGATTTCCACCGGCTTGACAAAGGGCATCATGCGGCGCAAGCGGCGCCCCACTTCTTCGATGGGGTGGCGCTGTTCTTCGGCGCGGCGCTTGTAGAAGGTCGGGCGCCCCTGGGCGTTTTCTTCAATCCACTGCTCGGCAAACGCGCCGCTCTGAATGTCGGCGAGCAGTTGCTTCATCGCTGCGCGGCTCTGCTCGTTGATGACACGCTTGCCGGCGTGGTAGTCGCCGTATTCGGCCGTATCACTCACCGAGTAGCGCATGTACGACAGCCCACCCTGGTAGAACAAATCCACGATGAGTTTGAGTTCGTGCAAGCACTCGAAGTAGGCCACTTCGGGCTGGTAGCCGGCTTCCACCAGCGTCTCGAACCCGGCTTTGATCAACTCCGCCACGCCGCCGCACAACACGGCTTGCTCGCCGAAAAGGTCGGTTTCGGTTTCCTCGGCGAATGTGGTTTCGATGACGCCGGCGCGGGTGCACCCGATGGCTTTGGCATAGGCGAGGGCGTCTTCCTTGGCGTGCCCCGTCGCATCCTGATAGACCGCCATCAACGCCGGCGTGCCTACGCCTTCGACGTAGAGTTCGCGCACACGGTGGCCGGGCGCTTTGGGGGCGACCATGCTCACGTCCACGCCCTCAGGCGGCACAATCTGCCCGTAGCGAATGTTGAAACCGTGCGCGAACATGAGCGTGTTGCCCGGCTGCAAGTTGGGCTTGATGTCGCGCTGGTAGACTTCGGCTTGCTTCGTGTCGGGAATCAGCACCATGACGATGTCCGCTTCGGCGACGGCTTGCGCCACAGGCACCACACGCACTCCGTCGGCTTCGGCTTTCTGCCAACTGCGGCTGCCTTCATACAGCCCCACACGCACGTCAACGCCGCTATCGCGCAGATTGAGGGCGTGCGCATGCCCCTGGCTTCCGTAGCCCAACACGGCGACTTTGCGCCCTTCCAAACGTTTGATGTCGGCGTCCTGGTCGTAGTAAATCGTTGCCATTCCTGCAATCCTCCTGTTTGATCGAAAAGTTTTGTTGGTTGTTGCTTACAAAATAGTGAATTGGTGAGCAGGCTCGCTTGAACCGCGCGCCATCGCCACCAATCCGGTACGCATCATTTCCAAAATGCCGTAGGGGCGCAGCCCCTCGATGAACGACTGCACTTCATCCTCTTCGCCCGTCAGTTCCAGAATCATGCTGTCGGCGGAAATATCGGCGACTTTGGCTTGAAACGCTTCCGCCAGGCGCAGCAGGTCGGCGTGGGTTTCACTGTCGGAGCGCACCTTGACCAGCACCAGGTCGCGCTGGACGGCGGGGCGGTGTGTCAGGTCTTCCACGTCAATCACGTTGATGAGTTTGAGCAGATTGCGCTGGACCATCGACGCGTCGGTTTTGGACGCATCCACCACGATTGTCATGCGCGAGACGGCGGGGTCTTCGGTTTCGCCCACCGTCAGGCTGATGATGTTGAAGTTGCGGCGGCGGAAGAGGCTCGCCACGCGGTTCAGCACGCCGGGCTTGTTTTCGACACGAGCAACGAGAACGTGTTTCATGAGTGCACCTCCGTGCGTTCGTTCGCCAGCGGGCGGCGAATCATGTTGTGCAAATCGGCGCCGGACGGCACCATGGGATAGACCATCTCCTCGCGCTCAACCACAAAGTCAATCAGCGCGGGACCATCTACCGCGCGCGCGGCTTCGATGGTGGGCAAAACGTCTTCGCGCCGTTCCACGCGGAAGGCGGGGATACCGTAGGCTTCAGCCAGTTTGACGAAATCGGGGTTGACCAGTGGGGTGGCGTTGTAGCGCCGCCCGTAGAAGATTTCCTGCCACTGGCGCACCATGCCCAGATAGCCGTTGTTGATGATGGCGATACGCACACGGCGCTTTTCCTGCACGGCGGTCGCCAATTCGCACAGCGTCATCTGGAAGCCGCCGTCGCCAACAACCGCCCAAATCTCCTCATCGGGGCGCGCGAACGAAGCGCCGATGGCCGCCGGCAACGCAAAGCCCATCGTCCCCAAACCGCCGCTGGTGATGAGTGAGAAGGGGCGTTCGTGGTGGTAGTACTGCGCTTCCCACATTTGGTGTTGCCCGACGTCCGTCACCACGGTGGCTTGCCCATGCGTGGCTTTCCAGAGGTCGTGGATGACGTGCACCGCCCAGAGTTTGTCGCCGCTCTCCACGTTCAAGATGTCGCGGCGGCGGGTGTCTTCGCGCCATTCATCAATGCGCGCCAACCAGGCCGAGCGGTCGCGTGGTTCGACATGGGGGAGCAGATGTTGCAGCACTTCGCGCAAGTCGCCGATGATACCCACGTCCACTTTGACGTTCTTGTTGAGTTCGGTGGGGTCAATTTCGATGTGGATTTTGCGGGCTTTGGGGGCATACGTTTTGACATTGCCGGTCACGCGGTCGTCAAAGCGCATGCCGAACGCCAACAGCAGGTCGGCTTCTTGAATCGCCTGGTTGACGTAGGCTTCACCATGCATCCCCATCATGCCCAGGCAGAGCGGGTGCGAGGCGGGGAAGTTCCCCAACCCCAGCAAAGTTTGCGCCACGGGGATTTGGGCTTTTTCAGCGAATTCGCGCAGTTCGCGCATGGCGTTGCTCATCAACACACCATGCCCGGCCAGAATCACGGGGCGTTCCGCCGAGTTGATGAGTTTGATGGCTTGCTCAAACTGCTCCGGTGGAATCACTGTTTCGGGGCGATACCCCGGCAAGCGAATTTCGCTTTCGTCGGGGAAGACAAATTCAGTCGTGGCGTTCTGCACATCTTTGGGAATGTCAATCAGCACCGGCCCGGGGCGACCAGAACGGGCAATGTGGAAGGCTTCGCGGATGATGTAGGCGAGGTCGCGCACGTCGGTCACAAGGTAATTGTGCTTGGTGACGGGGAGCGTGACGCCGGTCACGTCGGTTTCCTGGAAGGCGTCGGAGCCAATCGCTGAGGTGGGCACCTGTCCGGTGATGCACACGATGGGCACAGAGTCCATCATGGCGGTCGCCAAACCGGTGACCATGTTGGTCGCGCCGGGGCCGCTGGTTGCCATGGCCACCCCCACCTTGCCGCTGGCGCGGGCGTATCCATCAGCGGCGTGGGTTGCGCCCTGTTCATGTCGCACCAGCACGTGGTGGATTTGGGGGTATTTGCTCAGGGCATCGTAGGTAGGCAAAATGGCGCCGCCCGGATAACCAAAGACCACTTCCACGCCTTCGCGGATGAGACATTCCCAAATGATTTCTGCGCCTGTGAGTTGCATACCATCTACTCCTTTTCAGGTTGGTGAACCAAACAAAAACGCCCGCCAACATGCTCCCCCCGTTGGGATGCTGTGGCGGGCATCAACGCCCTTTCCGAAACGACTTCACAAACAATCAGGGCCTCCCGCGTTGGGGAGGCCCTGTCGTGACCTTGTGCGTGTGTGCCGCTACCATCCGGTGCTCGCGGCCTTCCCAACGCGGGCTGGCTCCTTGCCAATAATAATGACAAGGAGCGAAAGAAGGACGACAAGCACCAGGTTGAGAAGGACGAGCGGCACAAACATGTGAACTGCTCCTGCTCGGTTTTCGTTTCGTTGCGAGCACTATAACAAAAAGCACAAACCAGTGTCAAGGGGGTATGGCACCAAATGGCACGAAGACTACCCGCATGGGTACTACCTCTATCCCTTTTTACCACGCCCTGCCGGCGGTGCATATTCGCGCCTCTGGCGCGATTCGATAGAATGCTCGCGCCATAGCAGAGAGAGGAGTGCCGTTTGATGCGATACATGCGCCGAATCAATCAAACATGGGTTTCGTGGGTGAGCGTGCTGGTTCTTCTGGCGCTGTTGGGGCTGGCAGTGCCCGGCATCGGCTACACGCACGACGGGTATTTTCATGCGTACCGCATTTTGGGCTTGCGTGAAGCGCTGACACAGGGCGTATGGTATCCGCGCTTTTTCCCAGAGTTTTCGTTTGGATATGGGTTTCCGGTGCTGCACTACTACGCGCCGCTGGCGTATTACGTGGGGGTGCTCCCCTTGCTGGTCGGGCGCGGGGCGGCGCTGGCGCTCGATTTCTCGTTTGCCGTTGCGGTGGTGCTGGCGGCGTGGAGCATGGGGTGGCTGGTGTGGCGGCTCTGGCGGCATCAAACGGCGGCGCTGCTAGCCGCGCTGACGTACACGTATTTGCCGTATCACCTGGCGGATATTTACCAACGGGGGGCGCTGGCTGAAACATGGGCGTTTGTGTGGTGGCCGTTATTGCTAGGCGCAGTGTGGGAACACCGCCTGGTGTTGCTCGCCATAAGCACCGCTGGCCTTCTCTTGACGCATAACCTGTCGGTCCTGCTCATTCTTCCGGTGATTGGGTTGTGGATGCTGGCGCTGGCCATACAAGAGCGAAAAGTCGTCTGGCGGCGATGGGCGCAATTGATCGGTGCGGCGCTGGTCGGCAGTGGGGTCGCGGCGTTTTATTGGATGCCCGCCCTGTTGGAGATGAAGTGGGTACGTGTTGGGCATGAACGCGGTAGTATTGATCCGACAGAATTTCTCGCTCCACTCCACCAACTCTCTCAACTGGAACCCAAGATTTTTTTGAAGGGGATTTTCTTCCACCCGGTCCAAATGCTTCTGCTGGGGAGCGTGCTTGTGTTGCTGGTGCTCTTCTGGGCGCACCTGCGCCACCGCCTGCTGGTGGGGGTGATGGCGGGCGTCTTGCTCATCACCTACGTGTTGCAAACGCCTTGGGCTGCGCCGCTTTGGCGCATGGTCGCGCCACTCCAATGGCTTCAATTCCCCTGGCGCTGGATGGGGATTGCGGTCTTGTGCATCGCGTTTTTGGTGGGGGCTGTCAGCACAATCAACCGGCGCATGGTGCACGTCGTCATGAGCGGGTTAGTAGGCCTGCTGATCGCCACCATGCTTCCTACGACACTTATCGAACGAACGGCGCTCGACACATACCGCTACCCTCAAGAGATGTGGCGCATTGACCAAGTGTTTCACAGTGTCGGCGCAACATGGAAGCAAGAATTTCTCCCGCTCTGGGTACGCGTGCCACCCGATGAGTTGTACCAATCCGGCCCCGCCCGCCCACAAACCGAAAGCCCCATCCGCACCGCACGTCTGCTCTCGGCGGCGTCCAACACCATTCGCCTGGCAGTTGAAACTGGCGGCGAAGCGACGCTCTCACTGCATCAATTCTACATGCCCCATTGGCGCGCCCTGCGCAATGAGACGGAGCCACTCGAAACCTTTCCCTTGGGCGATTTAGGGCTGGTGGCAACCCGTCTGCCCGCCGGCACACAGACGCTGACGCTGGCATGGGGTGCTACGTCAACGGTGCGGCTGGCAACATGGGTCTCGCTGGTGACAACGCTTGGGGGGCTTCTGTGGCTCTGGCGCAAACAGCGCCGTTCTGTGCTGGTAACGTTGGTCGCGGGGGGGCTTTTCGCGGCTAGCGTGTGGGGATACCACGCATCCCACCACGTCGAGGTCATTCCCATCAACGCAACGTTTGCCGAGCGAGGGTGGCTTTTGGGGTGGCAACCGCAATCGCAATCTGTTGAAGCCGGGCGTCCCTTTCACCTGACGCTGTTTTGGCTCAATCGGCGCACAATGCCCACAGACTACAACATCTTCATTCACATCACGCGTCCGGGCGAAGGCGTCCCTGTCGCCCAATATGACGGCTACCCCAACAGCGGCTTGACCCCAACAACGCGCTGGGAAGCGGGGGAAATTGTCATCTCGCGCGAAGTTGTTGATCTTCCTGAAACATTGTCGCCTGGCATATACGATGTGTGGGCTGGCATGTATGATTGGCGCACGCTGGAACGCTGGCCGGTTGTCGGGCGCGAAGATGGACGCATCTACCTGGGAACGATTGAGATACGCAAATGAGACGTGCGCCACGTCAAAAAGTGGGAGGCGCTTTTGCGCCCCCCACTTCATGGCATTCACTCCTCTGTTTCAGACACCCGGCCACTGCTTACGGGGCATCTTGCCCACTCCAAACAAGGCGTTCAGCAAGCGCAGGCAAGGCGTCATACATCTCTCCATCCACTTGCATCGTAATCTGCCACCCTTTTTCAAACCAATTCAGCACACCATAAACACGCTCTTCCCCGTCTATACGAAGAATTTCCTTGGCACGCCATGCCGGCTTGCCCCGCACCTCCACGGGTCCCTGCATCACAATTTCCCCCGTGACACCAGGCACCCCCGAAGTATCAATCGCTATCTCGCCAGGGCGAAGGGCATCTTCCTCGGACGGGAAAAGTTGTATGGTGAGATGATGGCGGCTGTCAACAGATTCATACGAAAGAAAATACCCCCCATCCGTTTGTATAATGAGCGTCTTGAGAACATACGTGTTTTCATCGGGCCACACCAGGATTGACTCGTCAAGCGCCGCCAATTGCGCCCGTGCTTCTTCACCAACCAGAACGATATTCTCCTCATCTGCTGTTATGCGGAAAAAGGCGGCTAGCACAGCCACAAGCAATCCCGCAAGCACAAAAATGAAAGCTTTTTGTTTTGTGAACATGCTTGTACCTCCATAAGCGTTCATTGAAGGGAAGAGACGTTGCATAAAATACCCCCAAAACAGTTTGACAAATACAACCAGCTTTTACCCAGGCAGTATAACAACCCGAAATACGCTTGTATAGGTACACGCGTACTCAATTTGTGAGTACATTTGTACTCATGCAGGTTTTCAAATTATACCCAAACTACAAGCAACCTGTACCACCCCGTTCTCGCCCGGAAGACGCCGGCGATATCTGGGCTTTTTGGCATGAGTGGCTACAATAGCCCCCGGAGGTGCCGCCATGCCACACGAATCACACATCGCTCAACGCATCATCGAAAGCCCCATAGGGCAAATTGCCATCCGCGCCACCCCGCGCGGCCTGACGGCTGTACGCATTGGCACAACAGAATCCGCACCCATCCCACCTTTCCCCACCGCAGCCGCCATCCTTGAAGAAGCCGCCGCCCAACTGCACGCCTACTTTGCCGGCAACCGCCGCACATTCGACCTCCCCATTGACTGGCAGACGCTCAACCTCACGCCCTTTCAACGCCGCGTCCTCGAAGCCGTTCAACGTGTGCCGTGGGGAGCAGTCACCCGCTACGCCACGCTGGCGGAATCCATCGGACGACCGGGAGGCGCGCAAGCCGTGGGGCAAGCCCTGGCACGCAACCCGCTGCTGATTGTCATTCCATGCCATCGCGTGGTGGGACCACGCAACGAATTACGCGGTTACGCAGGCGGCATTGAAGCCAAAATCTGGCTGTTGCAGCATGAAGGGGTGCTACTCGGATAACATCATGGAGGAAACGAACGATGAAGATTTACACCAAAACGGGCGACGAAGGCAAAACCGGTCTTTTTGGCGGGCAACGTGTCAGCAAAGACGCCCCCCGTGTGGAAGCCTATGGCACGGTGGACGAACTCAACGCCATCCTCGGTGTTGTTGCCACCATGCTAGACGACCCCCATCTGCTCGAACGCGTGCGCCACATCCAAGCCGACCTCTTCGTGTTGGGCGCTGACCTTGCCACGCCCGCCGACGCAGGCAAAGCCGCTGCGTGGGTGCCACGGCTCACCGCCGCAGACATCCAACGCCTGGAAATCTGGATTGACGAAGCCGAAGCCGAACTCGAACCGATGAAAACGTTCATCCTGCCGGGGGGAACCCCCGCCGCCGCCCAACTCCACCTGGCACGCACCGTCTGTCGCCGCGCCGAGCGCCGCGTTGTCTCGCTGGAACACTTTGAACCCATCACACCTGAAGTGCGCATCTACCTCAACCGCCTGAGCGACTTGCTCTTTGTCTGGGCGCGGCTCGTCAACCAGCGGGCAGGCGTCCAAGATATTCCCTGGACGCCCCCAACTTCTAAACAATAATCCCCATCTGGCGCGAGGGGCGTCCGCCGAACAGCCGCCAATTCACGGGCACACGCTTCTTGGACCGTGTGAAGCGGTCCCAATAGAGCACATAGCCGTTGTCGCGCCCGAATTCGTACAACCGGCGGGTAACGTCCACATCTTGCATGCAGTAATCGCGGATAAGGTCAATGCGCCCCTCGCGCCACCATTGCAACGCCTGCAACCCATCCGCCGATTTGCGAATGCCCAGCGTGTTGTACGCCAGCGAATCCAGTTTGACGCGGAAGCCCAGGCGGCGGTGAATATCATCCAGCATGTCGAGCGTGCGGCGCGGGCGCACCGGTCGCCCCAGAACGCCAGCCAGCACCAAATAGTCGAAACGCAGCACATTGAAGCCCACAACAACATCCGCTGTTTCCAGTGCCTGCACCAATTGCGGCACTTCGTGCGCATGATAGACGTGGAACGCGCGATCAGCGTAATCGTAAGTCACCGCCAGCGAAACCCCCAGGCGGGCGATATGCTCGCGCCCTCCCACTTCATCAAAACTGCGTTGCGTCTCCAAATCAAACACGACAATCCGTTGCGTCATGAGCGGCTCTCCTTCCACAGGTGTGAGATAGCGCGAGTATAGCAGAGAGGCGCGACGGGTGAAGCCGCGGCGGGAGATGAAAAAAGAGGGCGCGCGCCCTCTTGTCCGGCTTACTCTTCCCCTTGCGCCCGCTCCTCTTCCAACAAGCGGTCGCGCTCGGGGTCCCACGGATAGACAATCCAGTCGTCGGTCTCCATCACGTAGTAATCGGGCTTTTGCCCTGGGAATTTGTTGTGCGCGGGCTTGAAGTGAATAACGGCCACATCGGCTTCGCCACCCGCCTTGCGGATACGGTCACGCACCGCCACTGCGGTCTTCCCGCTATCCCACACGTCATCCACCACCAAAATGCGCTTGCCCACCAGCAGCGCATCGCTGGGAAACTGCAAGAAAACCGGCTCATCCAGCGTTTGCCCCACATCGGTGTAGAACATGACCGCCGCCGTGAGCACGTTGCGCAAGTCCAGCAACTCACTCACCAGACACCCTGGAATCATGCCGCCGCGTGTAATCGCCAGGACGGCGTCGTAGCGGCTGGGGTCAATTTGCTTGACGAGTTCACGCGTCAGTTCTTCAATGCGCTCCCACGAATGAAAATCTTTTTTCATGAGTGTGTGCCTCCCCCACAAAGTTGGTGTTCAGACAATACCACAAAGCCCCATTTTGGGAGAAATGCCTCAGCCCTGCGCCGCCACGCCAAAGTAGTGCGCCAGCACTTCGCGCACCATCGGCGCCGCCACACCCGACCCCTCGCCGGCGTTTTCCGCCATCGCCACCACCGCAATCTCAGGCGTGGGGGCGGGGGCGTAAGCCGCAAACCAGGCATGCGGCGCCACGCCAGGCGCTTCGGCGGTGCCCGTCTTGCCCGCCACGGGCACGGGAAACTCGCGGAAAATGTGGCTGGCGGTGCCGCGCGGCGGCTGTGTCACGCGCAACAAGGCGTCGCGAATGGCTTGCAGGTATTCAGGCGCAAGGTCGAGTGTGCCATCCACCTGCGGCTCAAAAGTCAACGGCGGGCGCTCTCCTGTGGGGTCTTCCGCAGAGACGATGATTTGCGGGCGATAGAGCGTGCCGCCGTTGGCAATAGCCGCCATCATGCGGGCAATTTGCAAGGGTGTTGTCAGCAAGAAGCCTTGCCCAATCGCCATGTTCACACTATCCCCCGGCGTCCAGCCGACGCCTTGCACGCTCACCTTCCACTCGTTATCTGGCACCAGCCCAGCGCTCTCATCCAGTTCGACGCCGGTCAGCGCCCCCAACCCAAAACGCCGCGCATACGTTTGCAGCAAGTTGGGATCGCGGTTGTACGCCGCCAGCCCCACTTCGTAGAACACCACGTCGCACGATTCGACCAACCCGTTGGAAAGGTCAATCGTGCCATGCCCGCTGGACTTCCAGCAGTTCATGCGAATGCCCAGGCGGTCCCAATAGCCCGGGCAGTTGAAGGTGCTGGTGGTGGCAAACAATCCTTCTTGCAGGGCTGTCGCCATCGAGACAATTTTGAAGACGGAACCAGGCGGATATGCGCCCTGCGTGGCGCGGTTCAGCAATGGCTGGTCGGCTCGGTTGATGAAGGCAAGGCGCTGTTGGAGATCGAGCAGGTTGGACATGGCGTTGGGGTCAAACGTGGGGGCGCTGGCAAGCGCCAGGACGCGCCCCGTCTTGACATCCAGCACCACGACGGAGCCCCGTTTGCCGTCCAGAACGGCTTCGGCGACTTGTTGAAGCCCCACGTCAAGGCTGGTGTGCAGACTGAGGCTTTGCTGGGCGGGCACATCGGCGAGCGTCGCCACTTCTTGCCCCTCAGGGGTAAGGACCGCCAGGCGTCCCCCTTTTTTGCCCGCCAGCCACTCTTCAGCGGCTTTTTCAAGCCCCATTTTGCCCACAATGTCGTCTTCTTCGTAGCCGCGTTCCCCCAACGCCGCCAACTCCTCGCGGCTGATTGGTCCCACGTAGCCGAGCACGTGCGCCGCTGTGCTTCCTTGTGGGTACGAACGGGCGGCTTGCTCGCGGAAATCAAGCCCGGGAATGGCCGCCAGGGTGTCGTACTGTTCTTGAAACGTCTCAAAGGCAATTCGCCCCACAGGGATGAACCAATCAGGCGGCTGGTTCGCATACAACGCGGCAATATCGGCGGGGGCTTTGTTCAACAAAGCGCTGAGCACATTCAACATAGTCGGCTCATCCTGAATACGCCCAGGCACCACCCCCACCACAACAATCGCGCCCTGTGTGGCGAGGATATTGCGCTGGCGGTCGTAGATGACGCCGCGCGTCGAAGTGCGTTTGAAAAGGCGCAGGACGTTGCCCTCGCCCAGTTGGGGGATGATGGTGGCGGGCGTCCAACGAATGCGCCAGGTCTCGCCGACCAACGTCATCGGGAGACGTGGGCGCACCACCAAATCGCCCACCAGGCGCGTGCGATAGACGGCGTCGAAATCGGCGGCGGCGGTTGTCGCGTCCAGCCGCCCCGCCGCCACAAGCGTTGTCTCGAAGGCGTAAATGGTGGCTTCGTCAAAAAGTTGGCGGTAGGTTTGCACAAAATCATCGCGCGTGATACGCGCCTGGCTTTCATCGTCCAGCAAGGCGTACATGGTATCGAAATCATCCGCTTGCCACGCCGATAAAAACGTGCGGGCGATAGGTTCGGGCGATTCGGCGGGCGGGGTTGCCGAGGGGGTGGGCAACAATGCCGCTTGTTGCCGACATGCCGCAAGCAGAGCGGCGGCAACTCCCGATGGAACGAGTTTCAAGACAGCACGTCGCGTCAGTCGCATAGGTTCCTGGCTCGCATGGTGTGATTGTTGGTGGGCAAATTGTATGAAAGTGTCCAGTGGAAACAAAATTGGCGCTCAGCGCCGCTTTTCATGCTTTCATCTTATTTGGTATTTCCCCAGGCGGCGGCTAAGATGAACGCCCAACGATGACGAAGGAGCCACGTATGAGCAGTGATCAAAATCGTTTTCCCAATTGCCGCTTTTTCCATTACGACTACTTGCGCGGTCACGAACGCATGGAATGCCGCTTGTTGCGCAAAAGTGGATATGCGGCTTTGTGGAATTTGAAACTCTGCGAGACGTGCCCTGTGCCCCGCATTCTGCAAGAAAGCACATGCCGCCACCTGGTGCTGGAAGCGGAAGTTGTGCGCAAATGGGGCTTATTCCCGCGCGTGAAGGTCTTTGCCGTCTGTTCGGCAAGCCTGCAAACGCTTGATAACCCTCTGCGATGCCCCCATTGTGAAGCCGAAGAGCCCGCGTAAGCGGCGCTACTCTTCCAACACAAAATCGAAGAGCAACACCGCCACGGTGAAGAAGAGCACATCAAACGCGGTGAGAATCAAAAGCCAACGCCCGCCTTCTTGCCAGAGGCTGTTGCCGTCCATGACGATACGCCCAGCATTGACGCCCGCAATCACCACGGGAATGAGCAAGGGCATGACGAGCACGGGCAACAGCACATCGCGCAAGCGCGTGTTGGTACTCATCGCGGCAAACAGCGTCCCGATGATGGCAACGCCCAACGTTCCCAGAAGCAGCGGCACGCTCATCAAAAGCGGAATGGAAACGGTAAACATCGCCGCAAAGAGCGGAATGACAATGACTTCGACCAGCACCAAAAAGATGAAGGTGCTCAGGAACTTTCCCGCATAAATCGCGCTGCGGTCAACTGGCACAAGCATGAGCGCCGCCACAGCCGATTGGTCTTGCTCGCGGGCAAAACTGCGGTTCAAGCCCAAAAGCGCGGCAAACAGAATCATCACCCAGAGCAAGCCGGGGGTGACGGTGCGCCGGTCAACCGGCGAGAGGTCGAGCGCGAAGTTGAAGATGAAGATGGCGAGCACCCCAAAGAGCGCCATCACGCTCAAAATCTCGCGGCTCCGCCATTCAATGCGCAAATCCTTCGCCGCAATCAACCATGCCGCTCGCAGGTACTCACGCATGCGCCCCTCCCACGTAGCGCCGATAGAGCGTGCGCCATTCGTCCATGGTGTGGGCTTCGCGTGGGGCGTTGTGCACAATTTTCCCCCCGGCGAGGATAGCGATATGGTCGCCAAGCGCCAGCCCCTGCTCCAGGTTGTGTGTCGTCATGATGATGGTGCGCCCACGGCGGGCGGTTTCGGCAAGCAACGCTCCAAACCGCTCCGCCGCGCCTTCATCCAGCCCCGTGAAGGGTTCATCCAGCAGAAGAATCAGCGGGTCGTGCAAAAGGGCGCGCGCAATAGTGGCACGCTGAATCATGCCACGGGAGAACGTGCGCACAGCGTCGTGGGCGCGATGCGCCAACCCGACTTCATCCAGCAGGTGGCGAATGCGGTTGTCGGGGTCGGGCAGGGCGTAGAGTTGCGCGAAAAAGCGCAAGTTTTCGTAGAGTGTGAGGTCGGGGTAAAGCAGGCTCTGGTGCGAGACCATGCCAATCGCGCGGCGGGCTTCGGTCCAATCGCTGCGCAGTTCGTAGCCGTTCAGCCGCACACACCCACGTGTGGGGCGGCTGAGGGTCGCGATAATTTTGAGCAAGGTGGTTTTCCCTGCACCGTTGGGACCAAAGAGGGTCAGAAACTGCCCCTGGGCAATCGTCAGGTTGATGCCCCGCAAAACGCGATGATGCCCAAATTGCTTGTGCAGGTTCTCGATTTCAATCACCGTGACTCGTCTGTTCCGCCATGTTTGGTTCGTTGACGGGTGTTCCACATTGCGCGCAAAAACGCGCGTTGACGGGCAAAGGCGCGCCGCACTGCACACACGCGCGCGCCGTCCCCCGCTGTTGGCGCAACGCCGCCACAGCGCGATCAATCCACTCATCCAGCAGGCGGTCATCGTCCGTGGTGGGCACATCAACCGCCTGTTCGAGTTCGTCCAGGCGCTTCAAAATAGCGGCGGCCTGCATGCGATAGCGCGCGTCCAATGCGCGGAAATCGGCTTCGCTGAGTTTGCCCATGCTGAAATCAAATTGTAGGTCGCGCAGCGCGTTGAGAACGGCTTCGCGTTGAAAGAGCAACGTTTCCAGTTCTTCCAGGCGCGGGTCGGGTTGGAAGGTATCGCTTCCCCCAGTGCGCCGCATCAGCGGACGCACCGCCCACGTCACCAGCAGTGCGATAAGTGCGAGTGCGACGAATGTTTCAATGGTCATGCTTGCCCTCTCATTTCACACATGCACGCCCAAGCCGGAGCGTTCGCGTGCTTGCAAGCGTTCCAAAATGCGCTCTTCGCGCGGGTCGGGCCACATGGCAATCCAGACGCCCAGCAAGAGCACCAAGCCCCCAATCCAGACCCAAGCCACGAGCGGGTTGATGAAAATCTTGAACGTGACGGAGTTATCGTCGTTGACGCCGGTCAACACCACGTAGAAATCTTCGGTGAGCGTGGATTCAACCGCCACCTCGGTTTCACGTTGCCCACCGGGCACTTTGAAGTGCCAATCGAGCGCGGGCGTCATCACGCCCAGAAAGCGGTCGTTCTTCCAGACATGAATGGGCGCCGCGACACGTTCCTTGATGAGGTCGCGCGAAGTCTCCACACCCAGAAACTGAATGCGATAGGCTTCCACCTGCGCCGTTTCACCCGGCGCCAGCGTCACGTCTTTGCTGCGGTCGTACACACGCGAGCCAATCACACCAATGCTGAGCAGAACGATACCCAGGTGGATAATGTAGCCCCCATAGCGGCGGCGATTTTTCGCCACCAGCGAGAGCAACGCTGTATGCGGGGCTTCTCCTGTGCGCATGCGTTGTGTGCGCCACGCACGCCCAATCTCCGCAAGGTGCCCGACGGCGATGAAAGCCGCCACCGGCAGAGAGACAAGCGTCACCCACTCACGCACGCCGCCGAGGAACAGCGCCACCACCGTCACGAGCGCCGCCCCAACAGGCAGCATGAGGGTACGCCGCAATTGCGGCAGCGAGACGCGCCGCCACGGCAACAACGGCGCAATCCCCATAAGCAACAACATCGCCAACAGCAAGGGTCCCGCCACCTGATTGAAGTACGGCTCGCCCACGACAACACGGCGCCCCGTCGCCAGTTCGCTGACGATGGGGTAAATCGTGCCCCAGAAAACAGCGAACCAGATACCGAGGAAGAGAACGTTATTCAACAAAAAGGCCGTTTCGCGCGAGACCATGGCATCAAGTTGGTGGTCGCTTTTGAGCAAGGGCAGTTTCTGGTAGAGCAAACCGAATGAGCCCAGCAAGAGAATAGCGATATAGACCAGGAAGTAGGTGCCAATTTTGCCTGTCGCGAAAGCGTGAATGGATTCAAGGACGCCGCTCCGCGTGAGGAACGTGCCGAAAATGCTCAACACAAACGTGAGCATGATGAGCACCATGTTCCAGACTTTGAACATGCCGCGTTGTTCCTGCACCATGACGGAGTGCAAGAAGGCGGTGCCCACCAGCCACGGCATCAGCGAAGCGTTTTCGACGGGGTCCCACGCCCAGTAGCCCCCCCAACCGAGTTCGTTGTACGCCCACCAACCGCCCAAGCCAATGCCAATGCTGAGGAACATCCACGCCACCAACGTCCAGCGGCGCGACAAACGCACCCACGTGGCGCTTGTGCGCCCCGTCAGCAAGGCGGCGATAGCAAACGCAAAGGGAACGGTAAAGCCGACAAAGCCGGCGTAGAGCATGGGGGGGTGCATAATCATAGCAGGGTGCTGGAGCAAGGGGTTCAAGCCGCGCCCGTCGGTTTGGGGCACGGGCAAAAGCGCGAACGGGTGCGCTTCAAAATTCATGACGATCAGGAAGAATGTAAGCACAAAGGCGTGCACAGCCAGGACATAGGGCATGAACGGCGCGGCATTTTCGCGGTGCACGAGGTACACAGCGGCTGTGTAGATGACCAGCAGAAGCGCCCAAAAGAGCAATGAACCTTCTTGCCCGCCCCAAATCCCCGTGATGGTGTAGAAGAGGGGTTGCCCAATGCTGGTTTGTCGCCACACATAGGCAAAGCGAAAGTCCTGCGAGATGAGCAGATACTCAAGCAGCAGGAAGGCAAGCACAACGAGCGCCCCCGCGCCAAACAGCGCATTGCGTCCACTCAGGACAAGTTCAGGCAATCGCCGCCGCGCCCCGAAGAAGAGCGCCACGGTCGCATAAGCGGCTAACCCCAACGCCGCCAACATGATGAGATAGCCGGCATCAGCCATGTGCCTCTCCTTTCTTCAACAAAACAAATGCAGGGACGTGCTGTCATCCCTGCATCCATTCATTTTGAAAACGTGGCCCCTCATTGCCCGTCGGTTGGCACGCCCTGGTAGTGGTCGGCGGGCACTTCCGCGCCCGATTCAGCGGCTTCTTCATACTTCGACGGACATTTCACAAGAATATTGCTGGCTTCAAACACACCGTTTTCGTTCACCCGCCCTTCGACAATCACACTGGTGCTTTTCATAAAAAGGTCGGGCATCACATCGTGATAGACCACCGGCATGCGGTTGCCCTGGTCATCCACCATATCAAAGCGCAAAACGATGTTGCGCGTATCGTATTCGACGCTTTCCTTGTCCACCACGGCCTCAACACGCACCATATCGCCCACAATGGCATCACCACGCGCCACCATTTCGGCAAGCGTGATGTAGTACGCGCCACCGGCACGCACGCCCTGATAGATGAGGAACGCCATGGCAAGGAGAATCACCACCCCGCCAACGACAAACTTGAATTTGCGTTTTGGAATAGGCCCAATGTGAGGCTCTTCGCGCACGAGTACCGACATGTTTTGCCTCCGTTCCGTCGGGTCGGATTGCACGCGCATTGTAGCATAAGGAACAGGAGTTTCCAACTGACATGGCTCGTGATATTTGTCACATTTTCATCATCAGAACACCTTGGAAGATGCATTTTGCCTTGTAAGCACTCATGCTAGTATATACCCTTGTACATGCGGAAAAAAACGATTGTCGTTTTCGAGGTGAAACACCTATGCGCGAAGCAACCAAACTCGCACTTCTGCACCGCATCGAACGCCAGCGGCGCAAGAAAAAACAACCCGGCATGAAACGTCTCGCCCAAATTGGCGCCGCCCTGTTGGTGGTGTTCTTGCTCATGGCGATGATTCCTGTCGCCGGTGCGGCTGTGGGCGCAGCGTATCTGATGGAACTGACGCCCCCAATTATTGACCGCGCCGTCGAGCAAGCCGTGGGATTCGGCGTGCAAGTGTACGCGACCTATTTCTTCGATGAAGAATTGCCCTCGCCGGACGACCTGGCGCGCCGCACGCAGCGCGTTTTCAAAACCACCAAAATTTACGACCGCACGGGGCAACATCTTCTGTGGGAAATTATTGACCCTGAAGGCGGCAACCGCCAGGTGGTGCCTTTGGAAGACATTCCCGTGCATGTGCGCCTCGCAACGATTGCACTGGAAGACCGCACGTTCTACGAAAACCCCGGCGTGAACTTGCGCGGGATTGCGCGTGCGCTCTACCAAAACCTGCGCTATGGCACAGTCGTGCAAGGGGGGTCTTCCATTACCCAACAGCTCGTCAAAAATGTGTTGATTGACCCCGAAGAGCGCTATCAGCAAAGCTATAGCCGCAAAATCAAGGAAGTCATCCTGGCGTTCGAGATTTCGCGCCGCTATGACAAGGATACCATTCTTGAATGGTACCTCAACACGATCAACTACGGACGCCTCGCGTATGGTATCCAGGCCGCTGCGCAAACCTATTTTGGGAAAGACGCCAAAGATTTGACGCTGGCGGAAGCCGCCATGTTAGCGGCGCTTCCTAACGCACCGGCGCTCTACGACCCCTTCACCGCGCCGGAACAAGCCAAAAAGCGCCAGGAAATTACCCTGCAAGCCATGTATGAAGCGGGGTTCATTACCCGCGAAGAAATGGAAGCCGCCAAAGCCGAGCCGGTCCTCGACCACCTCGCCGAACCAAAACGCTATGAAATCAAGGCGCCGCATTTTGTCTTCTATGTGCAGAAGTTGCTGGAAGAAAAATATGGTCCCGACATGGTCTATCGGGGCGGTTTGACGGTTTACACCACGATTGACCTCGACATTCAAAAAATTGCCGAAGAATCGGCACGCGAGCACGTTCGTAAACTGCAAGAAGACCCCGAGAAGCACGTCACGAACGCCGCTGTCGTCGTGCTCAACCCCAAAACGGGCGAAATTCTCTCGATGGTGGGGAGCCTGGACTATTTTGATTCGTCCATTGACGGGCAAATCAACATGGCGATTACGCCCCGCCAGCCTGGTTCCAGCTTCAAGCCTTTCACCTATGTAACGGCGTTCGCCAAAGGGTACACCCCCGCCACGATGGTGTGGGACGTGCGCACTGTGTTCGACGATTATCCCAACCCCGCTTA
Organism: Ardenticatena maritima; assembly: GCF_001306175.1. Lineage (NCBI taxonomy): Bacteria > Bacillati > Chloroflexota > Ardenticatenia > Ardenticatenales > Ardenticatenaceae > Ardenticatena > Ardenticatena maritima. The sequence goes on from NZ_LGKN01000004.1 coordinate 449,012, forward strand.
CGTCCCCGAAAACTATGACCGCCGGTATCACGGTCCTGTAACGCTGCGTGAAGCCCTCGCCAACAGTTACAACATCCCCGCCGTGAAGTTGCTGGAAATGGTGGGCATTCCCGCTGTGCTTGAAACAGCGCACCGCATGGGCATCAACACCTTGAACCGTGAAGACTACGGGTTGAGCCTGACGCTCGGCGGTGGTGAAGTCACTCTGCTGGACATGACCTACGCATACAGTGTTTTTGCCAACAATGGCGTGATGGCGGGTACGCCTGTGCCGCCCGAAAAACGGCGCCCTGGCTATCGTGAACTCGACCCTGTGGCGATTTTGCGCGTCGAGGACGCCAACGGAAACATTCTGGAAGAATACACACAACCCGAAACACGCCAGGTGCTTTCGCCGCAGTTGGCGTATCTCATCACGGACATTCTGAGCGATGAAGTCGCCCGCCAACCGGCTATGGGCGCCGGCAGCCCCTTGTTGCTGAGCCGTCCCGCCGCCGCCAAAACGGGGACGACCAACGACTTCCGCGACAACTGGACAATCGGCTACACGCCGCAATTTGTGACAGGCGTGTGGGTCGGGAACGCGGACAACAGCGAGATGGGGCACGTCTCAGGGCTGGACGGCGCCGCCCCTATCTGGCATGACATCATGGAGAAAATCCACGAAGGCTTGCCGGTGGAAGAGTTCATCCCGCCGCCTGGGCTGGTTGCCGTGCAAGTCTGCGCGAAAAGCGGGCTTCTCCCCACACCGGCGTGCCCGCGCATTCGCACGGAAATTTTTATCGAAGGCACACAGCCAACCACATACGACAACCTGTATCAGATTTTCCGCATCTGCAAACCGAGCGGCAAACTGGCAACGGTCTATTGCCCGCCCGACCAGGTCGAAGAAAAGGTTTTCATGGTGGTGCCGCCCGAAGCGATGGAATGGGCGCAACAGGCGGGTATCGAATTGCCGCCGACCGAGTACGACACCACCTATGGCCCCGTGGCGGGGAGCGGCACAGCAGTGATTACATCGCCGCAACCGTATGGGTACGTGGGCGGCATCGCGCCCATTCAGGGGACCGCCCGCACCGAACCGCCCGACCAATTTGAGCTCTACCGCGTGGAGTTTGGTCAAGGGCTCGACCCCGCTTCGTGGATTCAGATTGGTCCCGACCACACGACGCCTGTTGTGGATGGTGTGCTGGAACAGTGGGATACGCGCGCACTGGAAGAAGGGCTCTACACACTTCAACTCACTGTCTTGCGCAAAGATGGACAGGTGGAGCGCACCAGCGTTCAGGTGACGGTGGACAATACGCCACCAACGGTGCGTATTACCTACCCGGTCGAGGGGCAAGAGTATGTGCTCAGCGATGATGAATGGGTGAGCATCCAGGTTGACGCGAGCGATAACATCGCCATGCGCGAAGTGCGCTTCTTCATTGATGGGCGCGAGTTTACCCGTACCAGCATCGCGCCTTTCACAGCCAAGTGGACGCTCAACAACGAAGGCGCGTTGGGCCCCAATGAACTGCGCGAGCATGTGGTTTATGTGGTGGCTGTGGACGCGGCAGGGAACGAAACGCAGAGTGAAAGTGTCCGCATTCGCGTGCGTGGGAATCCGGAAGGCAACTAATTCGCGCTGGGCGGGCACCCATCGGTCTCCAAGACCAGCGGCCAAAAATCAATTGTGGCTGTTCGGCCTGTGATTGGTTGCAAAAAACCCGCTGTGCTCATCTTGTACACACGCATATCCGGCACCAGAGGGCGCACCCGCGAGGTGCGCCCTTCATTTGTCCAGGCAAGTTGAATGAAGCGGTTCCCCCGACAAAAGGCGTAGGTTTCAACGCCTTCGACACGTCGCGCCCACAGCAAACGCGCGCCGTTGAGGCGTGCCGCCAAAAAGCGCAACGCTTCATAAGCGGGGAAGGGACGATCGCGGTTGAGTAGGCCGGCATACCGCCAGCCGGGCCCGTTGAAGGTGTACCAGACCGCCCCGACAAGGTCATTCTTCCAGGCGCGGGTGTACAACCGAAACACATAATTGGCTTTGGCGGCTTCATAGGCGGTTCCCGGGCATTGCGGCTCGAACGGTGGGGGACAGAGCAAACCGCCTTCGTTCATGATGATGGGCGTTTCTTCCAGCCCATAGTCAGCCAGCACGCTCCGCAGATAGCGAACTTTGCTTTCGAGCAAGCCCCCGCGTTGGGCATAGCGCCCATTCTCGTAGAAGATATCCCAATCACGCTCGCCGGGAAACCAAAATGGATACGCATGGTAGGCGAGCATGTCAAAGGCATCGCCTGCGCCCGCCTCCAACACACCACGCAAGAAAAGCGGCTGCGTACACGTCGGATCACCTACGGCATCCACCCCGCTTCCCATCGGGCTGTCGGGCGTGCAGGAGAGGAGCAACCCGCCAAAAACGAGCATCGCGTCGGGATTGGCGGCTTTCAAGCCGGCATAGGCGGCTTCGAGCATGGTGGCATACGCCGCGCCATCGTAGAGCGGTTCTTCTTCTTGCCCAATACACCCATAAGGCGCATCGGGACCCACGTAATCGGGGTCGGCGTCGGGTTCGTTCCAAATCTCAAAAAAACGCACGTTGAACGGCGGCGCGCTATATCGCCGCACGGCTGCGCCAACAAATTGCTGAAAATCGTCCAGCGCATCGGGGTGTACCGTGCGACACGAATACACATCATCCTCATCGGGTGTGCGCTCCGCCCAATCGGGGGTCCCGCGAATGATGAGCATCACATCGTAGCCATGTTCACCAAGCAGTCGCAAGTCATGCTCTAACTGGCGTTGCGTGTGCCAGCGGTAAGGGCCCGGTGTTGGTTCAACTTCGCCCCACAACAACCCATTGATACGCACCAGACGCACACCACTTTGCGCCAAAAAGGGGAGCGCACGTTCAACCTGTCCAACCCACAGTTCCGCGCCAAAGGCAAACGTATCCGGGTTGGGAAGAGGGCGCGCCGCCAAAAGGAGAGGTGTGATGACAAGCCAAAACAGGGAGCGAAAAAGAGCCTTGGAACGCATGCAACCCCTTGCTTCATGTTGGTTGACGCCATTGGCATGAGTGTACTCCAGGGGCGCGAAAATGAAAACAGGCATGCCACGCTGGGCATGCCTGTTTGAGAGCGGCGTTGCGGATTAGAAGCCACCAATGTCGGCGATGTAGGCCACGAGGTCGGCAACGCGGTTCGAGTAGCCCCATTCGTTGTCGTACCAGGAGACCACCTTCACCAGATTGCCGCCAATCACTTGCGTGCTCAGCAGGTCCACCGTCGAGGAGTGCGGGTCGCCGATGAAGTCGCTGGAGACCAGCGGTTCATCCGTGACGGCCAACACTTCGCCCAGCCAGTCTTCGCGCTGCGAGGCTTCGATGAACGCATTGTTGACTTCTTCAACAGTCACATCGCGTTCCAACACAGCCACAAAGTCAATGACGGAGACCGTTGGCGTCGGCACGCGGAAGGCCATCCCGTCGAATTTACCTTCCAGTTCGGGGATGACAAGCGCGACGGCTTTGGCCGCACCGGTCGTGGTGGGGATGATGTTCAGCATCGCCGAGCGTGCGCGGCGCAAATCCTTGTGCGCCAGGTCGAGAATGCGCTGGTCGTTGGTCACACTGTGAATGGTGCTCATCAACCCATGCTTGATGCCAAAGTTTTCATGGAGCACCTTGGCAACAGGCGCAAGGCAGTTCGTGGTGCACGATGCGTTCGAGATGATGTGGTGCTTTTCGGGGTCGTACTGTTCTTCGTTGACACCCAACGCCACGGTGAGGTCCACAGCCCCTTTCGCCGGCGCGGTGATGATCACTTTCTTTGCCCCGGCGGCAATGTGCTTCGAGGCGTTTTCGCGGTCGCGGAAGACACCGGTTGATTCGATAACGATGTCCACACCCAGCTCGCCCCAGGGGATTTCGGCCGGATTACGGATCGCGAAGGATTTGAGCTTCTCACCGTCAATGTAAATATCGCCGTCGCGGACTTCCACATCACCGGGGAAGGGGCCATAAATGGAGTCGTACTTCAAGAGGTGGGCGTTGGTTTCGGCGTCCATCAGGTCGTTGATGGCTTCGATATCAACGAAGTCGCTGTAGTTCTCGTAGAGAGCCTTGAACACCTGGCGACCGATACGACCGAAACCGTTGATACCAACTTTAATGCGATCAGCCATAGGGACAGCCTCCTATCAGGTTATTAGGTTGTGATTTTCGGAACAACCGCGCCTATTATACGCAAGTCGCTTGAAAGTGCGAATGAGAACCGATTGGTTTTGCACCTGACGAATGTCAACCACACCACAAACAAAGGGGTACGCTCAATGTGAGCATACCCCCTTGTAGTTCTTCGGCTTGTCTTCCAACCGTCAAGACATTTCCGCTAACAACCGCAAATACTCAACGACCGTTTCAATCCCGCGGTAGAAGTTGGGCAAATAGAATTTCTCGTTGGGGGCATGCAAATTGTCGTCGCCCAGTCCAAAGCCCAGCATCACCGGCGGCGCCCCCAAAACGTCCATAAATGTCGCGACAACGGGGATTGAGCCGCCTTCACGTGTGAAGATGGGACGCTTACCCCACACCGTTTCAAACGCAGCGGCTGCGGCTTGCATGGGCACACTGTCCAGGGGGATGAGGGCAGGCTTGCCGCCATGCAAAGTTTTCGCGCTGAATGTGACCGTCGGCGGGGCAAGGTCCTGCAAATACGCGACAGCACGTTGGGCGATATCGTCAGGGTCCTGGTCGGGCACGAGGCGCATGGAAATTTTGGCGGATGCGCGCGCGGGGATGATGGTTTTTGCGCCCTCGCCTGTGAACCCCGCCCACATGCCGTTGACGTCCAGGGTCGGGCGTGCACCAATCCGCTCGACAATGCTGTATTCCGCTTCTCCCCATGCAGCAGGAACGCCTGTTTCGGCTTTCAATTCTTCTTCGCCGTATGGAACACGCGCCAGGTTCTCACGCTCCTCAGGCGTCAAGGGGCGTACCGCATCGTAAAAACCGGGGATGGTCACACGACCGTGCTCATCATGCAGTTGCGCCAACATGCGCGCCAACACCAACGCGGGATTGTCCACGGCCCCACCATACAAGCCGCTGTGCAAATCATTGCGTGGGCCTTGCACAGTCACTTCAATGTACGCCAGGCCCCGCAATCCATAGACGATGCTGGGGGTATCTGGTCCCAGAATGTGCGTATCAGAAATGATAGCGGAAGAAGCCGCCAAGCGTTCCCGATTCTCCGCGATGAACGTATCCAGGTGAACACTGCCAACTTCTTCCTCACCTTCAAAAATGTACTTGATATTGACAGGCAAACGCCCACTTGTTTTCAGATAGGCTTCAGCGGCTTTGAGATGGATGAATAATTGCCCCTTGTCATCCGTAGCGCCACGGGCATAGATATTTTCACCGATGATTGTTGGCTCAAAAGGCGGCGTTTTCCACTCGTCCAGTGGGTCAACCGGCTGCACGTCGTAGTGTCCATAGACAACCACAGTTGGCGCCTCAGGACCTGCACCAAGCCATTCACCATACACAATCGGGTGTCCACCTGTTTCAACCAGTTCCACATGCTGAATACCCACCAGGCGCATGTGTTCAGCCAGCCATTCAGCGGCACGCCGCACATCCGCAGCATGCTCTGACAGCGTACTGATGCTGGGAATGCGTAAGAACGTTTTGAGTTCTTCCACAAAACGGGTACGATGCTCGCGGGCGTATTCGCGCGGTGTCGTCATAACGAGCCTCCCAATTGAACACATTTTGTCTGAGGTAGTCTGTTTGCCAACCGCAGGAACATGCCACAGAGGAAGGAAAAGAGCAAGTGGGGGCAAAGAAAAAGACCCCGCCGAAGCGGGGCCCTTTCGTGAACGCTCGCGTAGATGAATCAGGCACCACTGAGGGTGTCAGAAATGCGCGAGAAGACCGAGCTAATCTGGCCACCGAGCAAGGTCAGCGCGGCGATGACGACGATAGCGACGAGCACGATGATCAGCGCGTATTCGACCAAGCCCTGGCCTTCTTCGCGCTCCGCAACGAGTTCGTTGAGCAAAGCGTTGAGGTAAGTGTACAGATAAAGCATAGTAAATCCTCCTGAATAAAATGATTTCGTTTCGGGGATAACCCCCTTCAACCTTGTGCCTTCCAACGAAGGCACTGGCATTATAGCCAATTGATGAAAAGATTGCAATAGGAGCAAACTCCTATTTTCTCTTGGCAACGCGACTTTCGTCCCGCCTAAAAAAGATTTGGGGGTTATCAATCCAAATACCTACTGTTGCGGAGCGTTTTGATGACAATTCCTTCATGGTCCTGGCTTGTGCTGAGTGGCATTGCTTTCATCGTCAGCATTGCCGGGTTGGTGTTTCCATTGCTGCCCAGTGCGCCTTTTCTTTTCCTTGCCGCCTGCTTCTACGACGCGGCGTTTGGCTTTGAAGTGTTTGGCGCTCCTTGGCTTCTGGTGCTTGGGGGGCTTGCACTGGTGGGGAGCCTGGCCGATTGGTGGGTCGGGTATCTGCTGGCACGCCGTGGCGGCGCTTCACGTTGGGCAACGTTGGTAGGGCTGATAGGCAGCCTTGTCGGGTTTCTGCTCTTCTCGCTCCCCGGGCTTCTGATTGGCGCCGTCGCCGGTCTCTTCATCGTCGAGGCGTTGCGTCAACGTCATCTGTCATCGGCGCTGCGCGCCGGTTGGTTCTGGCTTCTCGGATGGGGCATTGGTTTGGGTGTTCAAGTGCTCACATTCGCGAGTATGGTTGTGCTGGTTCTCTGGCGTATCAGCCTCGCTTGGTAAGCACAAAATTGAAAACGCCCCATAAGGGGCGTTTTCGGTCGGCACACAGTTGGTGGTGGTTATGCTTCCAAGATGAACGATTTGATGTAGCCGCCCCGATGGAAAGCCCGCACTGTTTCGACATGGCTGAGAACAGAGGGCATGCCAACGTACAAAATGCGGTGTTCCTGCGCATCGGCTTCAAGTTCTGTGAGCAACACTTCGGTTTCCAAACGGGGCACATGTTTGGGTTGCGCTTGAATAAACGCCTCACGATGCGCCAACACCAATTGCAAGGCTTCGCGAGAGATGATGGCCTGAGGCAATTGGTTGTTGATGGTTGAACCGAGCATCAGGCGCAACAACTTGTCGCCACGTTCGCGCTCTCCCGCGCCGTAGAGTGTGCGGGCGAGCCATGCCGTTGCCACAGGCCACACAGCCGGCAACAAGCCGCTCAACTCCGGAGCATACGAGTAGGCGGGCACATAGCCGTTCAAGCGGCGATCGAAAAGCGCGTCGTAAAGCCAATCCAGCGTGGAGAACACGGGCTCTCGGTCTTCCGGCCAGATGCCGAACAAAGCAGGCGCAAGCAGTGAAATCGTTGGGCGTAAATCGGGGTAGCCGTTGCTGTCCAGGCGCGTGATGAAACGTTCATTGCGCAGCAAGTGCTGTTCAATGCCTTTGCGCAACGCGCCATACACTATATCCAAATCCCGGTCTCGGTAGGCTTCGGCGGCTAAATGAAAGGCTGCTGCCGCCGCCGAAGCGACCCACAAGGAAAACCCCGCCCCATCGAAGGGGGGCAAAATGTCCCCGCCAACGCGCGGCAATCCCAATTGGGGATGAAGGCGCTTCTCCAAGTACCCCAGCCCGCGGCGCACACGCACTTCAATGGCTTTGAGAAATTCGGCTTCTTCGGAGAGTTGGGCGTATTTGAGCAACGCCCACACCCCCATGGCGGTGGCTTCGGTTATGCCCGGTCCTTCCATGGGGCGGCCATCTTGGCGATAGCGCGGCGCCCAATGTCCATCCCCCTTCTGCAAAATCATCAAGCCACGCAAAATGGGGCGCAACTGTTCGCGGTTGCCCATCTCGGCCAGTGACGCCAGCAACAACGCTTGTTCGCGTGTGACGACAACCGCGGTGGGGTCATCCGGCGGTACGTTGGTGTACGCCATGCCCGTGCTGATTTCAACACGGCAAGCCTTCAACAAAGCCTGCGTTGATTCCAGGAATGGGTCAAGATTGCTCACGGTGCACCTCTTGGCAACGTTTTTTCAACGATGTGTGCTTTTGGCGATTGTATCACAAGCCTGATTTCATGGCGAGAGCAGCGCAGGCTCACACTTGGGCGGCGTCCCAAATCAGTTTGAAGGGGTTGGGCATAGGGGTATCCTCTTCCGGGGCTTCGTTCTGGCGCTCTTCACGCGCCAGGAGCGCCGCCGCTGTGCCTACGCCCACAAACAGCCAATAGAGTGCGACGCTGTGAGGAAAGGCGATATTGAAGAAATAATGATCGAAAATGCCGCCAAACATCGCGCCCAATACCGCCGACAACGCCCCAAAGAGGATTGGTTCGAGCGTGCTGCCACGCCGCACGATGCGCAGGCTTTTGACGCCCAGCCAGTAAAACCCTCCCATGGTCGCCAGAAAAGCCCCCAACCCAAGCAAGCCCATAAATTCGGCCATGAGCAGATACATGCTGCTGACGCCGATATAGAGGTCTATGTCGGGTGAGCCGGAGAACCCAACACCAAACCAAGGATACCGCCGAATCAACCGCAAGGCGTCCTTGTATTCGCCAAACCGCATTTGGGTGGCTAGGTCTTCGCCCCGCAAACCGGCAATGAAGCGATCCACATAGCCTTGCGCCTGCGGCAAGAGCAATAACAGCAAGCCCGCCGCAATTGCATACGGAATAAGGCGGCGATAGCGTACCAGCATGAGCGGCGTCAATGCGACAACCAGCCCGACCATCGCCCCACGCGAGAAGGTCAACACCATGGCGAGCCCCATGACGAGGAGAAAGATGGCCGTGAGCCAGCGCGGCAACAACGGGCGTTCAGCGGCCAGTTGTGGCGCGGTAAAGGCGGTTATCAAGATGAGCAAGCCGCCATAGACGTTCGGGTCAACGCTGGTGCCGGTGGCGCGTTGCGCCAGTGCGGGGTTGTCTTCGATATACCGAATCACCCCCGCCCCCGACGGGTAATCGAAGACACTGAGCATGGAGAGAATGCGCGCTTCCAGCCCATCGGGCAACACGTAGAGCGCTACGCCGATGAATGCCGCCAGCGCCCCACAAAAGATGATGACCAGCGCCAGCCCTTCCAATTGGCGGCGTGTGCGCACATGGTCAACGATGACAAGAAACAACATGATACCCAGCAACAACTCGCCAAAGCGGCGTAGAGTGTTCTTATCGAGCGGGGCGTGCTGCAACCCGCCAATGAATGCGACAATCGCCACGCCAATGAACGCCAGCACCGCCGGTGCGAGCGGACTGAGCCGCAAGCGGCGAATGTTCCCATTCGCAAGCCGCATGAACCAGACAAAGAAGGTCAACCCAAGCGCGGCGTCGAGGAAGGTGGGTTTGAAACCAATGCTGAACGGGAAAGCGGCAAATGGAAGCAAAATGGTGACGCCAACCACGGCATACAAGCCCCATTGGGGCGTGCGCAACATGAACAAGAAGAGCACAGCCGCGAAGGGCAACGCAAGCGCCACAATGGGCGACACCAGCACGATGAGCGCCGCCGTCATCAGCACTAAGCCGACCGCCAACAGCGCCACCAACAACGCGGCGCGGCGATCGCCGACGAGAAAGGCCACACGCAGCGAACGATAGAGCGCACGTGCGTTCATTGTTCATCCCCCATATGCTCCGGCTGGGGCATGCGGCGCAACGCCAACGCGTTTTCAACCACGTACAGCACACCTCCCATCAGCCCAATCGCCAGGGTGACCGCGTAGAAGGTGAGCGACATTGCCAGGGCGACCGAGTGCGCCACCCCCGCCTGTGTGAACAACGCCACATACGCCCCTTCACGCACGCCTAACCCGTTGATCGAAATCGGTAAAGCCAATGTGAAGGAGAAAATCGGCACAAAAATCAGGTAGTACATGAGGTCAATATGCACGTTGTACGCCCACCCAATCACCACGTTGATAATGATGATGAGAATGTTGAAAAGAAGCGAGTAGAAGGTGGCGCGTAGCAAAATCGGGCGCGTGTAGCCGTCCAGCGAGGCGTACAAACCACGAATGCCCCGCCGATTGATGAGCGCACGCGCAAATGGCACATGCGTTTCAAACCACTCACGCACACGCGCATTCAACACCAACGCCAGCCCCACAACGCCCGCCAGCGTCAGCGCTACCAAGAGCGCCAGCGTCATCTCAATCCCAAGCCCGCGTGCCCACGGCGCAACCGCTGTCCCCATGAGAAAAAGCACCATCAAACCGCATATGCGGTCGGCCAGCACACTGCTCGCGACACGTGCGCGAAAATGGGCTTGATCGCCCCGGTCGTGACGGGCGAGTTCGTAGTATTTCACAACATCGCCCCCCATGCCGCTGGGCAACACCATGTTGAAGAACGAGCCCACGAAGTAGAGATACGTCAGGCGGCTGGCGGGCACGCGAATGCCCTGCCCTTCCAAAAAGACCTGCCAGCGCCACGCCCGCACCCACATCGTCAGCGTGTAAAGAAAGACAGCCAGCACGAGATAGCGCGGGTTGGCGCTGCGCAAGGTCGCCCATGTTTCACGCCATCCCACCAGACGCAACAAAGCGCCCAGGAGAATGACGGTCAGAATCAATTTCAGCCAGGTTTTCCAATCACGCATTGTCTTCACCGTTCAGCCAGCAATTGCTCATAAAGCGTGATATGCTGGTCGCGAATGCGTTTCCAGTCAAACTCAGGCGCTACCTCCAACGCCCCCCGCTGCAAGCGGCGCTTGGTATCGTCGCGCCGCAAGACGAGCGCCAACCGTCTGGCAAAATCGCCCTCATGGTTGCGGCGCGCCACCGCTACGGTGTGCTGTGGTTTGAGGTAGCGGCTGGGCACACGCGGTTCGGTTGTCACCACAGCCGCGCCATGCGTCAAGGCGGCAATCAGCGTGCCATGCCGCAACGACGCCCCTTGTGTGTAAGGAAGCGCCACCACATCGGCGGCTTTGAGCGCGGCTGAGACTTCTGCGGCGGGCACATGCCCCGTCCACATCAGCCAATCGTCGGTGAGGTTGAGTTCTTCCACCAGTTCTTCAATTTCGGCGAGATAGGCGGCATTGGTGGGGTCGCTTGCACCAAGTCGGTCGCCCACGATGAGCACTTTGGCACGAAACCCCGCCCGCAACAGGCGGTCTTGCGCCCGCAAGAGAATATGCACCCCCTTGCTGCGGTTGATAAAGCCAAAATAGACAATCAACCAATCCTCTGGCGAAACGCCCCAGCGGGCGCGCCAGGTATCGGCGTCAAAATCCGCGGGCGGCTGCACGGGAATGTTGCTGCCAATGGGGATGAACGCGAGCAGGCGCACACCCCACGCCTGCAAAATGGCTTCATCTTCTTCGTTCGTTGTCACCACGGCATGCGCGCGTTGCGCCAGGCGGCGCACCACGGCTTGCCGCAAACGCCCCGCCTTGGGGAACAGGTAGGGCACGCGCAAATCGTGGAATGTGACCACCACAGGCGGTCCCCCCCGCACGCGCAACCAATCCGGCAAGAGGGGAATCGCGCCCCCCAGATCGAACGCCGCCGCCTGGTACTGAATGTGCACCAGGTCGTACTCGCGCGCGATCTCCAAAATACGCGGCCATGCGAGCACATTCCACGCCCCAATCTCCGCCATCACGCGCAAACGGGGCTGTTCGACGGGTTCAGCGCGCGTACTCGTAAGCACCCCGACATCGTGTCCCTCTGCCGCCAGATGGTGCGCCAGATGCATGGTGTAGTCGGCAACTCCGCCAATCATGGGTGGATATTCACCAGAAAGCAGTAAAATCCGCATTGTTCCCTCTTTTACAATTCCGCCAGGACTTGCCGATACGCCTGAACGCGCGCCCGCCGCATGTCCGGCTTGTGGCGCAGTTGCAATTTCGCCCATTCGAGCATGAGTTCCCACATAAAAAAGAGCCGCAACCAGCGGCGCAACAACCACGCCCACATGCGACCATGCCAGCGTTCGGTGTACACAATGCGGCTTCGCGCATAGCGCAGATGGCGTGCGGCAACCACCTGCCCGCTGCTTGCCCCTTCGTGATGAATGAAGCGCGCTTCGGGGAAATACCAAATCTCCCAGCCGGCTTCGCGCATGCGGCGCTGCCAATCCACTTCTTCAAAGTACATGAAATAGCGCTCGTCCATGCCCCCCACCTCATCCAGAACCTCACGGCGCACGCAGAGCGCCGCCCCGACGAGCCAATCCACCGGCTGGACTTCTTCATCGGTTCGGTCGGCAACGAAAAAGCGGTTCAACCAGGGTTTGATCAAGCCATGCAGGGGGGTGTCCTGAAAGAAAAGCACGGGGAGCGAGTGAAAACGCCGCCGCGAGGGCTGGCGCGAGCCATCAGGATAGAAGAGCGCAGGACCAACACACCCAACACGCGGATGCGTTTCCAAAAACTGTACCAATCGCTGTGGCGCGTCGTTCAGGGCTTCTGTATCGGGATTGAGCACCAAGACAAAACGCCCCCGTGCGACAGCCAACCCAGCATTGACGCCACCGGTGTAGCCGCGATTTTCAGGCAACGCCAGGAGATGCACATCGGGGAAGAGCCGCCGCACGGTCGCCACCGAATCATCGTGGCTGGCATTGTCCACCACAATGTATTCAACCCGCAGTGGAGACCCTTCCAGTGCGCGAAACAGCGAACGCAAGCACTGCACCAGCAAATCGCGCACGTTCCAATTGATGATGACAATGGAAAGGTCTACCTGCTCCATGGCGCAACGCCGCCCCCACGCACGCTACACACGCCGTCGAACAATGTACCGCGCCAGTTCGACCAACATGGTGCGCTCGGGGCATTCAGGCACCACGTCTAAATGGGTCAAGGCTTCTTCTACCAGGCGGTTGGCTTCCGCCAGGCTGCGCTCGATGGCGTCTGAATTGACAACGGCTTCGACAATGGTCGCCACGTCTTCACGCGAGGGGCGTTTGCCATCCAACACGGGTTCAAGCAACGGGTTGTTGGGGTTGTTTTGCGCGTAATAAATCAACGGCAACGTAATGTTGCCACTGCGCAAATCACTCCCCACCGGCTTGCCCAAGGTCTCTTCATCGCCTGCGTAATCGAGCACATCGTCCACAATCTGGAAGGCTAAGCCGATGAGACGCCCGTACTCACGCAACGCCGTGGTGACAGGTTCGGGTGTGTGGCAAAGTGCCGCCGCCGTTTCACACGACGCCGAGAAGAGCGCGGCTGTTTTGCCGTAAATGCGGTTGAAGTAATCCTCAATGGCGCGATTCCAATCCCACTTCGCCCACATCTGGCGCAATTCGCCGTTGACGATGGTCATCAGGGTTTGGGCGAAAATACGCACCACGCGCACATTGTCGGTTTCGGTTGCCCACGCCGCCGCTTGCGCAAACAGGTAGTCGCCCAGCAGAACGGCGCTGGCCGGATTGAGCAAGGTATGCAGCGTGGGGTTGCCGCGCCGCTTGGCGGATGCGTCAATCATATCGTCGTGGACGAGTGTGGCGGTGTGCAGCATTTCGAGCGACGCCGCCAGGGAAATCATCTTCTCGTATTCAGCGCCGTAAATGCGCGAAACGAGAATCGCCAGCGACGGGCGCACCAATTTTCCGCCCGATGCGACCACATGGGCGAGCGCCTCATCCAGCAATTCGAGCTGGATGGTGGCGGCGCTCCGCATTTTGTCGAGCACGGCGCGCAAATCCGGCTCAATGGGTGCAAATATGGGTAATGTGTGAACAGTTGCTGCGGTTGACAGAGTCATCCTCCCGCTACCCGGCTTTACAGCCGTGATGTGTATGTTGGCGGCGCAGCCTCACTCAGACGCGCAAAAAGCGTTTCAGCGTTGCGCGTGGTCTGGTGCGCCACCGTTTCAAATGTGCAATTTTGCAATTCGGCAATTTTTTCAGCGACAAACCGCACGTAGGCGGGTTCGTTGCGTTTCCCCCGATAGGGATGGGGGGTGAGAAAAGGCGCGTCGGTTTCAATCAGCAGGCGGTCGAGCGGCAATTGTGCCACAAGCGCCTGCAAGGCGCGCGCGTTTTTGAACGTCACAGGTCCATCAACACCCAGGTAGAACCCCAAAGCAAGCGCTTCTTCGGCCATCGTCTGGTCGCCGCTAAAGCAGTGCAGCACCCCCGGCGGCGTTGGCGCGCGCCCACTCTCCACCCACTCACGCAAAATGTTCAGCACATCGGCGTGGGCGTCCCGGTCATGGATGATGACGGGCAAGCCCAATTCGCTGGCCAGCGCCAACTGCGCCCGAAAGACACGCCCCTGTACATCGTGGGGCACACGCTCCCAGTAGTAATCCAACCCGATTTCGCCAATCGCCACAACTTTGGGATGGCGCGCCAGTTCGCGCAGTTCGCGCTCAGTCTCGCTGTCCCATTCGGTTGCGTCGTTCGGATGGATGCCAACAGCGGCATAGACGGGTGCATACTGTTCCGCCAGGGCAACCGCACGGCGGCACGTTTCGCGATTGATGCCAATCGTGATCATGCGCTGGACACCAGCGGCCAACGCGCGTTCGATGACGGCCTCGCGGTCGTCATCGAACGCGTCGAAGTCCAGATGCAGGTGGGTGTCAATCAGCGTTGGCGCGCTGTGTGTCTGGTTCAAGGCTAGCGCTCCACACCAGCCAGGTCAAGCCCGGCTTGCAAGATCTCTTCAACCTTGTCTTCGCGTGTCGTTTCGGTGTAAACGCGGATGAGCGGCTCGGTCCCGCTGAAGCGAATCAAGAGCCAGCCGCCGCCATTCCCCAGGTGGAATTTCCACCCGTCGGTGGTGTCAATGCGTTCAACAGGGAAGCCCGCGATTTCGGTGGGGCGGGCGTTCGCCACATTGGCGCAAATTTCATCGCGGCGCTCAGCGGGATACCGCACATCCCAGCGGTCGTAGTAGTGCGGCCCCACCAGGTCGAAGAGCGTGTCCAGCAGTTCGGTGGGGCGTTTGCCGGTCTGGCGCATGAGGTCGAGGAACATCAACCCCGCCAGAATGCCGTCGCGTTCGGGCAAGTGCCCACGGAAGGCGTAGCCGCCGCTTTCTTCGCCACCGATGATGGCGTCGGTTTCGAGCATTTTGGGCGCCACATACTTGAAGCCGACGCCTGTTTCGTACACCGGCACGCCGTATATTTCGCCCAGCTTTTCCAACATGCTGGACGCGCTGAGCGTCTTCACAATGGGACCACGCCAGCCGCGCACTTCCAGCAAGTAGTACGCCAGCAACGAGAAGACTTCCAGCTGGTTCACAAAGCGCCCGGTCTCCGCCACGATACCGACACGGTCAGCGTCGCCGTCGGTGGCAATTCCCACATCGGCATTGAGCGCCGGCACACGTTCACGCAACACGTCAATGTTGGGCGGAATCGGCTCCGGGCGGCTCATTTCGGGGAAGATGGGGTTGCGGTGGTCGTGAATTTCGGTAATGCGCACCTTCCCCCCGGCGAGCAAGCGCGGCAACCAGCCGGCGCCCACGCCCCACATGGGGTCGGCGACTACATCGAAATCGGCTTCTTTCAGGGCGTCCAGGTCAACCAGACGGCGCACACGTTCAATGTAGGTCTCGGTGGGGTCAATGTACTCCACCAGCCCACGTTCAACCGCTTCGTCAAGGGCAATGCGGGGCACGTCGTCTTCGGATTCAGGCAAATGCTTTTCCACATCGGGCAGTTTTTCGCTGGCAACAGCGCCGCCGTAATCGGCGCGAATCTTGAAGCCGTTATCGGTTGGCGGGTTGTGGCTGGCGGTGATATTGACGCCGCCCCCCGCCGCCATGTCCAGGATGGCGTGCGAAATGACCGGCGTAGGCATCGGTCCCGCCGTCAGATAGACGTGGATATCATTTGCCGCCATCACTTCGGCGACAGCGGCGGCAAAGTTTTCGCCATGGAAACGGTGGTCGTAGCCGACAACGACGCCACGGTCTGCATCGCCTTCTTCTTTGAGGAACTGCGCAAAGGCATGGGCGACACGGCGCACGTTGGCAAAGGTGTAATCCTCAGCAATGACGCCACGCCAACCGTCCGTCCCGAATTTGATTTTGTGTGCCATGGCTCACTCCTTTTTGGTTGGTACCACAACAGCGGTTGCTTCATGCAAGTCGGGGAAATCCACCCCGCGCTTGATGGCTTCTTCCAAAGCGGCAATGTCGGCGTCCACCATCATCTTGACCAGTCCTTCAAACGAGACTTCCGGTTCCCAGCCCAGTTTGGCACGCGCTTTTGACGCATCCCCCACCAGCAAATCCACTTCGGCGGGGCGATAGTAGGCGGGGTCGACCACCACGTAATCTTCGTAGTTGAGTCCCACATGCTCGAAAGCGATTTTCGCGAATTCGCGCACGCTGTGGGTTTCGCCCGTCGCGATGACGTAATCTTCCGGTTCATCTTGCTGAAGCATCATCCACATCGCGCGCACATAGTCACCGGCATAGCCCCAGTCGCGGCGGGCTTCCAGGTTGCCCAAACGCAATTCCTTGGCAAGCCCCAGTTTGATCCGCGCCACGCCGTGGCTGATTTTGCGCGTCACGAATTCCAGCCCACGGCGCGGGCTTTCATGGTTGAAGAGAATGCCGGAGACGGCGTACAAGCCGTAGGACTCGCGATAGTTGACGGTAATCCAGTGCCCGTACACTTTGGCAACGCCATACGGGCTGCGCGGATAGAAGGGGGTCTCTTCGTTCTGCGGGACTTCGCGCACTTTTCCGAACATTTCAGACGAACTCGCCTGGTAGAAGCGGGCATCGGGCTTGACCATGCGAATGGCGTCCAAAATGCGTGTCACGCCCAACGCCGTCACTTCACCCGTCAACACCGGCTGACGCCACGAGGTGGGCACGAAACTTTGCGCCGCCAGGTTGTACACTTCATCGGGCTGATAGGCTTTCATGATGTCAATCAGCGACGCCAGGTCAATCAGGTCGCCCTGTACAATGTCAATCTTGTCCTGAATGTGCTTGATACGTTCAAAGTTGATGGTGCTACTGCGCCGCACCATCCCCACGACACGATAGCCTTTGGAAAGCAAAAATTCCGCCAGGTACGAACCATCCTGGCCAGTAATCCCTGTAATCAGGGCAGTTTTCTGTGCACACATATGATTTACTTCCCCCCTATGTTTATGAAGAATGAAAACGCGCCCGCACGCGTTGACGCCAATAGTCTAACACATCGCGGACACTTTGTTCAAAAGGTATTTCCGGCGCCCAGCCCGTGGTGGCTTGGATTTTGCGAATATCAGCACGCACTTCGGGAATATCCGACGGACGCATACGCGCCGGGTCGCGCTCGACACGCACTTCAACCGATGTGAAGGCTAGCAACGTATCGAGCAAAGATTGCACCGAACGCGCCTCGCCACTCCCGACATTGTACACCTCGCCGGCAGTGCCCTCTTCCAAGGCGAGATGATACGCCCGCACCACATCGCGCACATCGCTAAAATCGCGCTTGGCGTCCAGGTTGCCCACGTAGAGCACAGGCGGGCGCACGCCTGCTTCGATTTCCGCCAGTTGGCTGGCGAACGCCGCGGCGACGAATTGGGCGCTCTGGCGTGGCCCAATATGATTGAACGGGCGCACGCGCACCACATGCATGCCATACGTCGCCCAATACTGGTAGCCCATTAAATCCTGCGTCGCTTTGCTGACGCCATACGGGCTTATTGGGCGAAACGGCGTCGTTTCCGAGATAGGCAATTCGTTCGGCTGCACACGCCCATAGGCTTCATTTGAGCCAACGACCAGAATGCGCGGGGCACTATCGAGACGCCGCGCGGCTTCCAGCACGTTCAGTTGCCCGCGGATGTTGTTTTCCAATGTTTCCCACGGGTTTTCCCATGAACGCGGCACAAAAGATTGCGCCGCAAGATGATAAATGCGCGCCGGACGGCATTCCGCCAACACGGCGTAGACGCTTTCAAAATCGGTGATATCCCCCTGGCGCAGGGTCAGTTGCGTTTGAATATGCGCAACATGGCCTGGTCCACGATGAACCAGGCCCCAGACCTCATAGCCGTTTGCCAGCAAATGTTCCGCCAGGAAACTGCCGGCAAACCCACTGATTCCGGTGATAAAGACTCGCACGTTCCGCTTGCTCCTTTTATCACAGACGCGCGCCATTATAGCGAGTTTCAAATGAAAAGCCAACGCTTACGCGGAGCGTTGCCCTGCGGTGCGCTGTTCCACAAAAAAGAGGGCGGCTGTTCGGCACAACCGCCCTCTTTCACCATCAACGTGGTTATTCGGTCTCTGGTTCGCCGCGCGCCTGGCGAATGAGGTCGCGTTTCATCTTCCAGAGGCGCGGGGTCAGCGAAACATGGTAGACATGCGGGTTGACCAGGCGGCGCACACCGGGGTCGAGCCGTTCGATGTCCTCACGTGCCCGGCGACGGAGTTCTTCAAGCGGGGGGAAGTCGTAGACCAGCCGCCCCTCATCAAGGACGGTGACGTGCAACTCTTCCCAGGAAGTCCCTTCACGGGGCAAACTGCGCCACTTGGTGCCGTCGGCGGGGTGCCGCAAGATGATGGGTTCCATCGCGGCAATGTCTTCATCATCAAGCCCCATCAAGTCGGCGGTGGCTTTGCCGCGAGCATCGTAGAGCCGCCACAAGCGTTTGCGCCCCGGATTGGGGGTTTTGATGCGCGATTCGGAAATTTTGATGGCGGGGACCCATTCGCCCTTCTCCTGAATGGCGACCAGTTTGTATACCCCACCCAACGCCGGATCGCCCCACGAGGTGATGAGCCGCGTGCCCACGCCAAACGTCAGCCGCTTGATGAGCGCGTCAGGGTCCACGCCATAGCGGGGCGCTTCTTCTTGAATTTGGGTGATGATTTGCCAGATGACGAGTTCGTCCAACTCGCTGGAAAGGACGATGATGGTATCTTCAAAACCGGCGGCGTTCAGCATGCGGGCGGCTTGAATGCTCAGATAGGCCAGGTCGCCCGAATCGAGGCGAATGCCCACGGGGCGGTGCCCCTTGCGGCGCAGTTTCTCGAACACTTTGATGGCGTTCGGGATGCCGCTTTCTAGCGTGTCAATCGTATCCACCAGCAGGATGCAGTCATCCGGATACATGTCGGCATACGCCTCGAACGCTCCCAGTTCGCCCATGCCGAGCGCCATAGCCACCTGGACCATGCTGTGGGCGTGCGTGCCTTTTGGCGGAAGCCCCAGCGCAAAAGACATGGCGACGTTGGAGGTGAAGTCAGCGCCACCGATGAGCGCCGCACGTGCGCCGGCGTGCCCGCCACGATCGTGCGCGCGGCGCAACCCAAATTCAAGCACGAGTGACGATTGGGCGCTGTACCGCACGCGGGCGGCTTTGGTCGCGATGAGCGTGGCGTAGTTGAGTTGGTTGAGCAGGGCGGTTTCGAGAATTTGCGCCATGGCCAGCGGCCCTTCGACGACGGTAAGCGGGGTGTTGGGATGCACGACGCGCCCCTCAGGGACGGCGCGGATTGTGAGCGCTTCAAAGTTGCCGTGGCGTGAAAGCCAGTCGAGAAAATCGGCGTCAAACAGGGGTTTGCCAGTGCGCCCTTTCAGCCCGCGCAGTAATTCGATATGCTCAGGCTCAACGCGCGCCTGACGCATCCACTCGATGAACGGTTCCAGCCCGGCGTTTACCGCAAACCCAGCCTGATGGCTGCCATAATCGGGATATTCGCGGAAGAAATGGTCAAAAAGCGCCGGCCGTTCGTGAATGCCTAAACGGTAATAGACCTGCGCCATGGTGAACTGGTAAAAATCGGTGTACAAGATGCTTTCGGTCAGCGGCGCAAACATGTATGCCCCCTTCATCACTCGGTTGGACAGGTGACGGCATGCTAACACATTTTTGTGCAAACGCCAAACCCTTCGTGTAAAAATGACACGAAGGCGCATGGTGAACACCCACAAGGCAGAAAAAACGCGCGACGCATGGCGCTCATGCGTCGCGCGTTCACATTGGCATGGGTGGCGCGTTCAGGTCAGGCAACCACGCGCGGCACGTCCTTGAATTCGATTAACGTGCGCCCCTCTTCACGCGACTCAATGTCAATATCGAGCAAACGCCCCTCGTCATCGTAACGCAGCCAGATGTTCACAGGGTCGTTGACGGTGTGTCCGAAAATGTCATCGTCACGCCCAACGGTGATGATGATGGCGTCGTCAATGCCATCTTCCAGGTCGGCGTCAATCGCCACCAGCGGTTCGTCTTCCGCCAGCGCCTGGTCGCCCACGTCTGTGTTCACCACCCGCACGTCCACAGGGCGTCCGGCGTTCTCTTCACTGAGACGCGCCAGGACTGTCGTCCATTCTTCACGCGGCAATCGTTTGTCGGTCATCTTGGTCTCCTTTCCTCTGCTCCTGTTGATGGGCTTGAAAAAACAACGCGGGACGCGTATTAGACGTCCCGCGTTGCCGGAGGTGTTCAGGCTGGTGCATTACTTCTTGATTTTGATCTTGCGCGGCTTGGCTTGCTCAACCTTCGGGAAGTGGACAACGACCACACCGTTCTTGAATTCAGCCTGCGCCTTGTCAGCGTTGACTTCGACAGGCAGCGCCACTTGGCGATAGAACTTGCCATAGCGGCGTTCGCGGATGTGGTAGTCGCGTTCCTTTTCTTCGCGTTCTTCGGTGTGTTCCGCGCGAATCACGACCGTGTTGTTCTGCACTTCGATGTCCACTTCATCCGGCGAGAAGCCCGGCAGCGTCGCTTCAAGCACCAGTTCCTTGTCCGTTTCGTACAGGTTGATGGGCATTGACGCGAAGGTGTCTTCACCAGCCGTCAGCCATGCCGGTCGCAGGAACGATTCTTCAAACAGGCGATCCATCGCATCGCGAATGCTCAGCATTTCGCGGAACGGGTCCCAGCGAGTCAGCATAGGCCTCACCTCCTTTCGTCAGGGATTTTGTCACTCCTGGACAAATCCGCCTTTACATGTACGCAGGGGCTGTTAGAAACTCATAAACGCAGTGCTAGAAGAGTGTTAGAATTGGGGGAAAACAAGGGCCTGGCTGGTGTTGCACAACCAGCTAGGCCTGATATTCAGATTCAGAGCGCCGCCAACGCCGGCAGAAAGTAGTCGCGCACGACGACATCCCACGACATGCGTTGCGCCAGCGCAAAGCCGCTTTCGAGCAGGTCGGTCTCGGCTTCACGTGTGCGCGGCAAGCGCTCCGCAAGCACCGCCGCGACTTTACGCGCCGTTGCGGCTTCGATCATATCGCGCGTCTGCTGTCCAATCGCCAGCAAATGCGGAATGTCAAGATGTAACGCCGCAACCGGCGTCACATAGTCAGCCACGACAACGTTGGGCAATGAACCGCCCCCGGCTTTCTCCACAAACCCGACGCACCCGCAAACGTTGCTCACACAGCAGAGGGCGCCGGCGGTAAGCGGTTCAACTTGCGCAATGCCAAAGGGTTCATAAATGGATTGTCCAAATTCCACATGCGTGCCGTGCCGCAAGTCGGAAAACTGCATCTCGGCGGGCATACGCCGCCCACACCGTTCGCGGTCCCAGCCAAACTGGTTGACGAGCACAATGCGCGTCGCCCGCGCACGCCGATTGAAGGCTTCAATGGCGCGGTAGTAGTCCACTTCCAGCCCCACCAGGTCGCCGTTGTCGGCGCGATGATAGACAGGCCAGCCATATTCGGCTTCCCAGCGCCATACGTCCTCGGCGCGTCGTCCGGTGGGAATGGCGGAACTGAGCGTGAAGAGCACAGCACTTTCGCCACGCGCCGCCAGCAAGCCATCCAGGTGCTCCATCACGCGGATATCGCGCCAAAGGGCTTTGCTGACCACCATGCGCGTGACGTGGCTCAATATCCACGTGGGGCGCACGCCGAGCAGGTTTTGGGCGTAGGTGCGCAAGCGCTCGGTGCTGGCATGGCGGGCGTCCAGCGAGAGGGGGTGCGCGGGCACGCCGTTGTAAACCAAATCAATACGGCGCTGGGCAAACTGCGGCGCCAGAAAACGCAACTCGTCAACAACCAAATCGCCCACGGCAAAAAACCCGTCAAATGCAGCGGCAGCCATCACCAGCGCATGCTTGAAGTAGTGCGATTGGTCGCCAAACACATCTGGCAGAAACAGCCCCTGGTCGCGGGCGGTGTACATGACGTTGTAGAAACGTGTATCATGACCGGGGTGGTTTTCAACCAGCGGGCGCACGGTCGCCACTTCGTGTGCGTAGAAAACGGTTTTGTACGCGCCCGGTACGTGGCGTGCGGCGCTCAGCGCCAGCGGCACACCCAGCCACTCATGAGCAATCATCACCGCCCGCGGCGGGGTATGCCCCACAACCGCCTGCAACGCCGCTAGCGACGGTTCCGCCGCGCGGATGAAGGTTTCATATTCGGGGTTGTGTTCGTATTTGTAACTGTCAATCCCGTAGCGTTCCCACAAATGGTACTTGTAATCGCGCACCACATCATCGCGCACGTGGCGCGCATCCACCAACAGCACTTCATGCTCATGCTCGCCAAAACGGCGCGTTCCGTAGAGCACCGCCACGTGAAAATCCATCTCAACCCGTGTGAGCGCCTGCGCCAGCGCTTCGGGCAGATCGTACACGCCCGCACTGCTGAAATAGCGTACTCGCAACCCGTTGCGCGGCGCAAAAAGCCGTTCCATCTCGGTCGCATTGTCACGGTTGAAAGGCCCCACCAGCACGGTGCGCTGCACCGCCGCATTGTAAGCAGGTTCGCGCAACATGCCGTCGAGCACAGCGCCAATCCCGCCAACCTTGACGCCGGCTTCATGTGTAGCATGGACAATCAGGTCGAACGTGTCGGTCATACAGCCTCCATCTCGTTAGCGGTCAAGGACGTACCAGGTTGTGGTTTGTTGCATTTCGGGCGGAACGGGAATGGCTTTGGCGCGCACATACCAGAGCGGAATTGCGCGTTCGACCAGGTGCGGCCAATCAAACCAGCGTTGCAACTCTTCGGGCGTGTAGAGTTCTTGCATCGCCGCCCACCAGGTCAGCCCATCGGTGCGCTGATAATGCCAGTATTCAAGCGCGTTCTTGTCGGTGCGCCAGTCAAAATCAGCATCTTCGTAGGAAGAAATACGCAACCAGCCTTCATCGCGCGCCAAGGTTGTAAAATCCACGTAGTACCCGTCGAGAAAGCCACGCGGTGCGCCCCCTTCGCCTGGGTACAACTCCCAACGGGCGGCATAACTGAAATCCCACGGTTGCTCGGTCAGCGGTTCGCCGCACGAACCATCTTGCACGCGGCAACGCAACCACAAACGCCAAAACACTTCGCCGTTGCGGTCTTCACGCACCACTTCCAGCCAGGCGTAGCGCCCACGCCACCCAATATCCCACAACGTATCCACCGCGCGCCCGGCTTTGTGCCACGAAAGATAGTCACTATCGCCTGTTTCGAGGTTGAGCGGGCGCAGAGCATCGCTTATGTCAACCAGAAAATCAATGCCGCTTGCCTGCCACACGCGCTCACGCAAGCGGCGAAAACTTTCAGCCACCTTGCTGCTCAGCCGCACCGTCGAGTAGGGAATGCCCAGCGAAAACTCAGGCAATTCGACGATTTCAGCGGGCTCATCGTCGGATTGAGGCGCAGGCGGCGCAAGCGGCGGAACCGTTTGGGCGTAGGCGCGCAACAAGGTTTCATCGGGCGTGCCCCACGCCAGGCCGCGCACGGTTTCAGGCATGGGCGGCGAGCGCCGTTCAGGCCAGGTGCGCCCTTCGACATCGCGGGCTTGCATGAGGGTTGCGGCTTCGCTCCGCGGTTCCAGCCAACGCACCTCGCGCCCATCGGGCGAAACAGCCGGTTCCAGCGCCGTGTTCACCAGATTGAGCGGCTGCCATGTGTCCGTCTCCGGCGTCCAGACGCCAACTTGCGTCTCGCGCCCAAGGGTGCGCTGAAGCACCAATCGCCCATCTGGAAGGTAGTGCGGGTGGCGCTCCTCGCCGTCACTCACCAACAGCGGCGCCACATCACCTGTCGCCAGGTCAAGCGCGAACAGGTCGCCTGTGCCGTTGCGTGTCGAAATGAATGCAAGAGCGCGTCCATCGGGCGACCAGGCGGGCGAGAACTCATGCGCGGGTGAGTCGGCGGTGAGGTTTTGCAGGCTCCCATCGCGGAGGTCAAGCAGGAAGATATCCAAATCGCCGGCGCGTTGCGAAACAAACGCCAGACGTGTGCCATCAGGCGACCAAGCCGGTTCGCCGTCATAGTGGGGGTCGGTGGTCAAGCGTGTTTCACTGCCGTCGCGCAGGTCGAGCAGATACACATCCCAGTTCTTGGCGCGCCGCGCCGCATACGCCAGACGCGTGCCATCGGGCGACCAGACGGGGTCACGCTCATCATCGGGGGTAGCGGTCAGGCGAACCCAGGCGCCGCCATCCGCCGGTTGCGCCCAAATGTCGTCTTGCCCATCCAAACGGCGCGTTGCCACAAGCCAGCCGCCGCCGTCGGCGTACACCGTGTGGGGCCACAAAATAAAAATGAAGAAAAAGAGCATCCATCGTTTGTTCATGCCGGTTAGTATAGAATGCTCCCCATACGCGTCAAAAGGAGATATGCCATATGGCACTCGCCCGCCATTGAAACTCATGGTACACTCAGCGCACGGACAAACCAACCAAGCAGGAGGTCCAACATGAGACCCATCCTCGTCCCCCTCGATAGTTCCGAACTGGCTGAACAAGCGTTGCCGTTGGCGCTTTCTCTGGCGCAAAAGAGTGGGCGCCCGCTGGTGCTGCTCTATGTGACGCCAATGCCCGTTGTGGAGTTTATTCCGCTCCCAACCGGGGAAACGTTGGCGCTGGATGAACAACTCGCCTTGCTGAACGAAACCGGGCGCACATACCTGGAAGGGGTTGCGCAGCGCCTCAAGCCCTTCGGGGTGGAGGTTGAAACGCTGGTGCTGGAAGGTTCGGCGGGTGAAGTCATCGCCGAGGTTGCCGATGAGCGGCATGTGTTTGCCACCGTCATGGCCACGCATGGACGTGCCGGGCTGGCACGGTGGGCGTTGGGCAGTGTTGCCGACCGCGTCATCCGGCTGACACGCCACCCGGTGTTGCTGGTGCGCCCCCGCGATACCCAAACCACGCTTGAACCGGCGCATCTGCACCGCCTGCTCGTCCCCCTGGACGGAAGCGAATTGTCCGAACGTGCGCTGACGTACGCCCGCATCCTTGCGCGTCTGTACAACGCGGAAATCCATCTCCTGCACGTTCTCTCCCTGCCCATTTCGGGGCTTGCAGGGCTTGAAGCCGGTCCTGTGGAAGCGGCCTATTGGGCAAGCATACGCGAAGAAGGAGAGCGCTACCTGGAGCGCATCGCGGCACAACTGCGCGAAGAAGGGTTCACCGTGCAGACCGCCTTGCGCACCGAACCGATAGCGGACGCCATTTTGCAGTACGAGGAAGAAGCCGCGATAGACCTGGTGGTGATGACGACACACGCACGCAGTGGGCTGACACGTGCCATTTTGGGGAGTGTCACCGACCGCGTTGTGCGGGGTGGGAAAGCGCCGGTACTCGTCCTCAATCCAGAAACAGAGTTTGACGAGGAGTAGATCCTATTCAAACATCGCCACTTCCGCTACGCGTATGGGCGTTTCATCATCGGCGGTCTCCGCCAGGTGCCACGCCTGCAACAATTCATCTGCCAGGCGCGTGGGAGTGAACGTCTCGGGAACACCTCCCACCCACGATTCAATACGATGCGCTGCCAGAATGGTGCGCACTTTGTTGGCGACAAAGTGCGCACCTTCGCGTGAGGCACGCCACAATAAAATGAAGAGCCCATCGCGTACTGCAAACACCTCATCACGAGCGCGTAATTCGCGCTTGAGCATCTCCATCTCATGCGAGGAAAGCCGGCGTGAAGTACGCACCGCCAACACGGAGACGGGCACATTGGCTTGCAAGGCTTCAACCAAAATCGGCGCCCAACGGCGACGCAAGAAGAGCGCCGCATCATTGACCCCCGGCGGTGTCGCGGCGGCAATCGGCGCCGCCCCCTCTTCGTAGGTCTGCAAGACCGCCTGGTCCGCAGCCATCGCCACAGCGGCCAAACTCTCACCATCGGTTGGGTAGAGCCCCACGCCAATGCGGCTCGATAGCGCGAACATCGAACGCAAGAGCGCCTGAATATGCTCCGCGGCGCGCAATGCACCATGATAATCCGTATCCCAAATCAAGACCCACAACCCATCGCGCACGGCGAGAAAATCATCATGCAAGCGCAAATGCAAACGGAGTGTTTCGCGTTCTGTGTAGGTGAGAGGACGAATGGTGTGGACCGACAAGAGTGCGAACTGTTTGCCTTCATCCTGCGCACGGCGCACATGCGATGACCACACCGTCAACAAACGTTGCAATCCATCTTCGCGAGACGGCAATAAGCGCGGCACAAACTCCGGCGCGAGTCGCCACACGGTCCCCAACAACACAACTTGCGAACCCAACGCCAGCCAGCTTCCCACACCGCGCGCGCCAAACGCGAAGACGGCCGCCAGGCATCCCGCAACGATGAGCAGGGCGCTTCCCAACAAACCATACGTTGTGGTTTGCGTGGGGCGGTTGATATGCATGAACGCCGCAACGATTTGCACGATCAACGCGCCGGCAAGCAAAAGAAGGCAGAGGAGCAAGAAGGACGGTGTATCCGGCTGAAGCAACTGAGCGGCGGCGCTGAGCGTTCTCCACCACTCAGCAAAAAAGAAGCTAAAAAACGTTGTGAGAGATGCGCCAAGAATGATATGCTCATGCCAGCGTATGTGGGACATAACGAGCCGCTCGCCTCTGCTGTAATTGACTTTGACAACACGACTATATCCCAAACCCACTCAACACGCAACGCCGCCACAAAAAAAGCGCGACGCCCTTGCGAGACGCCGCGCCTGAACCTGCGTTGTGTGAGAAGGTTAGAAGTCCGTATCACCGCCCAAAATGGAGCCAAGCACCCCGCCGCCCAAACCGGCCACGCCTTTGCGTTCACCCCGCGCGACAGAGCCCGCCGCCGCCATCACACGGTCAGCCAGGCGTGAAAACGGGAGGCTCTGCAAATACACCTTGCCGGGCCCTTTCAGACTGGCGAGGAAAAGCCCCTCGCCGCCAAACAGCGCGTTTTTGAAACCACCCACAAACTGAATGTCATACGTCACGGTTGGCGAAAACGCGACCAAACAGCCTGTATCAACGCGCAGGCTTTCACCAGCCGCCAGTGTGCGTTCCACAATCGTGCCGCCGGCATGGACAAACGCCAGCCCATCGCCGCGCAAGCGTTGCAAGATGAAGCCTTCACCACCGAACAACCCAGCACCCAGCCGCTTGGTAAACGCCACTTCAATGTCAATTCCCTTGGCGGCGCAGAGGAAGGAATCCTTCTGGCAGAGATACTCCCCACCCACTTCACTCAAATCAAGCGGAATGATTTTGCCAGGATAGGGGGCGCTAAACGCAACGGCTGCTTTCGTTTCACCCTTGTTGTAGAATGTGGTGATGAAAAAACTTTCGCCGGCAATCGCGCGTTTCAAGCCCTTCAACAATCCACCGCCCGTGGTGGTTTGCATCTCAATGCCATCGCTCATGTAGAGCATCGCGCCCGCTTCGGCCTGCACACCTTCGCCCTTGTCCAGGCGAATTTCGACCAACTGCATGTCGTCGCCGTAAATCTGGTAATCAATCACATCAGCCATGGGGGGACCTCCTTTCATCAACTCGGTGAAAAAGCAACAGAACCAATCATGTGTACGTAGTGCGCAGAGGATAGTTGCGGTTCCACGAGTATCGTATCGTCTGCCAACCCAACCGACAAACGGAGTCGCTTATGGGAACACTTGTGCGCGTTGAGCACCTGACGAAGCGCTATGCCAGTGGCACGCTTGCCGTGGACAATGTCTCTTTCACGATTGAAGAAGGCGAAACTTTCAGTCTCTTGGGACCCAACGGCGCGGGCAAAACGACACTCCTCTCCATGCTCAGCGGCATCCTCGCCCCAACCAGTGGCGACGCCTTCATCGGCGAGTATTCCATCCGCCACGCCCCTCTGGCAGCCAAGCGCCTCATCGGCGTTGTTCCCCAAGAAATCGCGCTCTACCCCACGCTCACCGCACGCCAGAATCTGGCGTTTTGGGGCGGCTTGTACGACTTGCAAGGGACAACACTCCGCGCCCGTATCGAAGAAGCCCTGGAAATTGTGGGCTTGCGCGAGCATGCGAATGAGCGCGTCGAAACGTTCTCAGGCGGGATGAAGCGTCGCCTCAACATCGCCGCCGGCTTGCTTCACCAACCGCGCCTGCTCTTGCTTGATGAGCCGACGGTTGGCATTGACCCCCAAAGCCGCCGCCGCATCCTCGACACCGTCAAGCGCTTCAACGAACACGGCATGACGGTTCTTTACACGACGCACTACATGGAAGAAGCCGAAGAACTTTCGCATCGCATCGCCATTATGGACCACGGGCATATCATCGCGTTGGGCACGCTGGACGAATTGCGGCAATTGGTTGGCGAACATGAAAGCATACGCATCACTCTGCGCGAAACCGCCGATGAAGAAGCCACCCGCCGCGTACTGGCTGAAATTCCATCCATCGAAAACGCCACGCTCACCGACCACCACATCACGGCGCTTGTTCCCAATGCCGCCGCCGCCTTGCCCGCCATCGCCACCCACCTCAGCCAACACCACATCCCGATTAGCGCCATTGAAATCGAACGTCCCGACCTCGAAGCAGTCTTTCTCCACCTGACCGGTCGGTCTTTACGCGATTGAGGAGGCCCGCATGCGCAAAATAGTGCTCATCGCTCGCGCAAACCTGTTGCAACTCTTCCGCGACCGTACCGCGCTCATCTTCATGCTCGCCCTGCCATTCGGCTTGACGCTGGTGACGGGTTTCGCCTTTGGCGACACCACCTTGCGCGATATTCCCGTCATCATCGTCAATCAAGACCCCGGCCCGGTTGGCACCGCGCTCTCGCGCATGTTTGCCAGCGAAGGGTTGCGCCCCCTGCTCAACGTCGAAACCATGACCGACCCAGACGCCGCCAGAGCACGCCTACGCGCCGATGAAGCCGCCGCCGTCATCCTGGTTCCCCCGCTCAGCGACACCCTTCCCATCGGCCAACCTTCCACCGCATCCATCACACTCATCACCAACCCCTCGCGGCCAGTCAGCAGCCTTATTGTGCGCACCATTTTGGCGCGTTTCACCGACACGCTCAACCTCTCCTTTGCCGCCGGCTCACTCGTCTTTCAGACGCTGGCGGAGCAAAACGCCCTGCCACAAGAAGCAACTGCGCTCCAAACATTGGGGGAAGCATGGGGCGCTTCCGCTGCGCAAACCTTCGCCCAAGAAAGCGCGGCGCGCATCACATTCGTTCCGCTGGGCGAAACCCAGCGCGATTTTGACCCGATTGCCTACTTTGCGCCCAGCATGGCGATTTTCACCCTCATGTTCACCATGACACAAGGCAGCAACACACTGCTCGAAGAGCGCGAACAGTGGACCCTGCAACGTATGCTCGCCACCCCCACACGGCTCTCCACCATCCTGGCGGGCAAACTCATCGGGTTGTGGCTCGGAGGCGGCGCACAACTTGCCATTTTGCTCAGCGCCAGCGCACTCCTGTTTGGCGTCTCGTGGGGGAACCCGCTCGCCGTAGGCGTCGTCTGTTTCGCGCTGGTTGTAGCGGCTTCCAGTTGGGGGCTTCTCATTGCAGCGTTCGCCCGCACATCCAGCGAAACGCGCACGCTGGGCGTACTCATCTCGATGATTTTTGGTATTGCCGCCGGGCACTTCTTCCCTCGCACAAGCCTTCCGCCCTGGTTGCAGCAAGCCAGCCGCATTTCGCCCAACGCCTGGGGATTGGACGCCTTTTTGACGCTCCTGAATGGTGGTACACTTTCCGACATCCTGTTTCACACCACAGCCCTCTTCACCATGGCGCTCATCCTCTTTGGTGTGGCTGCGGTTGGCGCACGGCGTCAATTCTCGGCTTAAACAGAGGCATTCAGAGCAGCACGCGCCGACGAAACAAAAAGGAGGCCACTCGCATGACGGCACAGGTGCATGAGAAACTCATCTACGAGGGCGAAGAACTCTCCATGGCCTTCTGCCCGCCCTTGCCCGAAGATGACCCCCGCATCAAGCAGCGCACTCTTGAGGAATTGCAAGCGTGCGACCCAATCATCACTTCTACCGCCTGCTGGCGCGGGTACATCGCCACGTGGGAAATCAAAAATGGAAAATTCTACCTGGTGGACATTGAGGGACGCTACAAACTGACGACAGACACGCCCATTTTTGCCGATTGGTTCAGCGGCGTGCTCCGCATTCCCCTGGGCAACATGCTGCACTACGTGCATATGGGTTTCGCCAGCGTGTACGAAGAAGAACTCTACATCAAGATTGAAAAGGGCGTCGTTGTGGCCACAAAGCGTGTGGACAATCGCGGGAAAGAGACACCCCCCTACCCACCCGACAGGTGGGGAGATATCTTTTGAGCCAGGAAGCCGCTTTGGCGCGAGGAAGGAGAGCCCCATGGCTTACACTGTTATCGCGTGCGATATGTTCCACTTCGCCGACGACCCCGATCATGAAATTGAAATTCCCGGCTTTCTCACCAAGGAAGCGGCTATCGAGTACGCCCGCCGACGGGTGCGCCGTTCCGTGGAAGAGTTGCGCAAGCCGGGGCAAACGGCTGAGGAACTGCGCAATTTGTGGTACACCTTCGGGGAAGATTGCCGCGTTGTGGGACCGGAGGGCGTCATCTACCGCGCCTCTGTGGAACTGGACGACTTTATCCGCCACCCAGCCACGCCGGAAGCGTGCGACTATCTCGCACTGTACGAGTCTCTTCTGCCCGAAGATTTCGCCCTTACGTGTGAGTGGGCGGCTGGTGCTATGCCGCCGCCTCACCACTACGAATACCGCATTGCGTTGCACCCGTATGAACCGCCCCCCGACACAGACGAAGCCCTCCCCCCTCGCCTGCACGGTGAAATCACCTTCTGGCCTGATTACCCAGGCGCGGACGTGCCCGTATGGCAAGAAACGTTTTTTGTGGGCACACCAGCCAGCCTGCGCGTGTACGCCCTGCTGGCTGAGGGCGGTTTTCTCGCTGAGGGCACGCATCCTGAAGCGGGCGCAACGCCTGTCGGCGGTGAAACGGTGAGTTTGGACGTGACCGCGCAAGGTCGGACGTGGCACATTCGCTCAACACACCTGCCGCCAGAGCAACGCGCTTTCTTGCTGGAAGTGGTCATGCCGGCGGTGCGGCAAATGGTGCCGACGGCCGTATGGGAGCGCCTGGAAGCACGCCGACGCGCCTACCACGAGGGGCGAGAAGCGGAATAGCGCTGAGGAGGGGGCTTGTGGGCGCTCGTGCTACACTGCTCTATCTCATCAAACAGAACGCGCCCCAGGAGGGGCTTGCCTTTGCCACACCGCCCTGGTGGGACGTGGAGCGCCTTTTTGAGGTGCAACGCGAGTGGCAAATTCGCCTGCCCGACGGTCGAGAGGTGCTTCTCCTGGACTGGACTGCGCTTCTCACGTTTGACCTGCCCTCAGGCAAGAAGATGTGGGATCTCCCAGAGCGCAACGTGGCGACTCCGGAGAGAGAATATCAACGCGCCGCCCTTCTGGAAGCGGTGCAAGACGCCGCGTGGTTCATCGTGGCGCGAGACCACGTTTGGATGGCGCCTGAAAAAAGCCAACCAGGCTGCGAGATTTGGAAAAGCCCCGTCTGGTGGTTTCACGAATACCACACAATTGAAGAGTACACCGCATGGCGTGCCACCTTTTGGGAAAGCCACCGCATCCGCGAACGCATCTTTGAACTGCCCAATCCGTTCTGGCAGGATAGGGTATGGCTGCTCACTCAAGCCGAAGCCCAAGAGATGAATGCACGCAAACAAAAAGCCTATCTGCAAGACCTGGAAGCGTTTGGGCGAAAGTTAGCCCCTCACCATCGCCGAGAAATGACCCGCTTCACCCGCGCCTTGCAAAACACAGAGTGGGTCATCATCTACGAATACGAGTGGGAATCGGGATTGTCTTGAACCAGTTGCAACATCTTGCGCATGTACAAAAACCGCAGACACGCGACATTCATTCAGGAGGCTTCCATGGGACGCAAACTCTGGCACATCATGCTGAATGATATACGGCTCTACTTCTCGTATCGCAGCGCACTGCTTTTCTTCTTCCTGCTTCCAATTCTGTTCATGTGGGTGCTTGGGGCGACGTTTGGCGGCGGTCAAGAGAACGAATCCATCACATTGCCCATTCTTCTGGTAGATGAAGACCAGACACAACTCTCCACCTTCGTCGCCATGCGTCTGCGCCATGAGCCTTCCATCGTCTTGCTGGAAGAAACCGACCTCGCCCGCGCCATGCAACGGTTCGAGGAAGATGAAGCGCTTATGCTGGTCGTGCTTCCACGCGGTTTCGAGACCAACGTGCTCGCCGGCCAGCCGGTCGAAATCGGCTACCGCCTCGCGTCCGATAGCACACGCGCCATTGCCGCCCAACAAGCCGTCGAAAACGCCGTCGCCGCCGCCGGTTCCGTCGCCACCACACTCAACGCCATGCACACCTTCTTGCGCGAGCGGGGAATCACGCCGCCTGACATCCACACGCTGTTGCCCCCATTGCTGGCAAGCCAGGCAACCCCCGCCCTCACACTCACCGAAACACGCATCACACCGCAAGAAACGGGCTTACTGAGCGGCACAGAGCAAGCCGTTTTGGGGCAAATCATCACCTGGGGCTTGATTACCTTCCTGGGCGCCAGTACCGTGTTTCTCACCGAACGCCAACGGGGAACGCTCGCCCGCCTGTTGGCGTCGCCTACGCCCCCGTGGCTGGTGCTCATGGGGAAACTGCTCTCACGCTACACGCTTGGCGTGGTGCAGAGCCTTCTTCTCCTGGGGGCGGGCACGGTGTTGCTGGGCGTCCACTGGGGAGAACCGATAGCGCTGGCGCTGGTTGTGCTCGCATTCGCGCTGACGGGGGTGGCGCTGGGCATCGCCATAGCAACCTTCGTCCGCTCAGCGTCGGCCGCCGCCGCCCTCTCAACCCTGTTAGCCATGCTGTTGTCGGCGCTGGGCGGCGCCTGGTGGCCGCTCGAAATCACCCCGCCGGCGTATCAGACTGTGGCGCGCCTGCTCCCCACCACCTGGGCAATGCAAGCGTTCCAAAAAGTTGTGGCGCATGGCGCAGGAACGCGCGGCGTGCTCCCCGACATCGCCATTCTGGCGGGATTTGCCGCGCTGTTCCTGCTGGCTGGCATGCGCACATTCCGCAACCCCATTTGACCCTGGGGCGTCGCGCGGGGAAACGAAGCGCCTAACACGCAATCGTGCGCTCGAAAACACCCATCTCCGTTTGCCGATACCCCATGCGCTTCAAATAAGCGATATGCTCCGGCACATGGGCGCGTGTACGCAAACGACGAATGCCATAGGCGCAAAGCAAATCGGCGCGGGCATCGTACAAGTAGCGCCCAATCTTGAAATCACGATAGCCGGGGATGGCAAAATCCAGCAACACCTCGGCGGTTTCGCCATCCTTCCGGGCGATGAACAACCCCGCCGGCACCATGTTGCGCAGCACAAAGAAGGCAATCATGTTCGGCGTTTTGGGGTCATAGCGAAATTCGGGCTGAAAACGGGCAATCTCGTCGGCATAGAAATCCAGAAAGCGCCGAATGTACGCCCCCTGCGGATTGACTTCCAAAATGTCAAAGGCGTCTTTTTGGCGCAGAAGTTGCCACAAATAGTACAGGTCTATCCCCACGATAAAGGCGTTGACCGCGGCGACCGGCCAAATGCCCAACACGACGCCGTAGATGGTAAAGAGCAACGCCCCCAACAAATTGATGAGACGCAAACGCAAAATCGAGCGCATGGTGAGCGAAATCGCCACCAGCACCGACGCCACATAGCCAATCAACTCGTAGAAGGTCTGTGCGTCCATGTCTGTTTTATCCTCCTTCTCCAAACCTCGGTCGCCGAACAAACGCCGTTCGACGCAAAGCGCGTGAGTATAGCGTGGTTCCTCCAACTGCAAAGCAGGTTGCGAGTTTGGCATTTTGCCAGGCGGTGGCACAATGCACTGTCCGAAACATGACACGGAACCATCAGCAGATTGGACGCATGAACACCCAACCACGCCCAGCAACCTGGCTTGAAATTGACATCACCGCGCTGCTCGAAAACGTCGCCGCCCTGCGCCGCGTTGTTGGTGAAAATGTGGCGCTCTTTCCCGTGGTGAAAGCCAACGCCTACGGACACGGCGCTGTCCCCGTCGCCCACGCCTTGCTCAGCGCCGGTTGCGCCGGGCTTTGCGTCGCCCGCCTTGATGAAGGCATTGCCCTGCGCCAGGCTGGCATCCGCGCGCCCATCTGGATACTCGGCTGGATTCCGCCCGAACACATCAGCGCAGCGGTCGAATACCGCCTGACGCCCACGATCAACAGTCTGGCGCAAGCCGCCGCACTGCACGCCGCCACCCCGCGCGGCGAACAGACCCCCATCCACATCAAAGTGGATACCGGGCTCAGCCGCTACGGTCTCTTGCCGGATGAAGTGCTGCCCTTTGTGCGCGACATGCGCATGTTCAACCACCTGTCCATCGAGGGGCTATGGACGCACATGGCGCGCGCCGACGAACCAGACCCCACCCCCACACAGCGCCAACTCGCCCGCTTCGCCCATGTCCTCGAAGCCGTGCATGCCGAAGGCGTTCACCCACGTTGGCTTCACACCGCCGCCAGCGCTGCCATTCTGAACCCGGCGCTGGAAAACGCCGCGCACTTCAACGCCGTGCGCCCCGGTATCAGCATCTACGGCTTGCGTCCCAGCCGCGAGGTGGCATGGCCTATTCATCTGCGCCCCGTTCTCACCTGGAAAGCGCGCGTGGCGCGTGTGCGTGAACTTCCCGCCGGCACAGCCATCAGTTATGGGGGCACGTTTGTCACGCCCCACGCCATGCGCGTGGCGCTGGTGCCCGTCGGCTATGGCGACGGCTACCCGCGCGCCCTCTCCAATCGGGGGGAAGTCCTCATTCAGGGGCGACGGTGCCGCATTGTGGGGCGCGTCTGCATGGACAACATTGTGGTGGATATCAACCACGTTGAACACGTGGAAGAAGGCGACGAAGTGGTGTTGATTGGTCGCCAGGGCGACGCCGCCATCACCGCCGACGACCTGGCGCACTGGCTCGGCACGATCAACTACGAAGTCGTCACCCAGATTTTGCCGCGCGTGCCGCGTTTTTACATCTGACACAACCCGAAAGCGTCAACCCGCACCCGATTCAAGGAGGCGTCGCGATGACTGTGCCCGTTCTCATCACGCTGGATTTCACCCCCGAACACATTGCGCGTTTGCAAGCCATCTCCGATGAGTTGGTCATCCGCCAGGTGCGCACCCGCACCCCCGAAGGCGTCGCCGAGGCGCTCAATCAGTACCCGGACACCGAAGTGCTCTACGCCATTCGCCTGCCGACGGCATGGCGCTCCGAGTGGGGCGTGCGCTGGATTCAACTGCACTCCGCCGGCGTGGACCACATCCCGCTGGACGTTATTCCGCCCCACGTGCGCATCACCAACGCCAGCGGCATTCACGCCGTTTGCATGGCGGAACACGCCTTTGGCATGATACTGGCGTTGCGGCGGCGGCTCACCGACATGATGTTCGCCAAGCCATGGCACGCCTGGCCACCCGACCGTTGGGCGCTCTACGCACGCCCCCTCTTGCGCGGGCAAACGATGGGCATCCTGGGCTATGGCGCTATCGGGCGCGAAATCGGGCGGCTCGCCAAAGCCTTTGGCATGCGCGTGCTGGCATACAAACGCAACCCGGCGCAACGCGCGGACCACACGTTCGTCCTCCCCGGCACAGGCGACCCGGAAGGGCGTTTCCCCGACGCCTGGTTTGGTCCGGGGGAATTGTTCCGCCTGCTGGAAGAAAGCCATGTGGTGGTGAACACCTTGCCCGCCACACGCGAAACAGAGCACCTGCTCAACGCCGACGCCTTTCGGCACATGCCGCCGGGGGCGCTCTTCGTCAACATCGGGCGGGGGCGCACAGTGGACGAAACGGCGCTGGTTGACGCCTTGCGCACCGGCGCATTGGGGGGCGCCGCCCTGGACGTGTTTGAGCAAGAACCCTTGCCGGCGCATCATCCGCTCTGGTCGCTCGACAACGTCATCATCTCACCGCACGTCAGCGCCGCTTTTCCCGAATACGACGACTTCGCGGTCGCCCTGTTTGCTGAAAACCTGCGCCGCTACCTTCAGGAAGAACCTTTGCTCAATGAAGTCAACCGGCAACATGGCTACTGAAAGACATTGCAAGAGAACGTCATACGCTCTTAACCTTGGGGGCATAATTGACGCCAACGCCCCCTTTCGGTACTATACGCTCGGCCACATCACCCACACAGCCAACCAACTTTTCAACAACCAGCCGTGCCATTGCGGAGGAGCGCATGAGTGATATCAATCGCGAGAGAGTGGTGCAGAAACTCATCACTCTCGCCGGCGCGCGAAAACGCCTACGACGTCGCACTGTCATTGACGCCCTTTCCGAATACGACCTCGACCAGCAAGCGTTGAATGACATCTACCGCGACCTCCAGGCGCACGGCATCGTCATCGAAGACGCGAGCAGCACGTGGCAAGAAGAAGAGCCGCTGGATGAAGAACTCGCCGAAGTCGCCCGCGAAGAAGAAGACCTTGACCTTGAAGATGAAACGCTCTCGCTCCTCAGTGAAGACCCCGTCCGCATGTATCTGCACGAAATCGGGCGCGTGCCACTGCTCAACAGCGATGAAGAGTTGTGGCTAGGCTTGATGATTAGCGCCGGAAGCCTTCTGCATGAGCATGAAGAAAACGGCGCCAGCACCTCACCACTGGGGCGGCGGCACTTCTTGCAATTGGTGTACGAGCGTCTGTTCGCCCTCTGGGAACAACTCCTGCGCGAGATGGACGAGTTGGGCATCGAACCGCCTGCCATCGAGCACCTCATCCAAAATGTGCTGGACGTGCGCGACGCCTGGCCGCCCAATGTGCCTTTTATGCCGGCGCATTATTCGACACTGCACTTGCCCGTACCCAACACCAATGATGAAACACCGGCTGAAACACCGGCGGCTCTCGCCTCCGTCGCGCCCAGCACCATCAACACTCTCCGGCGGCATCTTTATGAAATTCCCTTGTACCTTTATCTCTTGCCGGATGAACTGTTGAAACGCCTCTTGGACACCACCCAAGAGAATCGCCTGCCGCTGGCGGAAACCGTCAACCACTGGCTGAGCGAACTGGACGACGAGACCCTGGAACAACATCTGAACCGCATTCATCGCCGCGCTGTCAACGCCAAGCAATTGCTCGCCAACGCCAACCTGCGCCTTGTGGTGAGCGTTGCGAAACGCTACATGAACCGCGGCATGAGTTTTCTGGACCTCATTCAGGAAGGCAACCTGGGCTTGCTGCGCGCCGTGGAAAAATTCGACCACACCAAGGGCTATAAATTCAGCACCTACGCCACCTGGTGGATTCGGCAAGCCATCTCACGCGCCATCGCCGACCAATCGCGCACCATCCGCATTCCCGTCCACATGCTCGACACCATCAACCGCGTTATCCGCATCTCGCGCCGCCTGACCCAAGAACTGGGGCAAGAACCAAGCGATGAAGACATTGCCCTTGAAATGGGCTTGTTGCCTGAGCATGAAGCCGAACTCATCCGCCAGGCGCGCGAACATGGCGAACGCCTGGACCCCGTATTGGCGCGCAAATTGCGCCGCGCCGCCGCCAAAGTGCGCCGTATCATGAACCTTGCACAAGACCCCATTTCATTGGAAGCCCCCATCAGCAACGAAGACAACAGCAGCCTGGGGGACTTCATCGCGGATGAAAAATCAACCACACCCGTGGATGAAGCCAGCCGCACCATGCTCGCCAAACAATTGCGCGAAATTCTCAGCCAACTGTCAGACCGCGAGCGCAAAGTGCTCGAACTGCGTTTCGGTTTGTACGATGGTCGCCCCCGCACACTGGAAGAAGTCGGGCAAGAGTTTGGCGTGACACGCGAGCGTATTCGCCAAATCGAAGCCAAAGCGCTCCGCAAACTGCGCCACCCGCTACGGAGCAAAGAGTTGCGCGATTATCTCTCCTGAAAGCAACGCATGAACACAAAAACGCGCGAGGAACTCTCGCGCGTTTTCTTTTGCACACACCACACGCCTACACACGCGGCGCTTCTACCCCTTCGGGGGCTGGCGTCACCGCCACGCCCACCGTCCCCGGTCCAGCGTGCGCCCCCACCACAGGCCCAATCACCGTTTCGACACAGAACCGCACATCCAGCCTGGCTTCCAATTCGGCGCGCACCTGCGCCGCTTCGTCAGGGGCGTTGGCATGCGCAACCCCCATCCAGACGGGGGTGTCCTGGTGTTGTTCAGCCACCATCTCAATCATGCGTGCCAATGCGCGCTGGCGTGTGCGCACACGGTCAACCGGTTCCACCACGCCATGCTGAAGCGCCAGCACCGGCTTGATCCGCAAGAGCGTCCCGAAAAAGGCGCTGGCGTTGCCAATACGCCCACCACGCCGCAAATACTCAAGCGTTTCCAGCGTGAAAAGCAAGGTTGTCTGCTTGGACATGCGCGTCGCGACATCGGCGGCTTCTTCCCGCGTGGCGCCTTGCCGCACAGCCTGCGCCGCGCCAAGGACAGCCAGCCCCGTCCCAATCGAAACGAGATACGTATCAACAAGCGTGATGGGCGCATTGGGGAATTGTTGCGCCGCCTGCACCGCCGAGTTGAACGTACCGCTCAGTGTATGCGCCAAATGGATGGACAAAATCTCATCGCCGGCGTCAAGGATGGGTTTGTACACTTCCGCAAAGTCATCCGGCGAAGGCTGCGACGTGGAAGGCGAAATGTTTTTTGACTGCAACATCTCGTAAAATTCCGCCACCGAAAGGTCAACGCCATCGCGATAGATATGGTCGCCGATGATGACTTTCAACGGCACGACGGCAATGTCGAAGGCGTTGACAAACGGTTCCGGCAAATTTGCCGCGCTATCTGTAACAATCCGAATCATGGGGCACCCCTCTCCACACAACCACGGACTCTATTTTTCATATCGTGCGCCTTCGGCATGGCAAAAGCGCGCATCATGCCAAACACCCTTTGCATTCTTGTACCCACACGAGAGACAGACCTCTTTGCCACAACGCTTACAAGTGCCCAACACAACCGCCTTGACACGACATTTTGCGTTCGCGCACATGGGTTTCCTCCTGTATCTCGATCTCGCTCAGAGTTGATAGAGCATCCAATAAATTACCCACCCTGACGCCGCCACAAACAACCAGACCGGCACAAGCCAGCGCCCAATCCGGCGGTGTTGGCGAAACTGCTTCTTGTTGGCGCGGTAAATGGCAAGCAACGCCGCCGGACCCACAACCATCGCCAGGATGGAATGCGGAATCAGAATGGCAAAATAGAGCGTGCGCAACCATCCGCCATGCTCGAATGGTTTCGCGCCCAAGAGCAAAAAGCGGGTCACGTAGAGGACAAGAAACAGCGCCGCAAAAATGGTCGCGCCCAGCATGAGCCGATGATGGCGTTCACGCTGTTTGCGCTTGATTGCAATCCAGCCGGCTACCAAAAAGAGACCACTCACCAAAATCATGCCGCTTGTGAGTGGCGGCAACCACGTTTCGACCCCCATTGTGCCTCCTTATCGCTCGATTGTTGTTCAAGGGGTGCAGGCTGCCCGCCATCCTATCTATTTTGAAGAAGATTGCCAACTGATACGCCAAAACGCTCGCGCGCAACAAAAAACCCCACCCGAAGGTGGGGCCACATTCGCCAATGTGCCAGCGTTCAGGCGATGACCTCGGCGATGGGATACCCAATCTCCTCCATCAACGCGGCAATCTTCTCGCGCGACGCCGGCGCATCATACGTCACCACCACGCGCTTTGTCTCCTGGTCGGCTTTGACGTCAACCACGCCTTCCAACTCTTTCAACTCGCGCTGAATGGTCATCACGCAATGGCCACAGGAAATGGACGGCACGGCATACGTTTCAGTTTGCATCGCAATCCTCCTTCATTTTCGCTACACTACAAACGACTTTGGGCTTCAAACAAATCAGCCAATTCACTGATGACCCGTTCACGTTCCAGCGGGTCATCACCACGAATGGCTGTAATCACACAATGGTTCAGGTGGTCGTTGAGAATCAACTGGTTGACTTTATCCAGTGCGCGCTTGATGGCTTGCGTCTGTTGAATAATGTCAATGCAATAGGCATCGTTTTCGACCATACGGGCAACACCACGCACATGCCCTTCGATACTCTGCAAGCGCGCCAGAATTTCTTTTTTGTGACGGTGATTTTGCGCTTTCTCGCTCATCACAATCTCCTGAATACTCTCCCAGTGTATAAGGGGTTCATATTCAAAGTATACGCGGATTCAGGCGGTCGTCAATTTTGCTTGCCAAACAGAAGCCCCCGACGGCATTCAGGCCATCGGGGGCAACATTTGTTCCGCGCCGTCTTAGACGCGCGCGCGCCGTTTTTCGGCGAGTTCGCGCAAGACCCGTTCCTCTTCCGGCGTCAAATCGTCAGGCAAGACGAGTTTGACATGGGCGTAGAGGTCGCCATATCCATCGCCCTTGCGCTTGGGCATCCCTTTGCCGCGCAAGCGGAACGTGCGCCCATTTTGGGTGCGCGGCGGAATTTTGAGCATGACCGTCCCGCTCGGCGTAGGCACGGGCACTTCCCCACCCGCAACGGCGGTGAAGATATCCACGGGAACATCCGTGTGCAAATCTTCACCCTCGATACGCCAGGTGGGGTGCGGCAAAATATGCACAACCAGGTACAAATCGCCCGGCTCACCACCGGCGATACCCGGCTCACCCTGCCCACGCAAGCGCACCTTCTGCCCTTCGCGCACACCACGCGGGATAGTCGCTTCGATACGGCGCCCATCGCCCAACTCAATCAGGCGCTTTGTGCCATGATACGCTTCTTCAAGCGTAATTTCGACGGGCGCTTCCAGGTCGCGACCTTTGCGCGGCGCGGTTGTGCGCGTGCGGGTTCGCGTCCCGGCGCCGGCGCGTCCACGTCCGCCAAAAATCTGCTCGAAGAAGTCCGAGAAAATGGAATCGCCGAAAATATCCTCAAACCCTTCACCACTGGTTGACCAGCGAAACTCAACACCCGGACCGCCTTGCGTATACTGGCTCCAATCGAAGCCACCTTGTCCACCCGCACGTTGCCAGCGTTCCCAATCCGCACCCAACCGGTCATATTTGGCGCGCTTCTCCGGGTCGCTCAGCACCTGATAGGCTTCGTTGATTTCCTTGAATTTTTCTTCCGCTTTCGGGTCTCCCTTGTTCACATCGGGATGGTATTGGCGCGCCAGTTTCCGGTACGCCTTCTTGATTTCCTCTTGCGTTGCTGTCTTGGGAACCCCAAGAATTTTGTAATAGTCCTTGTATTCCATATGGCTTCACCTCACTTTGCCGTGGAGTTATCGTTGAGATGGAGTGTCGTTGTTCCAACCGCCTCCACGACACTCGTAGACCTGCGTTCAGAATACGGCGTTTCCATTAGAAGGATATTAGAACACACCCACCAAATATCCAATTTTTCACACGCGGGGCTTGGTCAGAAAAAGGGGGCACAAAAAAGCGGCCTTGGTTGGCCGCTTTCGGGGATGGCTTAGCGTTTCTTGGCTGCGCACTGCACGCAATAAGGCGTTTCGGGGATAATTTCCAAGCGTTCGTAGGGAATTTCCGCGCCACACTCAACGCAAATCCCGTATGTGCCTTCTTCCATGCGTTGCAATGCCGCTTCAATCGTCTTGATACGCCCTTCCACTTCCTCAATCATCGCCATCGCCATCTCACGCTCCACGATGGCGGGGTCGCCTTCCCCCAGCCCATAGTCGGCTTCGGTCTCGATTTCTTCGCGGAGCGTTTCCAGTTCGCGTTGTGCGTCTTGCAACGCTTCTTCCAGTTTGGCACGCAGCAGTGAGAGTTGATCTGTTTGCAGCATAAAGCCCCCTTTCTGTTGTCCAGGATGCACATCTTCATCGACGCACATCAACCTGCTGGCGCCAGAACGCGAGGGTCGCTTCCAAATCCGGCGCCAGCGGTGCTTCAAATGTGTGTATCGCACCAGACGGCAAACGCAGGCGCAACCGCCAGGCGTGCAAAAATTGCCGCTGGCTCGGTAATCCCGGCACAGGGCGACGCCGTCCATAGACCGTGTCATTGACAATCGGCGTTCCAATGGAAGCCAAATGCACACGAATTTGGTGCGTGCGCCCTGTAATCAAACGGACTTCCAGCAAGGTGTATTCAGGAAAGAGTTCGCGCACCGTGAATTCAGTCAGCGCGGGGCGTCCCCCCGGCACAACGGCAAATTTCTTGCGGTCGCGCGGGTCACGCCCCAGCGGCGCGTCAATCAAGCCATGGTCGCTTGACGGACGCCCATGCACCGCCGCCAAATAAAACTTCTCCACCTCGCGGCGGCTAAACTGCCGCTGTAAAAACCGCCGTG
This sequence comes from Ardenticatena maritima, assembly GCF_001306175.1. Taxonomy (NCBI): domain Bacteria; kingdom Bacillati; phylum Chloroflexota; class Ardenticatenia; order Ardenticatenales; family Ardenticatenaceae; genus Ardenticatena; species Ardenticatena maritima. The sequence continues at coordinate 491,562 of NZ_LGKN01000004.1, forward strand.
CTTCGGCATGCCGCGCCACAATCAACACCCCCGACGTATCGCGGTCGAGGCGATGCACAATCCCCGGTCGGTCGCTCTGGTCGCGCACCGCCAGGTCGGGATAGCGCGCCAACAAGGCGTTGACCAATGTGCCGCCTTCGTGCCCCGGCGCGGGATGCACCACCAGCCCCGGCGGCTTGTTCACCACAATCACATCCTCATCTTCGTACAACACATCCAGCGGCAACGGTTCCGGCTGCGGCGTCGGCGGGCGCGGTTCAGGCAACGCCACGCTGACGTGCTCGGTACCGCGCAGTTTCACCCCCCCTTTGGCGGCGACAACGCCGTCCACCTGCACGCGCCCGTCGGTAATCAACTTCTGCACCGCCGAGCGGGTGAGGTCGGGGAGTTGCCCGGCAAGCCACCGGTCAAGCCGCTCACCCCGCGCTGTTTCGGGAACCTGCCAGGTGATACGGCTCATTCGCTCTCCACCTCTTCGCTAGGCCACGACAAGACGCGCGACTCATCGGCGGCACGCCGCCCATTCCCTTCAGGCATATGAACCACCACCGGCGGAAACGGCTCTTCTTCCACAGGCGGCGTTTTCGCCATGCGTCCCTGCTCTTCTTCCTGGTGCAATTTCCACGCCAGCAACAACACGCCCCCCACAATGGCCATATCGGCGACATTGAAAATGGGGAAGGTGTACGTGTCGGTCAAATCAATCCGAATAAAATCCGTGACATGCCCAAAAATGAGGCGGTCGGACAGGTTGCCCAACGCACCGCCCAGTTGCAACCCCAACGCCGAAAAAATCAACGTGCGATCGGGCGGTAAACGGTGCTGAAAAACGACAATCCCCGCAATCACGATGAACGCAATCACGACAAAAAAGAGCCCGTAATCCTGCAAAATGCCAAACGCCGCCCCGGTGTTGTAGGTATGCATAACCCCCAGGCGGTTGAGCGGGAATGTGTCAAATGGGCGCCACGTGGTGTGCATGGGCAACCACATGCGCACCATCTGTTTTGTGATTTGATCCAGAGCGAACACGGCAATGGCCAGCCCCCATAACAGCCATCGCCGCCCCCGTCGCGTTTCGTTCATTGAACACCTGCTTCGTTTCGTACGTATTCCGTTCCATTCGCGGTACTGCATTGTAGCCAGTTTCGCCCTTCTATACCAAAATCTCCCCCTCTGCCGCAATTTTCGTTCTTCGCCCCTCTGCATACAATGAGCGCCAACCTGCCAACCAAGCCAAAACCCGTGAGGACACCGTATGGAAATTGCCGCTGTTCAACCGCTTGCCGAACGCATCATCGAGAACGTGCAGCGTGTTATCGTTGGAAAACGCGACATCATCGAACTGGTACTCGTCGCGCTGCTTGCCGAGGGGCATATCCTGCTGGAAGACGTGCCCGGCACCGGCAAAACCACATTGGCACGCACGCTGGCGCGTTCGCTGAATGTGGACTTTCAACGCCTGCAATTCACCCCCGACCTGCTCCCAAGCGACGTCACGGGGCTTTACATCTACGACCAGCGCACGGGCGATTTTGTCTTCCGCCGCGGTCCCGTCTTCACCAACATCTTGCTGGCGGACGAAATCAACCGCGCCACGCCGCGCACCCAATCGGCGCTGCTGGAAGCCATGCAAGAACGCCAGGTTTCGGTTGAAGGCGAAACCTACCCGCTCCCGCGTCCGTTCCTGGTGATTGCCACGCAAAACCCCGTCGAACTGGAAGGCACATTCCCGCTTCCCGAAGCCCAACTCGACCGGTTTTTGCTGCGCCTTTCACTCGGCTACCCCAGCGCCGAAGACGAAGAAAAAATGCTCTTGCGCTTCGAGCGCGAAGACCCGCTCCCCACGCTTGAACCCGTCGCCAGCGCCGACGACCTTCTCGCCGCGCGGCAAGCGATACGCCACGTGCGTGTTGATGACGACATCCGCCGCTACATCATCAACATCACCCGCGCCACACGCGAGCATGAAGCCATCGAACTCGGCGCCAGCCCACGCGCCACGCTCGCCCTCTACCAGGCGGCGCAAGCCCTCGCCGCCATTCAAGGGCGCGACTACGTCATCCCCGACGACGTGAAGCGGCTCTGCCCCGTAGTCCTCACGCACCGCGTGCTGCTGAGCACACAAGTTGTTCTGCGTGGGCGCACCCCGGAAGCCGCCATCAACGACATCATCGAAAGCATTCCAGTCCCGGTTGAAAAGGTGTAAGCCGTGTATCCGTCTCAGAAACGCGACCGACCACAAGTACCCTACCACGAAGCCTGGTTCTGGATGGGGTTTCTCGTGCTGATGGCGGGCTTGTTCACCCATTCCAACACACTCAAAATGCTCGCCGCGTTCATCCTCATCGTCGGGCCTACCGCCTGGCTCTGGAACAAGTTTGCCCTGCACCGCCTGAACTATACGCGCACCTTTTCGGTGGAACGCGCTTTCGTCGGCGAAACAGTTGAACTGACCATCACGCTCGCCAACCGCAAGTGGCTGCCCTTGCTTTGGGTGAAAATCGAAGACGAATTTCCCGAAGAGGTGCCCCCCGTAGAGGGCGAACTTCCCCCCAGCAGCCAGCAAAACCGCAAACTTTTCACCCGCATCACCGCCATGGGGCGGCATCAGCAAGCCCAATGGAAACTAACGCTTGCCTGCCAAAAACGGGGCTTCTACTTTTTCGGTCCCGTCACCATCTCATCGGGCGATTTGTTCGGCTTTTTCACCACCACACGCACATACACCCACCACGACCGGCTGATTGTCTACCCGCGCATCCATACGCTGACCGAACTGGGGCTCCCCACCAAAGACCCCTTCGGGCATCGCAAAGCCCACCAGCGCCTGTTTGAAGACCCCACACGCACGGTCGGGGTGCGCGAATACACCCACAGCGACCCGCTCAAACGGGTGCACTGGAAGATGACGGCACGCCTGCAAGAACTGCAAGTCCGCATTTGGGAACCGAGTGAATCATCGCAAGTGGTCTTCTTTCTGAACGTCGCCACATTCGCCCGCTTCTGGGAAGGGATTATCCCCGACCTGCTGGAAGAGACCATCAGCGTCGCCGCCAGCCTGGCGCTTGCCATTTCGCAGCAAAAACGCCCCGTTGGGCTCTTTGCCAACGCGTCCATTCCACGAAGCGACCAACCCATCAAAGTGCCGCCTGGGCGGAGCATGTATCAAATGCGCCGCATCCTCGAAGCGCTCGCCGCCATCACGCCATACCCGCGCATCTCCATTGAAGAACTGCTTTTGCGAGAAAGCCCGCGCCTCAACTGGGGGGCGACGCTCGTCGTCGTCACCGGTATTGTCACCCCGGAACTCGTGCAAACCATGCTGCAACTGCGCCACGCCCGGCGGCATCTGGCGCTCGTCAGCCTCGACCCGCGCTGGTCTGGCGACCCCAACCTGGAAGCCGCGGGCATCGTCGTCCACCAGATTCCCTACCAACGGTGAACACCACCAAGCCGTTTGTGTTCCCCCCAGCCTGTTGTAGAATGAACGCACACCGAATTCGATTCCCCGACGGAGGTCGCTGTGTCGCAAGAAGCCTTTGTACATTTGCATTGCCACTCCGAATACAGCCTGTTGGACGGATTGAGCCGCATCCCCGACCTGGTGGCACGCGCCAAAGAGTTGGGACAGCCCGCCATCGCCCTCACCGACCACGGGGTCATGTATGGCACCATGGAGTTTTACCGCGAAGCCAAAAAAGCGGGCATCAAGCCGCTGATTGGCATGGAAGGCTACATGGCGGCGCGGCGCATGGAAGACCGCGACCCCGTGAAAGACAAAGACCGCTTCCACCTGCTTCTGCTGGCGATGAACCAGACGGGCTACCAAAACCTGCTCAAACTTGCCAGCGAAGCCCAATTGCGCGGCTACTACTATCGCCCCCGCGTTGACCACGAGACGCTGGCGAAGTACAGCGAGGGGCTCATCGTCACCACAGGCTGCCTGGCGGCGGAAGTCCCCCGCCTGCTCAACCGCAGCCAGGAAGAAGAAGCCATCCGCCGCCTGGAATGGTATCTCGACGTTTTCGGGCGCGAGCGCTTTTTCGTTGAACTGCAAGACCACGACATCCCCGAAATCAAGGTTGTCAATCGCCGGTTGCTCGAACTGGCGAAGAAATACGACTTGAAGGTTGTCGCCACCAACGACGTGCACTACGTCCGCCGTGAAGACGCCATTCCCCATGACGTGTTGCTCTGTGTGCAAACGGGCAAGCGCGTGAGCGACCGCGACCGTATGCGCATGAGCGATGACGGTTACTACCTGAAAAGTTATGTCGAGATGATGGAAATGTTCGGGGAAATCCCCGAAGCCCTGCACAACACCGTCCTCATTGCCGAAATGTGCGACGTCAACCTGGACAGCCAAGGCTATCACCTGCCCAACTTTGACGTGCCCGAAGGCTACACCGCCGAAACCTACCTGCGCGAACTCGCCGAACGCGGCTTGCGTGAACGCTACGGCGACCGCGCCGAAACCGCCGAGGTGCGCGAGCGCTTTGAACACGAGTTGCGCATCATCCACCAGATGGGGTTCGACACGTACTTCCTCATCGTGTGGGACTTGTGCCGCTTCGCCCGCGAAAACGACATTTGGTGGAACGTGCGTGGTTCGGGCGCCGGTTCGATTGTCGCCTACTGCCTGGGCATCACGGGGATTGACCCGCTCAAAAACAACCTGATTTTCGAGCGCTTCCTCAACCCCGGACGTGTCAGCATGCCCGATATTGACATGGACTTTCCCGACGACCGCCGCGCCGAGATGATGGCGTACACCGTGCAGAAATACGGTGTGGAAAACGTGGCGCAAATCATCACCTTCGGAACCATGGGCGCGCGCGCCGCCATCCGCGACGTTGGGCGCGCGCTGGGCATGAGTGTCGCCGAGGTGGACCGCATCGCCAAAATGGTGCCGAGCGGTCCCAAAGTGAAGTTGAAAGAAGCCTTCGACAACCCCGAATTTGCGGAACTTTACGAAAAAGATAGCCGCGTGCGTGAACTGGTTGACACCGCCATGAAACTGGAAGGGTTGGCGCGCCACGCTTCCACACACGCCGCGGGCGTCATCATCTCCGACAAACCGCTGGTTGAATACTGCCCCTTGCACCGCCCCACCAAAGGCGACCAGGACGAATCAGGGTTGGGCGTGGTGACGCAATGGCCCATGGAAATCCTCGAAAGCATCGGCCTGCTCAAAGTGGACTTCCTTGGGCTGGCAACGCTGACCATCATGCGCAAAGCCTGCGAACTCATCGAAGAGCGCTACGGCGTGCGCTACAACCTGCAAAACATTCCCTACGAACGTTGCCCCAACGACCCCGAAAAAGACGCGCAAGTCAAAAAACTCTACGACCTGCTCTCACGCGGTGAGACGACCGGGGTGTTCCAGGTGGAATCGGCGGGCATGCGCGAAGTGTTGCGCGGTATGCGCCCCTCGCAATTCGAGCATATCATCGCCGCCATCTCGCTCTACCGCCCTGGTCCCATGGAATACATCCCGAACTACATTCGCCGTATGCATGGGGAAGAAGAAATTACCTACCACCACCCCATGCTCGAACCCATTTTGGCCGAAACCTTCGGGATTATCGTCTATCAGGAACAAATCATCCAGATTGCCTCTCAACTGGCGGGCTACTCCCCCGGCGACGCCGACCTCATGCGGCGTGCCGTTGCCAAAAAGAAAGAGAAAGAAATCGAACGCCACCGGCAATTGTTTGTCGAGGGCTGCAAGAAAAACGGTATTCCCGAAGAAACCGCCCGCGCCATCTACGCCGATATTGAATTCTTCGCACGCTACGGCTTCAACAAAAGCCACGCCGCTGACTATGCCGTCATCACCTGCCAAACGGCGTTTCTCAAAGCGCACTACCCCGTCGAATACATCACCGCCCTGCTCACGGTGGAACGCCACAAGAGCGACAAAGTGGCCGTGTACATCGCCGAAGCCCGCCGTCTGGGCATTGAAGTCTTGCCGCCCGACATCAACAAAAGCTATGTCTACTTCACAATCGAACCACACCCCAACCCGCCCGAAAACGCCGACACCCTGCCTCAAACCGACCCGCGGCGCTGGGCGATTCGCTTCGGGCTGGGGGCTATCAAAAACGTCGGCGAAAGCGCCATCGAAATCATCTTGCGCGAACGCGAGGCGAACGGGCCTTTCACCAGCATTGACGACTTTTGCCGCCGTGTGGACTTGCGCCAGTTGAACCGCCGCGTCGTCGAATGCCTCATCAAAGCCGGCTGTTTCGACGAGTTGATGCGCGAGGCGGCGCCCGAAGCCCCACGCGCCACCCTGCTCGCCATCCTCGACCGCATGATGCAGATGAGCGCCGAGGTGCACGCCGCCGCCGACATCGGGCAGATGAGCCTCTTTGACGTGCTGGGAGACGCAGACAACAGCGCCGCCAACACATTCGCGAACGAATCCATCCTGGCGAACCTGCCCCCCATCACCCCACCCGATCCCAAACAAAAACTCGCCGACGAAAAAGAAGTGCTGGGCGTCTATGTTTCCAGCCACCCGCTCAAAGCGCTGGCGGGCGTGCTGAGCGAACAGGCGACGCACTTCTGCGGTGAACTCAGCGAAGAGGATATCGGCAAAGAGGTCATTGTCGCGGGGTTGATCAAAGACATGCGCACCATCTTCACCCGCAAAGGCGACCAAATGGCGTTCATCACGCTGGAAGACCTGCAAGGCGAAGCCGACGTGGTAGTCTTCCCACGCACGTTTGCCGAATGCCGCGAGTTTCTCCAACCCGACGCCGTCATCCTGGTGCGCGGCAAGGTGGACGCCCGCAACGACAGCCTCAGCATCCTGGCGGACACCATCACCCTCTACCGCGCGGAGAGCGTTCACACGCTCGCCGAACCGCCCGCCGAAGCAACGTGGTACAACGGCGAAGCCCCGCCGCCGCCCCCCCCACCGCCGCCCGAAGAAGAGATGGCATCGGCGCCGGCTGGCACACCAGGCGAACCGCCCGCCGACCCCGGCGACAATCTGCGCGAAGGCGTGACCTATCTCCTGCGCATCGAGTTTCCACGCACGCAGGACGAGCAACACGATATGCAGCGCTTCCGCCGCATGCTGGAAGCCTTGCAAGCCATTCAAGGCAACGACCGCGTTCATCTGCGCATGCGCTTCCCCGACGGCCGCCTGGTTCTGCTCGATTTTCCGCGCCTGCGCACACAATTCCGCCGCCAACTGAAACTCCAACTCGAAAGCGAGGCCATCGGCTGCCGTGTCGAAGTCGTCCAACTGGCGCACGAAAATGGGCGACGGCACAAGCGGGCGGGCTAACAGCACCAAACAAAAACGGGCGCCGAGAGCGCCCGTTTTTTTCATCCCACCGGCATCGGCTCAACTCTTATTGTACAATCGCTCGCGAATCGTCAGCACCTCACGCCGCAACTGGTCGTCGGCTTCGATGGCTTTGGCAATTTTCTCGTGCCCATAGAGCACCGTCGAGTGGTCGCGCCCACCCAGCGCCGCGCCAATCGCCGCCAGCGCCGCATCGGTTTCTTCACGCGCCAGGTACATCGCCACTTGCCGCGCCAGCGCAATCTCCTTGCGCCGCGATTTGCCTTTCAAATCTTCCACAGAAACCCCAAAATGGCGCGCCGTCTCCTGAATGACCATGTCCAGGTCAATATTCGTCGGGCGGTCGAGAATATCGCGCAAGACACGCTCGGTCAGTTCCACCGTTAGCGGTTGGTGCCCAAATTGGGCATACGCCACCACGCGCGTCAACGCCCCTTCCAGTTCGCGAATGTTGCTTTGCACCCGTTGCGCAATCAACTGAATCACCTGCGAGGGCACGCGAATGGGTTGCGTTTCGGCTTTGGCTTGCAAAATCGCAATACGGGTTTCCAAATCAGGCGGGGCAATATCGCACACCAACCCACCCTCAAAACGGGAGCGCAAGCGTTCTTCCAGAAGCACAATCGCGCGCGGCGGGCGGTCGCTGCTCAGCACAATTTGCTTGTTGGCGGCGTGCAGCGTGTTGAACGTGTGGAAAAACTCTTCCTGTGTACTTTCCTTGCCCGCAATGAACTGAATATCGTCAATCAGCAAAACATCCACATTGCGGTATCGCTGACGAAACGCCTCGGTATTCTGCGTGCGAATATCGGCAATCAACTCGTTGGTAAAGCGTTCCGAGGTAATGTACACCGTGCGCAAGCCTTTCTTGCGCGTTTCATGCCCAATGGCGTGCAACAAGTGGGTTTTTCCCAGTCCCACACCCCCATAAATGAACAAAGGGTTGTAGGCTTGCGCGGGGCGCTCGGCGACAGCCAGCGCGGCGGCGTGCGCCAGGCGGTTGCTCGCCCCAACAATGAAGGTGGAAAACGTGTAGCGCGGTTGCAGCGGGTCGCCCAGCACCTCTTCCTGCTCGGGGCTTTTGCTGCCGTTTGGGTGCACCGACGGTTGCGGCGCGGGCATCGTAAAGAAGTCCTCCGTGCTTTCCGGTGGTGGCGTATCGCTCTGTTTGAGCAGGGTGAAGGTCAGCGACACAGGCTTGCCCACATGCCGCTCCAATGTCTGCGCAATCAGGGGTGCCAGCCGATTTTGCAACCATTCAACCGCGTAGATCGTCGGCGCCCCGATGACAAACGTGCCGTCATCGGACACATCCAGGAGTTGCGTTCCCTTCATCCATGTATCAAACGTCGAAGGGGCCATTTGCAGTTGCAAATCGCCCAAAGCAGCATTCCAAAGACGTGTATACTCCTGATGATGATTGGTTTTCAAGGCAACACCTCACTACGTTCTGCTCAGAACCATCTGCTAATGAGCAGACACAATTTCCCCCCAAAAGAAAAATTCACACAAAACTGAGCCAATGCCAGGTGAAGAGTACAAACGCATGCTGTGCGGCGATGCACAGAGCGTGCAAGATTGATGGTGTGGAACCAACTCCTGAGCGGTGGCATTCTATCAAAGGGCGGCGGAGTGGGCAAGTGATACGCGCCACATAAACCCCCGACCTTTTGTCATAGCGGGGCGACGTGTGCACGCCGCCCCACCTGCCTGCAAAGTACGCTTACCGCTGATATTCGTAAAAGCCACGCCCGCTCTTGCGCCCCAAATGTCCCGCGGCAACCATGCGGCGCAACAACGGCGGCGCGGCATAGCGGGGGTCGCGGAATTCATCATACATGGCGTCGGCAATGAAGAGCAAGGTGTCCAGCCCGATGAAGTCGGACAGTTCATAGGGTCCCATGGGATGGTTCAGCCCCAGTTTGACACCTGTGTCAATATCTTCGCGCGTTGCCAGCCCATATTCGAGCCAACGAATGGCATCCAGCAGGTAGGGCACAAGTAGCAAGTTGACGATGAATCCGGGGTTGTCTTTGGCAACGATGATGGTTTTCCCCAGCGATTCGCCAAACGCGCGCGCCGTTGCCAGGGTCTCCTCGGCGGTTTCCAGCCCGCGCACCAGTTCGAGCAAGGGCATAACAGGCACCGGATTGAAGAAGTGCATGCCCAGGACACGCGGGCGGCGCGCTTCGCTGGTCGCGGCGGCAATCGCCGTAATGCTGATGGACGACGTGTTGCTTGCCAAAATGGCATGCGGTGGGGTGATGGTATCCAGCGCGGCAAACAGTTCTTGCTTGGCTTCCTTGTTTTCAACGATGGCTTCGATCACCAAATCGCACGCGCGCATCTCATCCAGCGTGGTGGTGAACGTCAAGCGCTCCCACACGGCATCGGCATCCGCCTGCGAAAGTTTGCCCTTCTTCACAGCGCGTTCCAGGCTCGCGCGAATGCGCTGCTGCCCTCGTTCCAGCAAGGCATCGTTGACTTCACGCACGATGACGCGATACCCACTGCGGGCAACAACTTCGGCAATGCCGCTACCCATTTGGCCACAGCCAACAACCCCAACCGTCTGAATGGTCATGCGTTCACCTCCTCGTGAAAATCGGTTGTTCAGCATGTTTGTAGCACGAAGTTGCAGAAGGACAAGCGCCTCACGGAACGACGCCCGCCCACACGGTCATCTCATCTGTGAAGGCAAACAGCGGTGGAAACGGCGGCACGCCCCATGTCAGCCAGCGCGCGCCCGAGGGCCATTGCGCCTGCTCGCATGCCAGGCCGCACACCAAAAGCGCCTCGCGGTGGGGCGTCTCTACCACGAGCGGCGGCGACGGCATGTCGGCGGCGGCGGCGTGCACGAGCACACGGGCGTCTTCATCGCCCGCCCACACGTGCGCCCCCAGTGCAAAGCGCGTCAGCGCCAGCAAAGGGCGCGGGACATGCGCCAACCAGGTGGCATCACGCGCGCGCACCCAGAACGCGGCGGCATGGTCGCGCAACGTGACCGGCAACCAGACGCGCGTATCGAGCGGCGGGGCGGGGGCGTCAACATCCAGCGCGACCAGCGCGCCCCCCAAGCGAACACGGCGCGCAGCCTGTTCCCAGACAGCGGGGGACGTGGTCGCCACCAGGGCGAGGTCGTAGGCGTATTCCAGCCGCGGCAAAATCTGTTCAGCGTCGCCGTGCCAACTTTCCGCCACATGGGCACGCTCGCACATGGTCAACGTCCATGTCAAGGCGCTCAAACGGTCGGCGTCGGCGTCCACAAGGATGAGCGTCCCCGCTTCATCAAACAACCCCGCCAGCCAGGGCGCTACGTCCAGCGCGGCATCGCCGACACAAAGCATATGGCGCGGTTGTTTCAACAGCGCCAGCGTCAACGCCAGTTGCGCCGCACCGGATGGGGTATCGTTTATGTGGGCGCGTACCGCAGGCGGTACAAACGCCAAACCAGGCCAGGCGGTCACATGCTCCTCCTGTTTGACAGAGAAAACCGGAGCCTGTGCTGAGGCTCCGGTTGCTTGCTCAATGAAGCATTGCCCTACGGCATCCAGTAGAACTCGCGGCTTTCGCTCAAGGGGCTGACCGCTTCCACAACTGTTTCGCCATTCTGCTGCACCTGCCGCACGATGAGCACGTTCCAGCGCATCAACGTGGGGCGTATCGGTTTGACCTCAGGCGGCAGGCGCAGGGACGTCGCGCGTGTGGTAAACGTTTCGCTATGCACAACCTGCCCGGCGCGCACATAGCGCAGCCGCACGACGTAGGCCATGTTGTCCTCCAAAATCCCCGACGACGTCCACGAGAGCACCACCGGCGTTGTGCCGCTCACCCGCATACCGTTGACGGGCATCAGCGGCACCGGCGCAGCGTAGGGCAAACGCGGCATCGGCGTGGGTGTGGGAAGCGGCGTCGGGGTTGGCGTCGGCGTCGGTGTGCCGATAGGAATGCGCAGCGTGCTACCGGGTTCAAGCACCTGGTCGCCGTCTTCCAACGCGTTGAACGTCAGCAACGCATCCAGCGCAACCTTGAAGCGTTCGGCAATACTCTTCGGCGATTCGTCCTCGCGTACCGTGTAGGTCTCGAAAATGATGACGGGGGTGGGTGTGGGTGTCGGTTCGGCGGCCACCGCCACGTTCTGGCTCAGCGGAATGAGCACCTTATCGCCAATCCGCATGCGTGTGGGGCTCAGGCGCGGGTTCGCAGCCAAGAGTTGATCCACGGTGATACCATACGCCTTGGCAATTTTGGATGGCGTATCGCCGGCGCGCACCTCGTACACGATAGGCGTCGGCGTCGGTGGAATGGGCGTCGGCGACGGTTGCAGCATCGCCAACAACGAAAGCGGCGTTGGCGTCGGCGTCGCAATTTCCACCGTGGGAATGGGCGTGCGCGTCGGCATGGGCGTCACGTAGAGCGGGTTTTTGGGAATGATGAGCGGCTCGCCTGCAATCAACTGCGTGTCGGGCGTCAGCCCGTTCGCCGCCATCACCACATCCACGGTGGTATCGTACTGGGCGGCAATTTCGCTCAGCGTTTCCCCCGCCTGCACGTAGTGAATGGTCGCCAGCGCTTCATCCACCTCCGGCACCTGAATCACCACAACGGGCGTGCCATCGGGCGACTCCACCGGCGTAGGCGTCACTGTGGCTTGTGCCCCTTGGGGAATGAGCAACACATCACCAACTTGCAGGCTGTCGGGGTTCTCAATGTTGTTGTACGCCAGAATGGCTTGCACACTCACATCGAAACGCTCGGCAATCGCGTAGAGCGTATCGCCGGCGGAAATGGTATAGTTGATCGCACCATCCGACAACGGCGGAAGTGAGGCATTAGCGGCTTCCTCAGAAGATGCCAGGGCGTCCGTCCCCCCCATGCCATCAAGCGCCACCATTTCGGCGGTTGGCTCAGGGGCGGGCGTGACAGCCACCACACGCAGGACTTCGGTTGTTGGTTCAGCCGAATGGGCGACAACGCCACCCGTTTCGGCTTCATTGGCTGATTCAGGGCTGGGTGCGCGTTCGATACGACACCCTTGCACAAGCAGGGCGCTCAATACAACCAACAAAACCAGCGCCCCAACAACCAACCCTTGACGTCTCCATGACGATAAATTGTCGTTCATAGGCTCCTTCTCAAACCACGTAATGTCCGAACGTCTCAACAGATTTCACATCAACGGCTTTCGGGCACAACGTGGCTTTTTGCTCGCACACCATCTGCTCGCGTTTTCACAAAGCCGGGCGAATTATAAAGCATTCGAGGCGTCAAGCAAATAGGATAGAAGGGCATCTGCGTGGTAGGCTATCCAGACGGGTATTTTGTGAGACGAGTATGCGCGCGGCAGAAATGTCAAAACGTGAGGACCTGGTATCCGTCGGCGAGAAGCGCCCGCACGCTGGGGTGTCCATCGTGCTCGTCCAGCAGGCGAACGCCGCAGGCTTGTACAGCATTGCGCACGCCAAAAGCGCCGGCGCAGAAAAGGCAAACGCCTTCAACCGCAGGCAAAATCTGCTGGAAAAGCGCGTGCCGCTTGTGCTGGGGGTCGGCGAGTTCCGGCACCCACCGCGTGCCTGCTCCGTCGAAGATGAGACGCACATCGTCGCCCTTTTCCAGGCATTCGCGCACCACCTCCATGGCGTTGACGACGCGCCCCAAATCGGCGTGCGTTTCGGTGTCGGCGAGGACGATCACGGCGAGTTTGAGCATCGCGTTTCCTCCTGAGGGGTTGGTTTGTGCGTGGTGTAGATGGCGTGATGGGGGAAACTCTTACCCAGGCGCGCGCAAATGCGCACGGGGCGGCTGGTTGCCGCCCCGTGTTCTGTTCAAGCGAGGATGCGCAGTTCAGCGTAGAGCCGCTCGATTTGCCGGGTAATGGCAGGCCAGCCAAACCGTTCAGCGCGTTTGACGCCGTTACGCCCCATTTCGCGCCGACGCTCAACGTCGTTCAGCAATTCGAGGATACGGTCGGCGAGAATGTCGGGACGGCGCGGGGGAACAAGATACCCCGTCACGCCATCTTGGACGGTGTACGTCAAGCCGCCGACGTCGCTGGCAATCACCGGTGTGCCGCACGCCATGGCTTCCAGGGCAACCATGCCAAAGCTTTCGTAGTGGCTTGGCATGACAACCATTTCCGCCGCCGAGTAGAAGTAGGGCAAGGTCTCCTGGCTTTGCGCGCCCAAGAATGTGACCACGTCTTCAATGTCTAATTCGGCACGCAAGGCATGCAGGCGGCGCATTTCAGCCGTCAGTGCCTGCGCGGCGTCTTCGGCGCTCCCCCCGATAATGCTCAGGCAGAGCCGTTCACGCCAGGCGGGTTCACGGCGCACAACTTCGGCGATGGCTTCAATCAGGGCGTCAATCCCTTTCAGGGGGTCTATGCGCCCCACAAAGAGGATGAGTTTGTGGTCGTCGGGAATGCCAAGCAGGCGGCGCGCCTCACGCTTGGGAATCGGGTGGAACAAATCCAGGTCTACGCCGCACGGGATAACTTCAATCTTCGAGGGGTCGGCGGGGTAATGTTCCAGAATTTGGGCGCGGTCAATGGGGGTTGCGGCAACGAGACGGTCAACCGCGCGGGCAATCTGCGCTTCACTGCGGATGCGGATGTCGAGTTCGCGCTCGGCTTCACTGCGGGCGACTGCGTTCTTCATCACACCGAGCGTGTGGTACATGTGGGCGATGGGCGCGCCCCATGCTTCACGCAGGGCTTGCGCAACCAGACCGCTCAGCCAGTAATGGCTGTGAATGATGTCGTAGGTGTGTCCTTCAAGGGTGGCAAAGCGCAAGACGTTTTCGGTAAATTCCGGCAGGTAGTGATAGAGTTCGTTCTTGCCAATGTGGCGCACAGGACCGGCGACGATGTGAATCACGCGCACATTTTCGCTCATTTGGACAATCAGCGGGCGCGCCATATTTTCAGCGTGGGTGAAAATATCCACTTGCCAGCCACGCGCTCCGAGCTGTCGGCTCAGTTCACGCACATAGACGTTCATGCCGCCGGTATTTTTGCCGCCGAGCATTGCCAGCGGGCATGTGTGCACACTCAGCATTGCGATGCGCCCGCGCGGCACAATGCGCCAGCGAATTTTCTCTTTTGGCGGAGATGAGGTTGGAAAAAGTTCCCCCACCTGATGACAACATTCTGTTTCGATGTGCACGATTGACCTCCTTGAGATGGCTCAATTCCTCGTCCGCCTAGGCGGTGCGGTGTGGCGGGATAAGGCGCATGTTGAACAGTGGGCAGGAGCGTGCGCCAAATTCATACTTGTAGGCTTCATCGCCACGGAGAAAATCAAACTCACGGCGTCCAAGCCGGATGGCGTGTTCAATCAAATAGCCCAGCAAAACCCAGCCGGGGCTGAAGGCGTCAAACGCCGGGTCAAAGCCGGAATTGTAGAGCAAAAAGCGTTCGCCGTCGTCGAAGAACATGAACGTGGCAGCGGGAGCGCCATTGACGAGCAAAAACGCCAGTTTCAGCCAGCCGGCGCGGCTCATTTCGACAGCCATTGCCTCGAAGAAGGCGCGGCGCGTCGGTGTCCAGAAAGCGGCTTTTTCAGGCGAACTTTGTTCATGTAAGTGGAAGAAGCGCGGCAAATCTTCGGCAATAGCGGTTGGGTGGGCGACGATGTACCACGATGTCAACGCGTCGCGCCCGGCTTTGCGCAATTTGCGCCGCAATTCGTGGCGGGCTTTGGACGGCAGCGCCGCCTGATAGGCTTCCCACGAGGCGGGCAAGGCAATCACCGGGCAGACGGTTTCTTGCTGATGGGTGAGGGCGATGTGATGCGCTGATGCGTGCTCCGGAAGCAGGCGCACGGTGGGTGAATCGGCGCGCAGGCTGTGCAGGTCAAGCGTGCATTCGCACTGCTCGCCCAGCCAGGTGTCGAGCACGGCTTCCCACAGGTGGGATTCGTAGCCAGGACGCGCCAAAACGTCCAGATAATCGGTCAGGTCAATACCGCCCACCAACCGCAGCAGCGGCGTTTTTCCTTCGCGTGTGATGTAGAAGGGCGCCAGCCCAACCAGCGTCTCGCCGTCGTAGAGCGCGAGTGCGCGCAGGCTCCCTTCGCGCCCAAAGTGTTGCCACCAAGTGAGTTGCCACTGGGGCGATTGAAAGACGGTTGCCCAGGAGCAGGCATGAAAAAGCGCCTCCCATGAGGGGCGCAGCTTGGCAAACTCTGCCGTGGATGTGATCAGGTGCGGGCGCATAGCACGCCCTCCGTACAGATGCAACAAGAAAATGCCCGGCGAGAACGCCGGACGCTGGAATCAGCAAAGTGGATCGTCTGCTGGAACATGCCGCTCATCCTTCAAGTTGCCTGGGTTGTATTGACGCCAACTTGGGCGATTTTCTTACACTAAATGAAGTAAATGAGTTGCTCTGTGCGTGGTTGTGATTGTTCAACCAGGTGCGCCAACGTTGTTGAATACAGCACTTCGTCGGTGACGTGTTTCAGTTCGCGCCAAACACGCCGAATGGTGCATGATTCAAGCAACATACAGTCCGAAAAATCAGGGTTGACGC
This sequence comes from Ardenticatena maritima, assembly GCF_001306175.1. Lineage (NCBI taxonomy): Bacteria > Bacillati > Chloroflexota > Ardenticatenia > Ardenticatenales > Ardenticatenaceae > Ardenticatena > Ardenticatena maritima. The sequence goes on from NZ_LGKN01000004.1 coordinate 507,416, forward strand.
ATTCCATGGGCTCGAACGTGCCTTCCAACACAGCAAGGACTTCGCCAAGGTTGATTTCTTCGGGTGCGCGCGCCAGCATATGCCCGCCGGCCGGCCCGCGGATACTGCGTATCAGCCCCGCGCGGCGCAAAAGCAGCAAAATCTGGTCCAGATAGTTTTCGGGCACATGCTGGGCGGCGGCAATCACCGCGCTGGGCACAGGCCCTTCGCCATAGCGTTGGGCTAATTCCAGCAACGCACGAATACCGTATTCCCCTTTAGTTGTAATACGCATGGGGCGCACTCCATTTGCTTTGGCGCTTTGATTGTTAGGTGATGAAAGCATAGCAAACGGGGGACACCCTGTCAAAGAAGCGCGGCAAAAGTACAAATTTGATACTACCTTGCTTCATTGAAAAACGCGCGTCGCGAGCAAGGTTGAAGATGTTTTGTTTTCTGTGTATCTTGGCATACAGTTGTCGTGTCTTTTGATGAGAAACACGTGCGGAGGAAGCGGCGATGCAACCAGGCACATGGATGGTTTACGGCGCGTATGGGTACACGGGACGTTTGATTGTTGCCGAAGCAGTTTCGCGAGGCTACCGCCCGATTGTGGCGGGGCGCAACGCGGAGCAGGTCGAATCTGTGGCGCAAGCCTACAATCTTGAGGCGCGTGTCGTCTCGCTGGACGATGCGGGGGCTTTGCGGCACGCTCTGCGCGATGTGGATGTAGTTGTGCACGCGGCTGGGCCATTTGTGCGAACGGCTATGCCGATGGTTGAAGCCTGTTTGGCGACCCAAACGCACTATGTGGATATCACGGGCGAAATCAGCGTCTTTGAGCAAATCTTTGCCCGCGATGAGGAAGCGCGTCAAGCCGGTGTGGCGCTGTTGCCGGGAAGCGGCTTTGATGTCGTGCCGTCTGATTGTTTGGCGGCCTATGTGGCCAGCAAAATCGAACAACCGATAGCGCTCGAAATCGGTATCGCGGCGCTGAGCCGCACCAGCCCAGGCACGGCGCAGACGATGATTGAGCATGTGCCACAAGGCAACCTTGTGCGGCGTGATGGTGTGTTGGTGCGTGTTCCTTTTGGAACGCTGACGCGTACCATTCACTTTTCAGATAAACCGCGCCAGGCGGTTGCTATTCCATGGGGGGATTTGGCTACCGCCTATCGCTCCACTGGCATTCCCAACATTACCACCTACATGGCGTTTCCGCCGGCGATGATTCGCCAAATGCGGTTTCTCTCGTGGTTGGCGCCGCTGTTTCGTATCGGCGCTGTGCGTCGTGCCGTGCAAGCCTGGATTCGTCGCAGCGTCAAAGGACCCGATGAGCAGTTGTTGGCGCGGGGGCGTTCCTATTTGTGGGCGCAGGTACGCAACGCGGCAGGTGAAACCGCCGAAGCCTGGTTGGAAACTTGCGAGGGCTACCGCTTTACGGCGTTGGCGGTGGTAGCTGTTGTCGAGCGGTTGGCGGAGACGACGGTGCAGGGCGCATTGACGCCGGCGCAAGCCTTTGGGGCTGATTTTGTACTTGAAATTGATGAAACGCGGCGTTTTGATCAAATAGAACGTACCAAAAGTTGAATAAGTAGGAGAAAGGTCGTATTGAAGGTGGCATAAAATCCTCTATGATACAGGGCAGGTTGAGAGAACTGGCAAGCGCAGATAGGGGAAAAACCATGTTCGCTACCTTGAAGATTTTACTTCTCGAGACGGATGTTGTTTCGAGAGTGCATATTCGCAATGCGATTGAAGAACTTGGGCATGAAGTCCTGGAAGCCGGCGATACCGAAACGGCGATGGATATGATTTTCAATCAGCGTCCGCACATTCTCATTGTGGATTGGACGCTTGAAGAGATGTCAGGCGTGGACTTCGTTCAGCGCTTGAAAGAACGCCACCCGCCACAAATGCCTTACGTGATTCTGTTGACCGCGCAGCAATCTGTTCCCATCGTTCCCGAAACCTTGGGCGTGGATGATTTCCTCACAAAACCTTTTCGCTTGCCGGATTTGATTGCTCGGATTGCGGTTGCAGCGCATGCTTTGCGGTTGCGCAATGAATTAGACCAGGTGCGGCGGCGTATTGAACAGGCGGCATTGCTCGAACAGTCCAGTCGGGCGTTCAACCGTCGCGCCATTTACCAGTGGTTGAAGCGTGAATTTGCGCGTTCGCATCGCCAGGAATCGGCGCTCAGTGTTCTTCTGGTTGGGTTTGCCGAGCCGGATGAATGGAACTCGTTGGCAAACGCAGACCAGCAAGCATTTTTAGAGCATCTGTTGCGCATGTGGACGCTCAGTGTTCGTGGGTACGATAGTATTGGCAAGTGGGATGATGCGCATTATTTGTTTGTTTTGCCCGGCACGACGTTAGAACAGGCGCTTGTTGTCGCGCATCGGCTCAAAGAGGTCACCGACAGCATGACGTGGACAGCCAGGGATGGGCGTCTGTTTCGCCCCAAATTTGTTTGTGCGGTCGCCACTGTTCCTGAAATGGCATTCTCTTCTGTGGATGGAATGATGGAAGCCGTCGAGCGTTTGCTCACGTTGAAAGATGCGCCCCCGGTGGAAGAACGCATTTACGTTGTAGCGCCTTCAAATTCCACTGTTTGAGGATTGCTTCATAAACAACTGATTTGGCATTGAAACAAAGCAAAAACCCCCACCAGATTGGTGGGGGTTTTCGTGTGCCGGCGGTAGGACTCGAACCTACAACCCAGGGCTTATGAGTCCCTTGCTCTGCCAATTGAGCTACGCCGGCAAAAAAACAACCGGTTGAAAACCGGTTAAGTTGCGGGGGTGGGATTCGAACCCACGACCTTCGGGTTATGAGCCCGACGAGCTACCACTGCTCCACCCCGCGTTGACGGTTGAGAAGTATATGCAGAGATGTGATTTTGTCAAATCAGTGTTGTTGTGGAGACACTTACTCTCCTTCTGCATGGATTGACCCGACTTCATCTTGAAGGTAGAATGCGGTGGAGTTTGAGAGAAGGAGGCAGGAGAATGAGTGAGCCGATTGAAATTACGATTAACCGTGCAACGAAGACCATGGTCTTCCCCGCCGGTGAGGCTGAGCGTATCAAGGAAATTGCCGGAGGGCGCGTTCGTAAAGTTGGTGCACTGACGAATGCCGGCGGTACGAACCGCTACGTGGCCGGCGGTGATTTGGATGAGTTGGCGGAGCTCTTGCGCGCGGCTGGCTATGTAGTCAACCTGGTTGGACAGCCGCTGGAATACGAAGAGGACGACGAGGACGATTGGTTCTGACGACAATGGGGATGGTCTCATAAAAGCCATTGGTGGCTTGTTCAACATGAAGCGCGGAAGCCCCGCGCTTTTTGCTTGCGGGAGGAGGGTATGCAAACTTTGTTCTTGCGGCGTTTACGCGCCCATTTAACGCTGGAACGCCTGTATGAGCTTTTTGTGCAAATTGTGCTTATTGTTGCCGGTGCGTTCATTGCCGCGTTTGGCTATGTCGCCTTTCAAATGCCCTTCGACTTAGCGGCGGGGGGCGTCAGTGGGATTGCCATTCTCGTCAATCACTTCACCGGCTTCCCCAACGGGCTTTTTTACATGCTGGTGAATATCCCGCTTTTTGCCTTGGGGTTTCGCCATTTGGGCGGACGGCAATTTTTGTGGAAAACCATTCTCGCGGTCATTCTCTTTTCTTCGGCGATTGACCTGCTGAGCTTTTGGCTTCCTCGCCTCATTGACCCGTTCCCCCTGGCGCGTGATATGCTGCTCAACGCCCTTTACGCAGGTGTGATGGGCGGCATTGGCGGCGGCTTGATCTACCGTGCGGGGGGCACGATTGGCGGCACAGCAATTTTGGGGCGTATCATCCAGAAAAAGACCGGCTTCCCGCTGAGTCAGGTCTATTTTTACAGCGACGGGCTGATTATCCTCAGCGCTGGTTTTGTCTTTGGCTGGGAGCTCTCGTTGTACGCTTTTCTGACGCTCTTTCTGGGGGGAATTGTCTCCGACTATGTGCTTGAAGGACCGAGCTCGATTCGTTCGGTGCTGATTGTGACCGACAATCCGCAGCCCCTGGCAAAAGCCCTCATCGAAGAAACCGGGCACGGCGTGACGGCGTGGCAAGTAGTTGGCGGCTACACCGGTGAAACCCATACCATGCTCTGGTGTACGATCAACCGCCCACAGGTGCAAACCGTCAAGCGGGTGGTGGCGGAAATTGACCCGCGTGCGTTCATGGTCATTGCACAGGGGCATCAGGCGTTGGGATACGGGTTTGACCCGTTGCGCAAACCGATTGCCGAGTAAGCGCGAAAAACGGGCGCTCAGCGTGAGCGCCCGTTTTCGTATGCAACCGAGCCCGTATGTGCTTAGCGATTGCCGTACAGGTTCATCTCGCTGTTGCGGCTGTAATCGCTGGTTTGCGCGGGGTCGCGCATGGAGGAGGTGTGGCACCAGCCTTCTTTGTGCCCGTGGTTGACGCCATACGCGAGTTGCCCCGACCACTTCTCGACAACGCCGTCTTCGGGGTCATCCAGGATGGGGTCGGTGGCCATGTTGCAGTAGTCCCAACGCCACCAAACCTCTTTGTCCGATGTGGTCCAGTAATGCACACGGCTCCTCGCCCACGAGGGGATGCCTGAAAGCCAGAGCGCCGCCCCGTCGTAGGTCAAGTCCCAGTTCGAGCCGCACCCAATGCCGAAAATCTCTCCCAAAAGCGCCAGATTGCCGGCAAGGGCTGTCCCCTGGTAGGGCGTGCCGACTGTCTGAATGAGCCGCGACCCGCTCGAATAGTCCAGCCCGCTCCAGTAGTAGGTGTACAGGTGCAGGGAAGCCGCACCGCCCTGGCTGTGCGCCACAATGCCGAACGAGGGGAATTGCGCGCCGTAATCGCGGATGAGGCGGGCGAATTCATCATGCGAGCGGTTCTGGTTGTAGTCCTGGAAGACGGCGTAATTGCTGAAATGCGATGTTGGCCAGGGATTGCCGCCTGAACAATACCCATGCACGAGCATCAACTTGCCACCCGTGGCCATGGGGGCGATACCGGCATCCGGGCGGGGGCCCATGAGCATTTCATCGGTGATGGTGCTGACACGTTGCAGGGCGGCTTTGGGGACGCTGAACGTCATGAGACTCATGGCGTGGCTGGTGGCCAGCGGAATGTGCGTTTCGCGGTCTTGCAGGCGGATGTTGCGCAAGGTGTACGGAGGTTGCACATTGGCATAGCCCAGCCAGCGCGTGTCAAACGTGAGCGTCGCGACGCCATTTCGTACTTCGCTCATGCCGCCGATCCACGCCGCCGGCACGGGTTTGCCCGTTGCGCCAATGCCCCACACTTCGGCGTATGCCTGCACGGTAGCGCCGTCGCTCAGCCCTTGCACGGGGATGGTGAGCCGCATGCGCACATCGTCTACCGGGACGCCCACCGCCTGCTTGCCGAGGGAGGCCGTGGCGTCAATCACAGGGAAGACATGTTGGCTTGTCCGCAGGAAAGCCGTCCCCTCGGGCGTGACGCCCTGCAAGACCACCTGGGCTGTGTAAGTGCCCGCCTGGCGTGCCGTGAACGTCGCGCCGTACACGCCGTCATTCGGTTGCTTGTCGCCGTGGCGTCCATCATCGTACATGGCGAGCGTCAGTTCGCGCCCGTCGGGTTGCTGGACGCGGGCGTACAGCACTTGTTTGGCGGTACGCAGCGGCGTGGGCGCTTCTCCGTCCACAGCCGAAGTGTCATCGTAGGCGTATGCCACCAGCCCAATTTCCCGCCCCACGTGCAAATTGTAGTCGCGCAGGTGGGCGTACAGGCGGTAGGGGCTCTCACTCCCCACGATGAGATAGCCATCGGGGGTTGCGCCGCGCGCGGTGCTGGTGGGTGCCGTCACCGAGACCGTCCATGTGCCCGCAGGGGCTGACTTGTCGAAGTGATAGACTGTTGCCGGGTAGGATGCCCCATCAAAGCCAAACGTGCTCTCGGTGGCAGAAGCGTCGTTGAGCCGCATGGGAGCGGCGCCGGGCGATTGAACGTCAATCGTCCATTCGTCACTGTGGGGGGAAAGAAGCACAAACGTCAATTCTTCGGTGCTATCCAGCGGGATAGCCGTTTGCCAGCGCCATGTCCCGTTGATGTCACGTACAAGGTGGACAGGCAGCATGGCCGAGTGCGACCGGATACCCAGGCGTTCGGGCGAGGGGAGCGCCGTTAGCCCGGCGGCGATGTCATCGGCGGGGCCGGCCACTTGTTTGAACAGCGGCGTATCAGCCTGCGCGGTGGGGGTTCCGCCCACAGGCCCGGCAACGACAAAAAGAACTGCCACGACAAAAAGCGTGAGCAACAACCGAGTGGTACGCATCATTGCACCCTTTCATTATTCAGTTGGTTGACACAGAACAGGCGGCAATGGGGCTCCGATGACGACTCAATCCTCGTGGAAGTGGGTCAGACGGGCTCGGTCGCACACGAGGTAAAGGGGAATGTACCATATTTGAAAACGGATTGCAAGCGGCAAAACACGCAAAAAGAGGCGGGGAAAACAAAAAAAGCCTGCAACAGTTGTTGCAGGCTTTTGAGAGTCGGGGCGAGAGGATTTGAACCTCCGACCTCGTCGTCCCGAACGACGCGCGCTAACCGGGCTGCGCTACGCCCCGATACTCAAAAAGAAAAAATGCCGATGGAGGGATTCGAACCCCCACGGGCGTAAGCCCACTGCGCCCTGAACGCAGCGCGTCTACCAGTTCCGCCACATCGGCATGCGAGCTGCGGGGCTAGGACTCGAACCTAGACTAGCTGATCCAGAGTCAGCCGTCCTGCCAATTAGACGACCCCGCAGTGCGGTTATTGAGTATAGCAAGGTGCACTTTTTTGTCAAGGTGGGCGCGAGAGGACTCGAACCTCTGACCTCCACGATGTCAACGTGGCGCTCTAACCAACTGAGCTACGCGCCCATGCTTCACAGTAGCCCCTACGGGATTCGAACCCGTGTCTCCGCCGTGAGAGGGCGGTATCCTAGTCCACTAGACGAAGGGGCCACCACATGTGCATTTGTCAATGTTCAGAGCCCACGACGGGACTTGAACCCGTGACCTCGTTCTTACCAAGAACGTGCTCTACCGACTGAGCTACGTGGGCTTGAAGCGGCGAACATTATAGGTGGTTGGGCGTGCTTGTCAAATGTTCGCCGCGTTGGGCGAGCAAGCCTAGATACCCAGATCGTCAATCGCTGTGCGGATGATGCGCGCACTGGCTTCCAGGGCTGCTTGCTCGTCGGGGGCGAGTTCGAGCGTGAGCGTTTCCAGGACGCCCTCCCGACCGACGATGCGGGGGAGCGCCAGTGTCACGTCTTGCACGGGACCAACGGCGGGTGTGCGGGTGCAGACTGTCAGGATGGCGCGCTGGTCGTGTTGGATGGCTTGCACGATGCGCGCGAGAGCGGCGCCGATGCCGTAGTAGGTGGCGCCTTTGCCTTCGATGATGCGGTAGGCGGCGCGGCGCACGCCGTCGTCAATGCGGGCGCGTGTGGCGTCGTCAAGGACGATGCCGCGCGCTGCGCAAAACGGTTCCAGCGGGATGGCGCCGATGTTGACGAGCGACCACGCCAGCACTTCGCTGTCGCCGTGTTCGCCCAAGACGTAGGCGTGAACGTGGTGCGCGTCAACGCCCAGGTGGGCGCCCAGCAAGGCGCGAAAGCGGGCGGTGTCCAACGTGGTGCCGGAGCCAATCACGCGGTGCGCCGGGATGCCATGTTCCGCTGCTACGTGGGCGGCAAAGTGGGTCATCACGTCCACCGGATTGGTGGCAATGAGCAAGATGGCGTCCGGGGCGTGCGCGAGAATGCTGGGCACGACGGCGCGAAAGACGGCGGCGTTGCGTTCGAGCAGTTGCAGGCGCGTTTCGCCGGGACGTTGCGCCACGCCCGCGGCAACAATGACGACCTGCGCGCCTGCAAGGTCTGCGTACTCACCAGCGCGCACAATGAGCGGGTTGGTGAAGGGCACAGCGTGGAAAATGTCTTCCGCTTCGGCGATGGCGCGTTTGGTGTTGATGTCCACAAGGACGATTTCGCGCCCAATGCCCCGTACAACGAGCGCGTAGGCGGCGGTTGCGCCGACGGCCCCCGTCCCAACAATACCGATTTTCATGGTGAGACTCCCTCTGGTTGGTTGGGGCGGGGGCTTTTTCCCCGCCCGTTTAGCGTGGCGCCATGCGAATAGCGCCGTCAAGCCGAATGACTTCGCCGTTGAGGTAGGCGTTCTGGAAGATGTGCAGCACCAGCGCGGCGTATTCTTCCGGTTTGCCCAGGCGCTGTGGGAACGGCACCTGTTGCGAAAGCGAAAGACGCGCTTTTTCGGGCAAGCCGGCGAGCATGGGCGTGTCCATGATGCCGGGGGCGATGGTCATCACGCGAATGCCGTACTGTGCCAGGTCGCGGGCGATGGGCAAGGTCATGCCGACGACGCCGCCTTTGGATGCGGAGTAGGCGGCTTGCCCAATTTGCCCGTCGAAGGCGGCCACCGACGCAGTGTTGACGATGACGCCGCGCTCGCCGTCTTCGTTGGGTTCGTTTTGCGCCATCGCGGCGGCGGCGAGCCGAATGCAGTTGAACGTACCGGTCAGGTTGACGGCAATCACCTTGGCGAAACGTTCCAGGTCGTGGATGCGGTTTTCGCGCCCCAACACGCGCTCGGCGATGGCGATGCCGGCGCAGTTGACCAGCCCATGCACGCCGCCGAAGGCTTCTTGGGCGAGAGCAATCGCGGCCTGGACGTCGGCTTCGCTGGTAACGTCGGTTTTGGCGAAACGCGCGCGGTCGCCCAGTTCGGCAACCATGGCTTCGCCGGCGGTGCTGTTCATATCCAGCAGGACGACGTGAGCGCCTTCCTGGACAAAACGGCGGGCGGTGGCGGCTCCCAATCCCGATGCGCCACCGGTGATGAGGATAGTGCGTCCTTGCACGTTCATGGCTCACCTCGTTGTGGTGGATTGGTTGGTTGTTGCGCCTGGTATTATCAGGCGCGGGGTGGGTTTGTCAAAAGTGGGGGAACGCCTTACCCGCCCACGTAGCGCGCGAGGATGTGGTCCACGCTTGCGCCATACGCTTCGCCGAACAGGTTGAGATGGTTCAGCAGGTGGTAGAGGTTGTAGAGGTCGCGGCGTGCGTCGGCGTCGGGCGGGAGCGGCCAGGCGGCGGTGTAGGCGTCGTAGAAGGCGGCGGGGAAGCCGCCAAACAGGTGCGTAAAGGCGATGTCGGTTTCACGGTCGCCGTGGTACACGGCGGGGTCAATGAGCGCGGGGGTGCCGTCTTCCAGGGCGACCCAGTTGCCTCCCCAGAGGTCGCCATGCAGGAGTGAGGCGGGCGGTGTGCGCGGGAGCCATTCATCCAGGCGGGCGATGAGGCGTTCGAGTGCGCGGCGGCGATGGGCGGGCATGCGGCCACGTTCGGCGGCCAGCCGCATTTGGGGGCGCAGGCGGTGCTCGCGCCAGAAGCGCACCCAGTCGGTTTCGGGATGGTTGATTTGCGGCGTCAGCCCGATGTAGTTGTCGTGTTCAAGCCCGTAGTGGGCGGCGGTGTGGCGGTGCAGGGCGGCAAGCGCTTCGCCCAAGCGTTTGGCGGCGGCGGCGGTGCGGCGTCCGATGGGGAGCCATTCCAGCAGGAGCCAGGTGTCGCCTTGGGCGATGACGTGGGGCACGCGCACGGTTTGTGTGGCGGCAATGCGGCGCAATCCATCCGCTTCGGCGGCGAACATGCCGCGCGGCGGTGCGGCGTGCCACTTCAAGAAGAAAACGTCGCCGCCGGTTTCGAGGCGGGCGGCCTGGTTGATGTCGCCCCCGCCAACGGGCGTGATGCGTGTGATGGCTGTGCCCAGGTGCTGTTCGATTTGTTCGCGCAGGTGGTTGGGGAGGTGTGCCATGCGGTTGCTCCTTGGGTTGGGTGTTGCAGCGGGCGTCGCTGTGGGCTATTGGGCGGCGGCGAGTGCGCCACGCCGAGCGGTGTACCACCCTTCCAGCCAGAAGATGGCGAGCGCCAGCCAGACGCAACTATACCCAATCAGGTGCTGGCGGTGAAATAGTTCCGCATAGATCAGCACGCCAATCAGAAATTGCAGGGTGGGGGCGAGGTATTGCAGAATGCCCACGGTGCTGAGCGGGATGCGGCGGGCGGCGGCGCCAAAAAGCAGCAAGGGCACGGCGGTCACCACCCCTGTGCCAGCCATGAAGAGCGTGGCGACCAGCCCCGCGTGCCCGAATGCGCCACGTCCGGCGCTTTCTTCCAGCAGGAGGAAGGCGAGCGCCGGGATGAAGAGCAAGCCTGTTTCAAGCGTCAGCCCGTCGAGCGCGTCGAGTGGGGCGATTTTGGTGACCAGCCCATAGACGCCGAACGAGCCCGCCAGCGCCAGCGCAATCCAGGGAAGGCGACCGTAGGAGAGGGTGAGATACCCCACGCCAAGCGTCGCCAGCCCAATGGCGACCCACTGCCAGCCGCGCAACTGTTCTTTCAGCACGAGCATGCCCAGCAGAACGCTCAGCAAGGGGTTGATGAAGTAGCCCAGGCTGGTTTCGACGATGTAGCCGGCGTTGACCGCCCACACAAAGATGAGCCAGTTGAGCGCAATGAGCACAGCCGCGCCGCCGTAGATGAGCACGATACGACGGTTGCGCAGCAGGGTGTGCAGGTGCGCGAGTTGCCCCCGCAAGGCAAAGAGCGCCACCAGAAAGATGAACGACCAGATGATGCGATGCCCGATGAGTTGGGTGGCTGGGACGCCGTCGAGTTGTTTCCAGTAGAGCGGGAACAAGCCCCACAACACGTACGCCAGAAAGGCGTACACGATGCCTTTGCGGTCGGAACGCATACGGTTGCCTCACTTGCACGGGTTTGGTGAACAGTTAGCCAGGCCAAGAGTATAGCCGGCGTGTGCAGATGGGCAACAGATTGCGCCTGTGGGATGCAGGTTATACCACACTTTGCGCCTCTTCTTCCGGCGGCGGCAGGGATGATGTGTCCAGGGAGAAATCAGCAAAGGCGAGCATGTCCCGAAAGTAATCGCGGTCTGAAATTGATTTGAGGAAGGTATGCGCGTCTTTGTCCTGAAGGTATGAGCGCAGGGTTTCCGGCACGTCGGTTTGCTGTTCATTCCCGTTTTGCACAGCCTCATGGAGCTTACCAAAGGCTTCCGGGTTGGTGAGCGCTTGGCGCGCCAGGTGGGGCCAACGCATCTGAATGACGATGGCGGCGGCAAGCGCATCGAGCTCCGCATCGGTGGGGACGCGTGAGAGACACCCAACTTCTTTTGCGAGCATGGTTTGCAGGCGAAAAATGTTGACGAACCGCTTGGCCTGGCGGGGGTTGGGTTCTAGATGCTCCAGGGCGCGATGGATGGCGTGCCGAATATCCGCTGATTCGTGCCAGCGTTCTTCGACGTATTCGACCGCCCGGCGACGGATTTCTTCGGGTTCGTTGGGGAAGAGTTCCTGGGCAATCTCTTCCACGGCCTTTTCGGGACGCGCGCGCCTTTCAGCCTGCAGACGTTCAGCGGCCTGCTGGATGCGCTCAGAGGTCGGCGTGTTGGTCTCAGATGGGTCTTTTGGAGGCGCATCGTCGGTTGGTTGTTGAGCAGGCGCAACGGGTTGCAATTGTGGGGTGGTGCGTTGTTGCAGTGTTGGGCGAGCCGTTTCCTGAATGGGACCAAGCAACTTCTCTACAAATTTCTCCATGGTCAACTGGTGAAGTGGGGGCAGACGCACAGGCAACTGGATGATTTTTTCCATAAAGCGGTGGGCGAGTGTGCGACCGCCCACGGTGTACTGCCCATCATCCAGCTCTTTGTATTTGACGGCGATACTGCGCAAAACCATCTCTTCATCCATCGCCAGCACGAAGACGCAGTGTTGCGCGTCAATCAGGTGGTTGATGGCTTCGATGATTTCAACCGGCTTGGGCGGTGGACAACGGTCGAGGTCGTCAATGAAGACCACCAGCGGCCATCGCCCCCCCTGAGTGATGCTCTCCACGACATACCGGAAATCGTCCTCAAATGTGCGCAGAAACCCGATGCGGGCTTCGTAGTCGGGGTTGTGCAAATAGGCATTGATGTTGAAGGGGCCCGTATGGCGCAGATACATCCAGATACTATTGAGAAGCGGGGCGAGGAAGGCAATGAATGCCGCCACCTCGGGCATCGTTTTGAGAATTGGCAGGACGTCTCCTTGCCACCAGGCTACAAATTTGACGGCTCCAAAGACAAGCCCCCCCAGCACAAAAGCTTTGGCGATATCCTGCCCAAAACGCCCCCAGCGCATGCGCTTCATTCGGAGTCGAAGCGCAACGCCCGCCCACCAGCACCAGCCGCCTTGCGCTTTGACTTGAGCGAGTAGGTCAACCACCAACGCCGCCCACAACGCTTCGGCTTTCTCATACTTCCAGGCGTTGAACCAGACAAGCGGGAATGTCGTATTAGGGGGACGCCCCGTATAAAAAGCGCGGAGACACCGCCATGGAGCGTTGAGCTTTTGCCATATCCGGCGCAAACGCGATGGCGACGCCTCCTCTTCTGGTTGCAATTCTTTCTGCAATTCTTTCTGAATCATGCGCATGAGCGACGTTTTGCCCATGCCCCAGGGGGCCAGAATGGCGATGGTGAGCGGTTTTTGCGTTTGCTCACTTTTGATGAAATCGGCGAGTACCCTGGCATAGATGCGATAGCCAAGAGCGTCGTCTGTGGTGGGGTGGTCGCCAAAGGCGGCGGCTTCAATAGTAAGTTCTTTTTCGATGCGGGTTTCAGAGCGGGAGCCACCTGCATCGGCATGTATCTCATCGAGTGCGCGTCGGAGAATATCCCGTATCTCTTCATCTGATATTTTGTCCAGCGCCTCTTGCAGGATTTGGATTGCTTGTTCGGTGTCGCCAACCTGCACCATAGCGCGGGCGATGTCAGCGAGGGCATGAGCACGGTACCGCTCATCTTCAATGCTGCGAGCGGCGTTGAGTGCCTCCGCTAACAAGTCTCTAGGCAGGTGGGGGGCGAGGGCAGCGAGGGCATGAGCACGGTCCCACTCATCTTCAATGCTGCGGGCGACATCAAGAGCCTCGGGCAGCAACTCCGCCGGCAGGTGGTCGGCAAGGCCGAGGAGAGCGATGGTGCGATACCGCTCATCTTCAATGCTGCGGGCGGCATCAAGAGCCTCGGGCAGCAACTCCGCCGGCAGGTAGCGGACAAGACCGAGGAGAGCGATGGTGCGATACCGCTCATCTTCAATGCTGCGAGCAACGTCGATGATCTCGATTAGTAGATCCTGCGGCAAGTGAGGAGCAAGGGCGCCGAGGGCGCGAGCGCGGTACCGCTCATCTTCAATACTACGGGCCGTGGCAAGAGCCTCGGCCAAGACATGTGCCCGTTCCTTCTTCGGCAGGTGGGGGGCGAGGAGAGCTAAGGCATGAGCGCGGTACCGCTCAACTTCAATGCTGCGGGCGGTGGCGAGGGCGTGGTCGGTATCACCAGCCTGGGCAAAGGCTTGGGCGATGACGGCGAGAACTTCGGCGCGAACCCCCTCATTTTTAATGCCCCGAGCGGCGTGGAGAGCTTCGGCGAGCAACCCCTCGGGCAGGTAGGGGGCGAGGGCCGCCAGGGCAAGGGCGCGGTGCACGGGATATCGAAAACGCTGACTGATGTCCAATGCTGTGGACAATGCACGATGGGCGTCTTCAAACTGTTCGACGCTACTCAAGACTTGTAGCAAGCCACCAAGTCGTTCGTACTCATTTTCAATGCGTGCAATACGTTCTAACTCGGCTTGCAGGCTTTGCGCGTCCATGTGCCCTCGCTCGCATTCTGATTTTTCCGCGAGTATAACACCACACAGGGTGGCTTTCAACCACACCCGCACAAAGCCCTTTGCCAACGCCGTCATTGTTCGTATAATCGCGCCGCATACAAGAAACACACGGGCGCTCTGCCCGTCAGGTGAGACCAAGGAGGATACTGCCCATGATTGCAGCCGGTGATATGCGCCCTGGAACCGTCTTTGAGATGGATGGTGAACTCTACCGCGTCCTGACCCATTCACAAACCCACCTTGGACGTGGCAGCGCGACGGTGCGCGTCAAACTGCGCAATTTGCGGAGCGGTGCCACCATCGAGCGCACGTTCTCGCCCACAGACCGTTTTCAGGATGTGCGCCTCGAATCGCGCAAGATGGAATACATTTATAACGACGGCGATTTTTACTACTTCATGGATTTGGAAACCTACGAGCAACCCGGCGTGCCGGCTTCGCTGTTGGGCGACCAGGTGAAATTCTTGAAGGAAGGCATGCAGTTGGAAATCGCCTTCTACGAAGGGGAAGCCATCGAAATCGAACTGCCGCCCACGGTGGACCTGGAAGTGACCTACACGGAACCGGGCTTCGCCGGCGATACGGCGCAAGGCGCGACCAAGCCCGCCGAATTGGAAACGGGGCTGACGGTCAACGTGCCGCTCTTCGTCAACACGGGGGATATCATCCGCGTGGATACGCGCACCGGCGAATATGTGACGCGCGTCAAGTCGGCGTAAGGCAGCAACCCACGTGTGCGCCAGGCACACGCTCGAACGGGAGGAAATCCATGGCAAAACCAACCGCGCGCGACCTCTACGACCCGACCAAAACGCAATTCATCTTTGAATGCCCCGGCTGTGGGCAAAAATACAAGGTCGCCGGTGTGCAAATCGAAGACGAAGAAGAAATGGCGTGCGACGACTGCAACACCGTCTTCCGCATTCGCCTGCGCGATGATTACCGCAGTCTCGACATTATCACGATTCACGGGCCGACGGGTGCGCCCCTGGGTCCTGCGGAAACCGAGGAGCGCCAATAAACACGGCGCTCTCCTCATGAATATGCCCGGCAATGCCGCCTGTTGTGAGCAGGCGGCATTTTGTTTGCAATCGTGAAGCGAAAAGGAGGCCCCAAATGTCCGACACAATCGTTTTTACGCGCGGTGTTCCCGCCGATGAGAGTTTCCCCTCGGAACGCCTGGCGGAATGCGCCGCCGCTGCCCTGCGCGGTCCCGACGCCGTGCGGGTGATGCAGTACGGCAAATCGTGGGGGTATCCCCCCCTGCGTGAATGGCTGGCGGCGCGGCATGGCGTGCGCCCCGAACAAGTGATGCTGGCGAACGGCTCGCTCCAATTCGTCGAATTTGTGGCGTGGGCGTATCTCCAACCGGGCGATACAGTCTTTGTCGAAGTGCCCACCTACGACCGCGCGATTACGCTTTTGCGCCGCCACCGCGCCAACATTGTGGGCATTCCCCTCGAAGCCGATGGTCCCGACATGGCGGCGTTGGAACGCGCCTTGCAGAACGCGACGCCCCGTTTCTTCTACATTATCCCCGACTTCCAAAATCCGTCCGGCGCAACTGCCTCGCTCGAAAAGCGCCAGCGGCTGGTGGAACTGGCGCGGGCGCACGGCTTCTTCTTCGTGGAAGACGCGCCCTATCGCCCTCTGCGCTATCGGGGCGAACCGCTCCCCTCGCTCTACGACCTGGGACCCGACGTCACCCTGCAAATGTCCTCGTTCACCAAGCAAATCAGCCCCGGCGTGCGTGTAGGCTACCTGATTGGCGATGAAGCGCGGCTGACGCCCATCGCCAAAGTCGCCGAAGACACCTACATCATGCCGAACCACCTGGGCGCGGCCGCCGTGAACGAATTTTGCCGCCGCGGCTGGCTCGACGAACAACTGCGCTTCCTGCACGACCTCTACCGCCCACGCCTGGAAGCCGTCTGCGACGCCATCCGCACCTACCTGCCCGACGCCGACTGGATCGAACCGGATGGCGGCTTCTTCGTCTCCGTCACCCTGCCCGAAGGCGTCACGTCCGAAGCGCTGCGGGCGGCGGCTCGCGAGCAAGGCTTGATTTTGGGCGACGGGCGCGCGTTCTTCGTGAACCCCGCGGACGGCGAGCGCTTCCTGCGCCTGCCCTTCTGCGCGCTCACCCCCGACGAACTGCGCGAAGGCGTGCGGCGTTTGGCGGCGGCGGTGCAGGCATTGCAGCAAACCAGCGCCTGAGCAGCGCATTTTCTTCGCCCCGACGGCGCAAGCGTTCGTCGGGGCTTTTGTTTTTCTTTTCACGCCATCCGCCGTATACTCAGCGCACACCTTCATGATCGCACAGTGTGAGACGCTTCAAGATTGGGATTTTGGTATCTGCATGTTCCGCTTTCGCACCTGGTACGCCATCCACAACTCATTTGACACGGCACTGCAAACTCTGCTGGAAGACGCCACCCGTGATGTACGCCAGCGCCCGCCCGACGTGGCGTTGCTCTTTGTGAATCAACCGCTGGCGCAGCGCGCCGACGACGCCCGCGAAGCGGTGCGCCAGGCGTTGCGCCCCCGCGCGTTGGTAGGCGCAACCTCGTCGGGCGTGATTGCCGACGCCTACGAATGGGAGCGCGAACCGGCGCTGGTGCTCATGGCGGGATGGCTGCCGGGCGTGCAGGTGCATGCGTTTGCCCTGCGCCCCCCCGACTGGCGCGCCGTTCTGCAAGATGCGACCGAGTTTTGCGTACGCACGCACCTTTCGCGTCAAACGCGCGCCGTCTTGCTGCTGGCGGACCCCTTCACGACGCCGATTGAGCATGTGCTGGACGCTTTCAACACGTTCGTGCCCGGTGTGCCCGTCATTGGGGGGCTGGCGAGCATTACCGCCGGGGGCAACCGCCTGTTTGCAGGCGACAAAACGCACAAAGCGGGGCTGGTGGGGCTGACGTTGAGCGGCAACGTGGATGTGGATGTGGTCGTTTCAACGGGATGCCGCCCGATAAGTCCCGTCTTCAAGGTGACCGGCGCGCGCGACAATGTGATTTTGTCGCTCAATCATCAGCCCCCGTTCGACCACATTCAAGCGCTGGTGGACCGCATGGGGGACATTGAGCGTGAGGCGTTGGCACGCGGCGGCTTGCTGATTGGGCGGGCGGTCGGCTCCTACCGCGACCGGGACGACCTGATGCAGACGGGGGAGTTCCTTATTCGCAACATTTTGGGGGTAGATGCCAGCACCGGCGCGATTGCCATCGGCGATGAGATTCATCGGGGGGCGCTGGTGCAATTCTTCCTGCATGATGCCGAAGCCGCCGCCGATGATTTGGCGATGCGGTTGACGCCCCAACAACTCTACGAACCGCCGGCGGGCGTCTGGCTTTTCTCCTGCAACGGGCGCGGCACGAACCTCTACGGCGCGCCCAACGGCGATGTGCAGATTGTGCGCGGCGTGCTGGGCGATGTGCCGCTGGCGGGGATGTTCTGCGCCGGCGAGATTGGACTGCTGGGCGGGCAGAACTTTTTGCACGGGCACACGGCTTGTGTGGCGCTGTTGCGCCCCGCCGAAAGCGACGAAGCCGTCAACGCCCATGCCGAAGCCCTGGAAGTGCCATCGGCGTGTCTCCCCTGAACGCGGCTAGTTTTCGGAGAAGGGCATGGGTTCGTGCGGGGGCGGCGAAAGGAGCACCTGCACGAGCGGCAGTTCGCGGCGGTACATGTCCGCCAGGCGGTGCAACAACGCGGGCAGAGAGTTCTCCTCTACGAGCACCTGCTTCTGTTCATCGGGAATTTGCAGAACGTAGGCGGCAAGATACGCCAGCGAAACAGGGTCTCCCGGCAATTCGTGCCCTCCCCCCTTCACCAAATCCGCCTGACGCAACACGTCCAGATAGCGGTGCAACAGAAGCCCGACGCGGTTCATGAGCGCCGGCAATGAGGGGTCGCGTTGGTCGCGCAGGTGCAGGTATTCCACGTCGGCGTAGAGATAGGGGCGGTCGGTGTAGAGGTGTTCGATACGGAAACGCGCCTGCCCCACCCCGACAATGTTCATACGCCCTTCGTCCAGCGGTTCTACCTGCAAAATGTGCGCCGCCGTACCGACATCGAACAGGTCGGGCGCGGGGTCGCCCACCTCACTGCCGCGCCGAATAGCCACCACGCCAAACGGTTCGCCGTCGCGGAGACATTCGTTGATGAGTTGCTTGTAGCGTTCTTCAAAAATGTGCAATCCCAGCGGCATGCCCGGAAAGAGGACGATATGCAGCGGGAACAAGCGCAATTGCGGCATGGTTCGGCTCCTTTTCTTCACCCCGATACGGGAATTGTAGCCCGTCGTGCGTGAACCCCCAACCCCAGTTGTCTCCCTCTTCCCAGCATACCGCCGGATGCGCCTCAAATCATCGCCGGCAGAAGGGCGTACCACGCGGTGGCGCGCACCACGTCATCCAGCGGCACCTGGTCGAGCACGGTGTGGGCGTGAATTTCATCGCCGGGACCAAACCCAATGCTGGGAATGCCCGCCTTGCCCATCCAGTAGATGCCATTGGTGCTGAAATTCCATTTGCCGATATGCGTGGGGCTTCCCCAGAGCAGGCGGTAGGTTTCCTGGCCGGCTTGCACCAGGGGGTGCTCCTCCGGCAAGACCCAGGCGGGGAAGTATTTTTCCACAGGGAAGCGAAAGCCCGTGTACGAAGGTTCATCGTAAAAGAGCATTTCGACGCGGATGTTGTGCCGTTCCGCTTCGGGAATGAGCGCTTCGACCTGGGCGATGGCGTCTTCTTTGGTTTCGCCCCAGGTGACGCGGCGGTCAATGATAATCGTGCACTCGTCGGGCACGGCGTTGATGCTGGGCGTGCGGCATTCGATGTAGGAAACGGTGATGCGCCCTTGTCCCAAGAAGGGGTCGGTGGGGAGTTGGTCGTTCAGGTCGCGCACGCCGGCAATCACCGGAAGCATTTTGTAGATGGCGTTGTCGCCCAGATGGTTGGATGCGGCATGGGCGCTTTTCCCCTTCGCCACCACTTGCATTTCCACACGTCCTTTGTGCCCGCGATAGACGCCCATCTTGGTGGGTTCGCCGATGACCACAAAATCGGGGCGAATGCCCTCATGTTCCACCAGCGCATGGGGGGCGATGCCATCGCACCACTCTTCCATGTTCCCGAAGTAGTAGGCCGTCCACCCATCAAGCAAGCCAAGGTCGCGGGCAAGCGCCAACCCGTACACCATGCCGGGGGTACTGCCTTTTTCATCACACGCCCCCCGCGCGTAGAAAATGCCGTTTTCGATTTTGCCCTCGAAGGGGTCCCATTCCCAGGCGTCGGGGTCGCCGATGCCGACCGTGTCAATGTGGCTATCGTAGAGCAGAATGCGCTCACCGTCGCCAATGCGCCCAAGAATGTTGCCCATGCTATCGAAGAAAATCTCATCAAATCCCAGGCGGCGCATTTCGTCGGCAATCCGCTCGCCCACCTCGCGAATCTGGCTGTCGAAACTGGGGATAGCGCAAATTTCGCGCAAAAATGTGATGATGTCGTCGCGGTGGGATTCGACACGTTGATGGAGTGTGGCAATTTGAGCCGCAGAAGGAGCAGGCATGGCGCACCTCTTTGTCTGAATTGGTTGGCTGGAAGAATCAATGCTACCTGAGGTGAAAAGGCAACGCAAATGGGGTGTTGAACGGGGTTTTGGACGGGGGCAACACCACGCCGTGCCAGCGCGCGTTGCCCCCGTGGGTTCACTCGCCAACGGGCGTGAATTGCACCAGCCAATAGGTTTCGTTCGGCGCCGCTCCACGGGCAAAGACCAATGTGCGCCCATCACGCGCCAATGTGGGCGTGTGCCCCCCTTGCCAGAGCGCCTCGACCGTGCCCGCCGAGCGGGTGGCGTCCACCAGGAAGAAGCGCGTGCGCTCCGAAGGGCGTGCGCCATCGGGCACGAAGGCGAAAAAGAGTGTGCCCTCGTCAAGCCAGTGCAGGAAGTCAATTTTGCCCTGCTCGTCGGCTTTCCAGAGTTGGTAGCGGGTTTGCCCGTCCACCGTGGTCACCCAGAGCGCCGGTGTGCGCAGGCGTTCCTCGCGGTTGGCGTATGCCAGCCACGCCCCCGACGGCGACCAGGCAAAGATGCGCTCGCCGCGGTAGAGCCGCATATCCACCTGGCGCTCATCACGTCGCCCCTCTTCCAACGTCATCACGCGCAACACCGCGCCGCTTTGCCCCACCACCAGCCGCGCCAGTCGCGTCGGCGTCAGCGTTTCGATGGGGGCAATCTGAATGATGTCCACCACGTGGGGATAGACCGTCGCGTTTTGCCCAGTGGGAATGGTGCGCAGGTGTTGCCCATCCCACACCACCAACGCCTCGCGCGTCGGATAGGCGACGCCGGCAGGCAGGCGTTGCAAGGATGCGCCTGGAACGGCGTCGGGCAGGGGGGTGGGGGTGGCGTCATTCAGCGCCACGTGGAGAAGCGGCCACGGTGCGGCTTGTTCGTCGTCTGTGCGCGGGGTGGGGGTGGCGAACAGCACCACAAACGCCTCACCGTTCGGCAGCCATTCAACCTGACGCACATGCTCAACGCCTTCGGGGAACCGAACGTCCAGGCGCGTCGTGGCGCCTGCGTTCAGCGTGCCCAGCCAGAGCGCCCCTTCGCGTTCGCAGACAAACGTCTCGGCGTCGGGCGCCAGCCAGGGGAAACAATCAACGTTGAGTTGGCGCGGCTCCCCCGCCTGCCAGTGCAGGCGGATGGCGGATGTTTCGCGGCGTGCGGCGTTCATCGCCAGCCACAGCGCCCCGCTGATGACGGCGACGGCAATCACCACGAAAAGCCCCGCCAGCACGCGGCGCACCCACGCGGGCAACGGTTGTCCTGGTTCGGGTCTCTCTGTCGGCATCGTCTTCCTCCCTGGCATCTTCACAGCGCGACAATCTAGCCAACAAATGCACGTTTGCCAAACACTCCGCGCAACGGCGGTTGACAAAATACTTGAACAAGATAAAGTTTTCTTTGTTGGTAAAGTCAGTCAACAACTGCCAAGGGAGGTAGAACCATGGCCCACGAATTGCCCGCACTGCCGTACGCCTACGATGCGCTCGAACCCTACATTGACGCGCGCACGATGGAAATTCACCACACGAAACACCACCAGGGCTACGTCAACAACCTGAACAAAGCGCTTGAAGCCTACCCGCACTTGCAAGACAAGTCGGTTGAAGAATTGCTGCGCAACATCGAAAGCGTGCCGGAAGACATCCGTACCGCTGTCCGCAACAACGGCGGTGGGCACGCCAACCACTCGCTCTTCTGGACGATCATGGCGCCAAACGCCGGTGGCGCGCCCTCGGGCGAACTGGCCGCCGCGATTGACGCCGCCTTCGGCTCGTTCGACGCGTTCAAGGAAGCCTTCTCCAAAGCCGCCGCAACCCGTTTCGGCAGCGGCTGGGCGTGGCTGGTTGTCACCGCCTTCGGTGAACTGAAAGTTTACTCCACGCCCAACCAGGACAGCCCCTACATGTTCGGGCACACGCCCATCCTCGGGCTGGACGTCTGGGAGCACGCGTACTACCTGAACTACCAGAACCGCCGCGGCGACTACATCGGCAACTGGTGGAACGTTGTCAACTGGGACAAGGTGGCCGAGTACTACGCCGCCGCCAAGAAGTAATCCCAACCGACACAGACAAGGCCGATCGCTCTTGCCGATCGGCCTTTTTTCATGCAAAGTGTACCCCACATCAACGCACGAGGAGGCCGCAAGACCGTGGAACGCACAACAACACCCCTTCGCGTCTGCACCTACTGGCCCACGCGCCAGGGACCTTTCTTCTGGGAGCAAGCCGACCTGGGCGAAATCGGCGACGAACTCGCCCACTTTGCCGACCTGGGCGGCGACCTTGTGCGCCTGCTTCTGCCCTGGGAGACCTTTCAGCCCAGCGCCGAGCGTATCAACACCCAAGCGCTTGACACGCTGGGGCGACTGCTCGACCTTGCCCACGAAGAGCACGTGCGTGTTCTCCCCGTGCTCTTCACAGGCGTTCTCTTCGGGCAACGCTTTTTGCCCCGCTGGGCGCTGCAACTCGACCCGACCGCACGCCCCTTTGCCCGCACGCTGAGCGAAGGGCGCGAACAGCCCCATGCCTTGGTGAAAAACATCTACGAAGCGCGCCCCCTGCTCGACGCCCAACGTCGGCTCATCACCGAAGTGGTGGGCTACTTTGGCGAACACCCCGCCATCTACGCCTGGGACCTCAGCGGCAACGGGTTGCCCGCCTATGTGCCACCCCGCACCCCCGAAGCGCTGGTTGAATGGGCGGCGCTGCTCCGCGAAACCGCCCGCGAAGCAGAAGAAGGACGCCATCCCGTCTGGCTCACCTTGCCCGACGCCGCCGCGTCGCTGCCTTTCCTGCCCTGGGCGTGGGACCTGACGCGCGAGGGCTTGCACGTGCTGGTGGAAACCTATCCGCACATCTACCCCTTTGCCGCAGACGCCCCCGCCGACTTCGTTCGCTTCACAGCGCACCTCTGGCGCGCCACCGCCGACGCCGCGCCGGGGGTACTGGTGGGAGTGGCAACCGCCCCCAACCAGGAACGCGAGCACCTGCTGGTTCTGCCCGCCGAGGACGACGCAACGCCCCCCACCACCATCCGCCTGCCGCACGAAAGCGTGCAAGCGCACATCTGGCAAACGCTGTTTGAGACGCTGGGGCAAAGCGACGCGCCCCTGCTGGGCAACGCCACCTTTGCCGACGTGCCCCCCGTCTTGTGGGAAACGCCCCCCTTCGACAAAGCCATTCGCCCGCGCTTCATGGGCTTGCTTGCCGACAATGGGCGCGAAAAAGAAGCCGCTCGCCTCTGGCGTGAAACCCGGCTCGCCGCAGAACCAACCCCCTTGCGCCCCCTCGACGTAGATCTCGAAGCCCTGCGCGCCGAGCCGCACGCCACGCTGGCACGCTGGTTCAGGCAATTCCGCGAAGGGGAAATCTAAGGCGCGCGGCGGGGGCGCACCGCTAGAACCGCCCCCGCATGCTCTGCGCGTAGCCCGTCAATTCAACATAGCCCACACCCTGCACGGGCGTTCCCCCGTGCGTTCCGCGCACATCCACCGCCCCTTCCCAATACTGCACCGAAACATCCAGCTCCTGGTCGTTCAACACCGGCGTGATACGCACATCCAGCGCCTGCGCAGGCACGCGCAACCGCCACGCCGCCGGATAGAGAGCGCCAGTGCGAGGACTTTCCCAGGTGGCTTCCACCTCCAGCTGGACATCATCACGCGCCAGCATGGTGGTGGTACCGTCGGGCGCAATCAGCGTACCGCCAGAGACTGTATCCACCGTGCCGTCGGCGCGCCGCAGTTGGAAGTACATCAGCTCCCACCCATCATCCAGCTGAATGGAGAACCAATCCCAGCCCACCTGGTCTTCCCCCAGTGCGCTCGTGCTGAACTCATGGTCCATCCACGCCGTCCCACGCACGGCAACCGCCGAAGCGTCGGGGCGCACAATGCGCCCTTCCGCCTGCATGCGCGTGAACGAGTAGTAGTAAGACGCATTGCCGGGCGCGTCATCTTTGGGGCTCCATCCCGCCTCGCCATGCAGCACCAGCGGCTTCTGCGCTTCCGCCACCAGGTCCAGTGTGGTGCCGTCAGCGTGGGTGGCGAACAGGCGCACCTGGTCGGCGTCTTCGGCGATGGCTTCCACCCGCCAATCATCCAGCCAGACGCGATACGGCGGCGCATCGGCTCCCGCCAGCCCCACAGCGCCGCGCGCCCAACGCTCCTCAGCCTGAAACCGCTCGCGCTCGCGGTCGGTCAGCGCAAAATGCGCGAAGTAGATTTGGTTGGTGTGCCACGCCGAACCGGTTGCGGGCGGTTCGGGGGAAAGAGCGCGGCGGAAAAACGTCAGTTGGAAGCCAAAGCGGTCGCCGTTTTCAGCAAACAGGTTGCCCGTGTAGTACCACCACTCGGTTTGAAACGTGGGGTGCGCCCCGTGGTCGCGGGGGAAGGTGAAAGGTC
This sequence comes from Ardenticatena maritima, assembly GCF_001306175.1. Lineage (NCBI taxonomy): Bacteria > Bacillati > Chloroflexota > Ardenticatenia > Ardenticatenales > Ardenticatenaceae > Ardenticatena > Ardenticatena maritima. Next base: position 531,183 of record NZ_LGKN01000004.1, read on the forward strand.
GCGGCGCAAACGCCCGCTCGAACCCGTCCAGCGGGGCGGCAAGCGCCTCGGCGACATCCAGGCGGGGTGTGGTCTGGCTGGTCGGTGCGCGGCGGGACACAGCCACCGCCAGCGCCAACACCCCAATCAGCAGAAGAACAAACAGGCGACGCATACGATTCTCCATGTTAGTCATTGCGAATAGCGGTTGCCAGCCGCAACTGCATCAACCGCCAGGCGGGATAGACGCCCGCCACAATCGCGGCAAGCACGGCGACGCCAAACGCTTGCCACAAGGCAGTGGTCGAAAGCGTGAACTGAATAGTCCACCCGAAAGAACGCTTGTTGATGATGAAGACCAAAATTGCCGCCAGCGTGATGCCCGTAGGCCACGAAAGCACCCCCGCCAATGCGCCCATCAACCCCGTTTCCAGCACCGTGAGCCGCCACAACTGGCGCGGCGTCAGCCCAATGGCGCGCAAGGTTGCCAATTCGCGCGTGCGTTCGATTTGCAACGCCATGAGCGCGCTCAACACGCCGATGAACGCCACCACCACCGCCAGCAACTGCAAGGCGCGCGTAATCGCAAATGTGCGGTCGAACACCGCCAGCGCGGCTTCGCGCAGGGTGCGGTTGGTGCGCACCAACACCTCTTCGCCCGCCAGCGCCGCCTGCACACGCGCCGCAACCGCCGCCACATCGGCGTCGGGGGTGGTGTAGAGGCTGAACGATGAAACCCATGGGTCGTCCCAGCGGGCGCGGTATTGCGTCAAATCCATGAGCACCACGCCCTGGTCGGCGGAGTAGTCGTAGAAGACGCCGACAATGGGGAGACGTTCTTCACCCCGTTGGGTGCGCAAGGCAAGCGTATCGCCGCATGTGACACCGTGCCGATAGGCGAACGGTTCTGAGACAATCACCGCCCCCGCGCGTACCGCCGCCGCCACATCATCCACAGAGCCGGCGCGACAAATGAACAACGCCGGGTCGCGGGGACGTTTCCACTCCACCGCCACCAACAACAGCGGTCCCAGGTCGGCGCTTTCGATACGCACGTTACGGGCGGCTTCCACCACCGCCACCCCCTCCACGGCGGCAATGCGCTCACCCAACGCGGGGTCGAGCGGGGCGTCGGCGCGGTTGCCCGCCAGCGCCGGCGCGGAAATGTACACGTCGGCGCGCAAGGTCGAATCGAGCCAGCGCTCCACGGTCAGGCGGAAGGCATCCACCATGAGCGCTACACCAATGCTCACCGAAACAGCCACCATGAGCGCGGCAATCGCCAAACCGGTACGGCTGAGCGCGTTGGCGATGGTGCGCGGCGCGATACGCCCCACGGGTCCCAACAACCGCCCCAGCAGCGGGCTTCCCACACGCGCCATCACCAGCACCAGCATGGGGGTGAACGCCGCAAACCCAAGCACCACGCCAAACACGCCTACAAACGCCGGCACCAGAGCGCGCGAGGGCCACTGCAACAGTCCCCAGGAGAGGGCGAAAAGCACCACACCCACCCCCGCCAGGCGGGGCGCAACACGGCGGGCGCGGCGTTCGATATTCGAGCGGCGCATTGTGCCCGCGGGGGGCGTTGTGGCGGCTTCGTAGGCGGGGAGCGCCGTTGCCGCCAGGGTAGCGACAACGCCCAGCGCCATGCCTTTCAACAACACCGTCGGCGGCACCGCCACTTCGCGCACCGAGACCACGAAATAGAGGTCGTTGATGGTTTGCGTGACCAGGCGCACCAGTTCACGCGCGAGCAACACGCCAAACAGCACCCCCAGCAGGCTCCCCACCAGACCAAGCAGCAGGGCTTCACCGGCAATCAGCGCGAAAATCCCCTCCCGCGTGACGCCGAGCGCCCGCAGCGTGCCCAACACCGGGCGGCGCTGAACCACCGAAAAGGTCATGGTGTTGTAGATGAGGAACATCCCCACCACCAGCGCCAACAGGCTGAGCGCCGTCAGGTTGAGTTCAAAGGCGGCGCTGAGTTGGCGCACGCTTTGCGCCTGGCGCGCGGCGGTAGTCAACAGGGCGTCGGGGGGCAAGACGGCGCGAATGCGTTCCAGCCGGGCGGCGCCGGCGGGGTCGTCTTCGGGCGCGATGAGGTCAATGCGGCTGAGCCGCCCCGTCATCCCCAACAGGCGCTGCGCCACGCCCACGTCCGTGAGCAGAACGCCGTCGAGCGCGCGGCGGGTGAATGCATCGGCGGGGTCGAGCAGACCAACCACCTGCACGCTGAACCGCTCCGTCCCGTAGCGCAAGTGCACCGTATCGCCCAAACCAATGCCGGCGCGCTGCGCCATCTCGCGCGAGAGCACTACGGCGGGCTTGCCCTGCAACAAGGGCACTAGCAAATCGGGCGGGACGTCAGGCGAGGTGGCAAGGTAAGGACGGAAGGGGGCTTCGGCAAAGGGGTCTACCCCCAGCAGGCGCATGGGCGCCGCGCCGAATTCATCCACGCGCACGTAGCCTTCCACCACCGGCGCAATGAGGCGCTCGCCCAGGTCGGTCCGCAGGCGCGTGTAGAGGCGCTCATCCAGCCCGGCGGGTCCGCCGACAATGTGGTGCGTTGCGCGTCCGGTAATGCTTTCGGTGGAGAGGGTGAACGCCCGCGCCGCGCTCGCGTTCGCCAAATCCACCGCGACGACCACCGCCACCCCCAGCGCGATGCCTACCACCGCTAGCACACTCAGCCAGCGCCGACGCCAGAGCGCCCGCAGGCTGTAGCGCCACTGCCACGCCATGCGCTCATTCATGGGTCATCGTCTCCTCTTCGGGCACCAGTTTGCCATGCAGAATGCGCCACACGGCATCGGCGCGGCGCACAGCGGCGCGGCTGTGTGTCGCCATGAGCATTGTCACGCCACGCTCACGCACCAGCGCTTCGAGCATATCCAGCACCTGCTCGCCCGTTTCCAGGTCGAGATTGCCCGTCGGTTCATCCGCCAGCACCAGGCGCGGCTCATGCACCAGCGCCCGCGCAATCGCCACGCGCTGTTGCTCCCCACCCGAAAGCGTATCGGGGAAGGCGTGCTCGCGCCCCGCCAGCCCCACCTGCGCCAGCAAGTCGCGCGCACGGGCGCGGGCATGGCGCAGCGGCACCCCTTGCAGTTCCAGCGGCAAGGTGACATTTTCCAGCACGCTCAACGTGGGAATGAGGTTGAAGAACTGGAAGACGAAGCCCACCTGTTCGCGGCGGAAAAGCGTGCGGGCGCGTTCATCCAGCGCGGTAAGATCCACATCTCCCACGCAAATCGCGCCGCGGTCGGGCGTATCCAGCCCCGCTACCAGGTTGAGCAGGGTGCTTTTGCCCGTGCCGCTGCGCCCCAGCAGGGCGGAAATGCGCCCGGCGGGGAAGGTGTGCGAGACATCGTCGAGAATGACGCGGGTGCGTTCGCCTTCTTGAAATGTTTTGGTAATGCGGTCGAGTCTGATCATGCGGCTCTGCCCTGTCTGTGCATTGTTTCACAAGCATTGGGGAATTGTAGCCGGCGGGGGAGCGGTTGACAACGCCTTGGGGTTGGGTTTCAATCAGCAGACGGAAGCCAACCGAAAACAAGAGGAGCCGTGATGAACGAAGACCTGCGAAACCACCTGGACCACATCCGCAACCGTGTGGTTCCCAACCGCCGCGCCACCACCGAACCGCCGACGCCGGACGTGATTGCCGACCTGGAAGCACGGCGGCAACCGCCGCTCCTTATCCGTGGGCTGGAACAACTCAACGGCGGTTTCTGGTACGAGCAACACGAAACGCTGGAATGGCTCTGGCGCGCCACCGATGAACCGGTGCGCGACGTGTTCAAAGGCATTTTGCTGGCGGGGGTGGGGGCGTACCACACGCGCCAACGCAACCGCCACGGGGCGCTGGCGAAATGGACATCGGCGCTGGAATACCTGCGCCCCTACGCCGGCACACGCCCCTACGCGATTGACGTGGACGCCGTTCTGGCGCAGGTGGAAACCTTTGCGGCGCGTTTACAAGCCGAAGAAGAACCCGATTGGGACGCCGTCAAGCAGATGGTGCGCGGGTTGCGCGTGCCTTTCGAGCGTCGGGCGGCGCACCCCCGCGTCACGGCGATTTTGCAGCGCCTGGATTGGGCGTACAACGAAAGTGTGATGGCGTTCACGCGCAATGTGCGCGACCTGAGCGAGGAAGAAGCCGACTGGCAAGCGGTGCACGGGGCGCGCACCATTCGCATGTTGTTGCAACACATTGGGACGGCGAAAGTGGTCAATCTGGACCGGCTCTTTGGCGAAGGCACACTCTCGTGGGATGCGGTCGAACCGCCGCAGCGCGTCCCCGACTTGCTGCACTGGATTGCCGAGTATCAGGAACGCTTGCGCTTCCATTTTGGCTTTGCCGAAGACGCCATGCTGGACGAAGAGCGCCCCTTCGCCCGCTGGACGCTCTCGGTGGAACGAATTGGGAACATTCTGGCGGAGCACGACCTGTATCACACGGGCGAAATCAACGCCATTCGCGAGCAGTGGCGCTATTCCACCAAATAACCTTTCTCGCGAAGCACCTCACGAGCGCGCACCAGGGCTTCGTTGGTGCGCGCTTCGAGTGTGTGCAAGTGCAAGCCGTCGGTCAGTTCGCTGAGCAAATGCGCTTTGGTTTCGCGCAGTTGTTGCATGAATTGCGCCACATCGGCGCGTGAAGCAATGTGCAAATTGCCGCGCAGTTCGCCGTAGATGGGATGCTCAACAATGACATCTACCACTTCCACCCCCACGTCCACCAGCGCCAGCAATTCGTCTTCGGTCTGTTCGGGCGTGTGGCGCACCGCCACCACACTGCGCCACACGGTGCGCCCCGGCGGATGCATGTAGTAGCCGCGCGGGCTGGCGTGAATCTCCTCGCCGGCGGCACGCAACACTGCAATATCCTGCACAATCACCTGCCGACTGACGCCAAAATGGTCGGCGAGCGTGGTGCCTGTGAGGGGCGCGTTGGCTTGTTTCAAAAGGCGCACAATTTCACGGCGGCGCTCTTCGGTTGAATACGTTGTTTCCTGAGGGGCTGTTTGTTGGGTCATGCGACCTCCAATTCCTCGTCTTCGAGCCGAACATGGCAACCCAGGCTCTGCTCATTGCGCCAGGCGGCGGTTGCCACCAGCCACGCCGCAGTAGCGGCATGCCACAACCGAATGGTTTCCGGCGCTGGGTCGTGGGTATGATACATGGAAGCCGCTTCTTTCCGCAAACGCGCCAACGTTTCAACCGCCTGCTGTAAGCCGGTACGTGTGCGCACAAGCCCCACGTTCCGCCACAAAAGCGTGCGAATCTGCTCAAGCAGGGCGTTGGCGGCGTCAGCGTCGGCGGTCGCGCCGCCGGGTGTTTCGGGTGGGCGGATGCGGGCGGGCGGGCGCGGGTGTTCTTCCACCAGATGCTGGGCGACACGCGCCCCCCACACCACCCCTTCGAGCAATGAGGTGCTGGCAAGCCGGTTCGCGCCGTGCAAGCCCGTGCAGGCGACTTCGCCCACTGCGTAGAGGCGCGGCACGCTGGTGCGCCCCCACTCGTCGGCAACGACACCCCCACAGGTGTAATGTGCAGCGGGTGCAACAGGAATCGGCTCGCGTGTGATGTCCACGCCGTACTCCGCGCAGGCGGCGGCAATCGTGGGGAAGCGGGCGCGAATGCGTTCGGGCGGCATGACCGAGGCAATATCCAGCCAGACGTGGGGCAAGCCGCGCGTCTGCATTTCGGTGTAGATGGCGCGCGCCACCACGTCGCGCGGGGCAAGGTCGCGCCATTCGGGGGCGTAGCGCGCCATAAAGGCTTCGCCCGCTTCGTTCAGCAGGCGCGCGCCGGCGCCGCGCACCGCCTCGGAGATGAGGAAGGCGGGCGCATGGGGCGCGGCAAAGGCGGTGGGGTGGAATTGGACGAATTCCAAATCGGCGAGTTCGGCGCCGAGTGCGTGCGCCATGGCGATGCCGTCGCCAAGCGTGCCCGGCGGGTTGGTGGTACGCGCGTAGAGCGCCGCCAAGCCCCCCGTGGCGAGGACGGTTGCCCCGGCAACGACCAAGCGCCAGCGGGTCTCGCGTTCAACCCAAAAGAGCGCCCCCGCGCAGGCGTCCGCCCCGGCGGTGCGCACCAGGGCGGCGGCAATGTGCCCCGTCAGCAAGGTAATGCGGGGATGGGCGCGCACGGCGTTGAGCAGGGCGATGTGAATGGCGCGCCCGGTGGCGTCGGTGGCGTGGATGATGCGCGGGCGCGAATGCCCCCCTTCCAGCGTGCGCGCCAACGCCCCGTCGGGCGTGCGGTCGAATGTGACGCCCAGGCGTTCCAGCAAAAGCCGTTCCACCGCGGCTGGACCTTCCGCCGCCAGCAGGTGGACGGCGGTCGGGCGGTTGTGGTGGCTTCCCGCCCGCATGATGTCTTCGGCAAGCAAACGGGGCGAGTCATCCTCGCCCCGATAGACAATGCCGCCCTGTGCGTAGAAGGTGTTGCATTCGTGGGGGTCGCGGGCTTTGGTGGCGAGCACAACGGGCACGCCGGCGTCGGCAAGGCACAACGCCGTGATCCCCCCCGCAACGCCGCTGCCAATCACCAGAACGGGCGTGTGAAGCGTTTCCATGGCGCACCTCGCTCAACCAATTTCAAGCATACGCTGGACGGCGCGCAACGCCCGCACGCGAATCTCTTCCGGCACATGGACTTCATATTGAATGTGTTGCAGCGCGGCGAGTGTATCTTCCAGACGAATTTGGTTCATGTGGCGGCACCGGATGGAGCAGAGCCGCACCATCTCCTTGTCGGGGTGAGCGGCGGCGATGTTGTCGCCCATCGCGCATTCGGTGAGCAGGAGATAGCGCGGGGCGTTTGTTTCTTCGACGAAACGAATCATGGCGCTGGTGCTGCCCGAAAAGTCGGCGGCGGCAACCACTTCGGGGCTGCATTCGGGGTGAGCGAGCACCACCACGTCGGGGAAGGTGGCGCGCACGTTTTCAATGTCTTCAACGGTAAATTGCTCGTGAACTTCACAGCGCCCATGCCAGGCGATGATGTGGTAATCGAGCATTGTGTCTTGCCCGTCGCGCGGGATTTGGGTGGGGAAGATGATATGCTTGCCGGTTTCACGCGCCACGTTTCGCGCCAAATACTCATCGGGCAAGAAGATGACCGTGTCGCTGTTGAGCGATTCGACGACTTTGGCGGCGTTGCTGGATGTGCAGCAGATGTCCACTTCGGCTTTCACGTCGGCGTAGGTGTTGATGTACGCCACAATGGGCACGCCGGGAAACTGCTCACGCAAACGGCGCACGTCTTCGGCGGTGATACTTTCAGCGAGCGAGCACCCCGCCTTGCGCGAGGGAATGAGCACGGTTTTTTCAGGGTTGAGAATTTTCGCCGTCTCCGCCATAAACTCGACGCCGCAGAAGACGATGATGTCGTGGTCGGTTTCGGCGGCGCGGCGGCTCAGTTCCAGCGAGTCGCCCACAAAATCGGGAATGGTGTGGAACAACGCCGGTTCCATGTAGTTGTGCCCCAAAATGACGGCATTGCGCTCTTTTTTGAGCGGCAAAATCTGCGCGGCGAGTTCGGCTTTGTACCACAACTCGGCGTCGGGGGTGAACGCGCCAAGTTTGGCTTTCAGGTCGGCGTAGATGCGTTCGACTGTCGGTGTTTCGATGGTTGTTGTCATGACACACGCTCCTCTTGGTGGATGTTGGTTGGCATATGCACCAGCATGCTGAGATCGAAAGCGGGGGCGGAATGCGTCAAAGCGCCCACCGAGATGTACGCCACACCCGTTTCGGCGATACGCGCTACTGTTTCGAGCGAGACATTGCCCGAGGCTTCCAGCGGAATGCGTCCCGCCACCAGTTCAACGGCGGCGCGAATCTCATCGAGCGACATGTTATCGAGCAAGATGCGGTCCACATTGAGCGCCAGGGCTTCGCGCACGTCGTCGAGCGTGCGGGCTTCGACTTCAATGGGGCGACCGCGGGGGTCGCCGGCGCGCACCCGCTGGACGGCGGCGGTGATGCTTCCTGCGGCGGCGATGTGGTTTTCCTTGATGAGCACCATGTCATAGAGCCCCATGCGGTGGTTTTGCCCGCCACCCAGGCGCACCGCCCATTTGTCAATTCTGCGCAAGCCCGGCGCGGTTTTGCGCGTATCGAGAATGACGGCGCGCGTATGCGCCACGGCTTCGACAAAGCGGCGCGTGAGCGTCGCAATGCCGGACATGCGCTGCATGAAGTTGAGCGCAGTGCGCTCGCCCAGCAGAAGCGCATGCCCAGGGCCTTCAAGCGTGGCAATGTCTGTGCCGCGCGCAACGGATGCACCATCAGGGACGAGGGGGGTATAGCGCACGCGCTCATCCAGCAGGGCGAACGTGCGCGCCGCCACCGCCTGCCCCGCCACAACGCCATCGGCTTTGGCGCGAATCGTCGCCGAGAGCCACATATCGGAGGGGATAGTGCATTGCGTTGTGATGTCGCCGTCGCCGATGTCTTCATCCAGCGCGCGGCGGATGATGTCGTCAAGCCAGTCTGTACGCGAGTTGTCCATTCTGCACCTCTGGCGCTATTATGGTTGGTGGTGTCGAGAATACACTATGCTGACTGTCTTGTCAACTGTCTTGTCATTTCAAAGGAGAGGAAAGCGCGGCGATACGTCAAAAGCAGCAAGCAAAAAGCGGCTACCGGTGATGGTAGCCGCATTGTTTTCCAGATACCCCATGCACAGCCTTCAAACCTCACACACGGCGGCGCGTGCGCACCAGCAAAACACCGCCCGCCAACGCCAAAAGCCCACTCACAGCCAGCGTGAGCATGCGGCTATGGGTGGGAGACCGCTCGGCGCGCAACGTTTGCAGCGTGACGGCGGTGGGGCCAGTTGAGAACGTCCAATTGAATCCAGTAAACAGCGATTCACCGCCTGAGCAGTTATTATCCCAAGGGGCGATAAAGAATTGATATTCAACTGTTGTATTCGTAAATGCAGCCGGCACGCTTGTTGTAAACACATCGCAACGCCAGTTGCTTGGGGGATTCGTTGTATCATATTCACAGCGTTGGCGGTAATAGTTCCCAGCATCACCCGTCGGGTGCACTTCAACACATACAGACTCGCCAAAAGTGGTATTAGACTCAACCCAAAACCGCCAGCCTGGGCTGAGCCACTGCGGTGCAGTGCCCGTGTGGTTCGTAATGTAAGTGGCAGCCTCAAGCGTTGCTGGGAGCAAAAGCGCAGCAATGATCAAACAGAGACTACAAACACGCAGGTAAAAACGCATCTTCCACCTCCTCTTCACAACCCCACCGTTCGGGAACGTTCTCATTATACCAACTTTTCCCCTCAACATCAATCCCTCCGCCCCCTCTTTGCAACAATTTTGCAACCATCGCCACTTGCGTTGCAACAATGTCGCAATCGTTCTCAGCGTGGGCGTACCCAACCGACAAAATACGCCCGAAAAGCGTGCGTCTGCTTTGCATCTTCTTCACAACTGACTATAATCCGAGGCAAGAAACAAGCACTCGCGCACCGGAGAAGTGGGGATTCCCCACTTTTCTTGTTGTAAAGGGTGTGTGAAGAGAGATGGGATAGAAGGAGTGCAAACAGCATGCGAACCAGCGAATTCATGATGGCGCTCAACGCGCTCTGCCATGAACGTGACCTTTCAAAAGAAGTGGTCATTCAGGCGGTGGAACGCGCCTTGCTCACAGCCTACAAGCGTGATTACGGCGGCAAGGCGTACAACCCCGTGGTCAAAATTGACCCTGTGACGGGGGATGCGCGGGTGTACGTGGACAAAGAAGTGGTCGAAGAAGTGATGCACCCGCACACGGAAATCTCGCTGGAAGAGGCGCGGCAGTTCGAGCCTGACGCCCAAATTGGGGACGTCATCAAAGTGGAAATCACGCCCAAGGACTTCGGGCGTATTGCGGCGCAAACCGCCAAGCAAGTCATCATGCAGGCGATTCGCGAAGCAGAGCGCGATAAAGTCTATGCGGACTTTTCGAGCCGCGAAGGTGAGATTGTTGTCGCGACGGTGCAGGGCATTGACGCCAAAACCGGCACGATCCGGCTGAGCCTGGGGCGCGCCGAAGCGGTGATGCCACGCCAGGAACAGATTCCAACCGAACGCTACCGCCCCGGTCAGCGCATACGTGTGTATGTGTACGAAGTGAAGAAGAGCCAGCGCGGCCCGCAAATTTACGTGAGCCGCACACATCCCGACATGCTGCGGCGGTTGCTGGAACTGGAAGTGCCCGAAATCGCCAACGGCACGGTCATCATCAAAGGCATTGCCCGCGAGCCGGGGGCGCGCTCCAAAGTGGCGGTCTGGGCTACGCAGGAAGGTGTGGACCCCGTCGGCGCTTGTGTCGGCATGAAGGGCATTCGCAACCAGAGTATCGTGAACGAGTTGGGGGGCGAAAAAATTGACATTGTCGAATGGAGCCCCGACGAAGCCACGTTCGTCAAAAACGCGCTCAGCCCGGCCAAAGTGGCGCACGTCTTCCTCGATCCCGACCATCCCGAAGGGAAGACGGCGCTGGTCATCGTGCCCGACAACCAATTGTCGCTGGCGATTGGCAAGGGCGGTCAAAACGCACGTCTTGCGGCAAAGCTGACCGGCTGGCGCATTGACATCAAGAGCACAAGCGAAGCGGCCGACGAAGCCTTGCGCCGCGCCGAGTTGGAAGCCAAACGCCGCCTGCAAGAAGAGCAAGAGCGGTTGGAGCGCGAACGCAAACTTGAAGAAGCGCGCCGCCTGCTCGAAGAAGCGCAAAAAGCGCTGGCTGCGGACGCCGAGGAAGAAGAGGAAGCCGTGGCGGCGGTCGAGCCGGAGCTGCCCGAGGTTGAACCGGAGCCGGAACCGACGGCCACAGCACCTGAGCCGCGCGCTGAAACGGTGACAACCGTTGCAGACGTTGAAGAAGAAGAGGAAGAAGATTTCTTTGAAGAAGACTTCTTCGAGGAAGAGGAAGAAGAGGAAGACGACTTCTTTGAAGAAACCAAATCCGCCAAGGCAAAAGGCGAAAAGCCCAGCCTGGCCGACCTCTTCTACACGCTGGACAAGCGCGGCCAACAAGTGGAACTCGAAGACGAAATCCGCAAGCGGCGCAAAGAACGCAAAGGCGGCAAAAAGAGCAAGAAGAAAGGCCGCTAACCAAAACGGAACGTGTGAACCGACAGAAGCCGGTACCGCGCCGCTGTGCGTGCTACCGGCTTCTGTATCATCACTGGGTGAGGGGTATGGGCAAGAAACACATTCCAATTCGCACCTGTATCGCATGCCGCACGTCGCGCCCCAAGCGCGAACTGATGCGCATTGTGCGCACACCGGAAGGCGAACTGGTGTTCGACGCCGACCAGAAAGCCCGGGGGCGCGGCGCGTATCTCTGCCGACGGCGTGCATGTTGGGAACGTGTGGCGCAACGCCCCAAACTGCTGGGCAACGCCCTGAAACGCCCGCTCTCGCCCGACGAGGTGGCTATGCTGCGCCAGTATGTTGAAGCAGCCACGTTTGACGAAGAAAATGAATTGACAGATGTTGAACAACCGTAGCGCCGATGCGCTGCGAAGAAGGAGTAAGGAGGACGCCTATGAGCCACGCGCATGAAGCTATCCGTATCCCAGGACCAATAAGTGTTCGTGAATTGGCCGAACTGCTGGACGAAAGCCCGATTGCCGTCATCAAAACATTGATGGCAATGGGGGTAATGGCCAACATCAACCAGGTGTTGGACCCCGACACGGCCGCTCTGGCCGCCGAAGAGATGGGGCATCCGGTGCTTTTGCCGGGCGAAGAAGAAGCCCAAGAGACCGAAGAAGAAGCCGCCGAAGAAGAAGCCGCCGACATCGAAGAAGAAGTCGAGCCGGTGGCCGAAGTCAAGCCGACGCGGAAACAGCGGCTTTATGCCAACGAACGCCCCGAAGATTTGAAGCCGCGGCCGCCCATTGTGGCTGTCCTGGGGCACGTAGACCACGGGAAAACAACCTTGCTGGACGCCATCCGACAAACGCGCGTGGCGGAGGGCGAAGCTGGTGGTATTACGCAGCACATCGGTGCGTATCAGGTCAAAAAACAAGGGCGCTTGATTACATTCATTGACACGCCGGGGCACGAAGCCTTCACCGCGATGCGTGCCCGTGGTGCACAAGGCGCGGACATCGTCATTTTGGTGATTGCCGCCGACGACGGCGTGATGCCCCAAACCATCGAAGCCTACGAACACGCCAAAGCCGCCGGTGTGCCCATCATCGTCGCTGTGACGAAGGTGGACAAACCGAACGCCAACCCCGACCGTGTACGCCAGCAAGCCGCCGACAAACTCGGCTTGATTCCCGAAGAATGGGGGGGCGATGTGCCCTTCGTGAATGTGGCGGCGCTCAAAGGGCAAGGCATTGACGAACTGCTGGACTACATCTTGATTGTCACCGACCTGCACCAGGATGACATCGTCGCCAATCCGAACCGCTCGGCGCAGGGCGTCGTGCTCGAAAGTGAACTTGACCCACGCCAGGGGGTGGCGGCTACGCTGTTGGTGCTCAACGGCACACTGCGCCAGCGCGATACCGTGCTCGCTGGAACCGCCTACGGCCGTATTCGCGCCATGTTCAACGACCAGGGCAAGCGTGTCAAAGAAGCCCCACCCAGTATGCCGGTGCGAGTATTGGGCTTGAACGAAGTGCCGCCCGCCGGGCAATTCTTTGAAGTGGTGGAAAGCGAACGCGCCGCGCGTGAAATCGTGGAACAGCGCAAGCGCCGCCTGGAACAAAAACGCTCGCGTGGGCGCATTACGCTGGAAGATGTCTTCCGCCAGTTGCAAGCCGGCCAGCGTGAAGAACTCAACCTGGTGGTGAAAGCCGACACCCAGGGGACGCTGGACGCGCTGATAGATTCCCTGCACGACCTGGCAACCGAGGATGTGGCGGTGAAAATCATTCGCCAGGGCGTTGGGGCGGTCTCCGAAAGCGATGTGATGCTCGCCAGCGCCAGCGACGCCATTGTGATTGGATTCGGCGTCAAGGTGGATCGTGTGGCGCGTGAACGCGCCGAGCAGGAAGGCGTCCAGATTCGCACCTATGATGTCATCTACCACCTGCTCGAAGACATGGAAAAGGCGCTCAAAGGGCTGCTGGAACCTGAAACAGAAGAGTTTGTCTTGGGGACTGCCGAAGTGCGCGCCGTCTTCAAAGTGCGTGGGGGCAAGGTGGCCGGGTGCTACGTGCTGGATGGCGTCATTCGCCGCAACGCCAAAGCCCGCCTCATCCGCGACGGCGAGGTGGTCGCCGACACCAAGGTCGCTTCGCTCAAACGCTTCCAGGAAGACGTCGCCGAAGTGCGCCAGGGCTTTGAGTGTGGTATCGCCCTCGAAGGTGTGACCGAGTACAAGGAAGGCGACCTGATCGAAGCCTACGAAGTCCGCGAAGTCTAACGCCTGTTTGATGACAAGGGCCGATGGCTCGTCTGGCGCGCATGTTGCGGCGGGCGAGCCATCTTTTTGTTAGGAAGGATGATGTGTGAAGGAGGACGTCATGGCAACACTCCGTCGTAAAGAACGACTCGCCGAACAAATTCTTGAAGAAGTGGCGATCATCGTCCAAACAGAGATGGACGACCCACGTTTGCAATTCCTGACGGTGACGCACGTCGAAATGAGCGACGATTTGCGGCATGCGCGGGTCTTTGTGAGTATCATGGCGGAAGACGCCGAGCGTGAGGAAACACTCGCCGCGCTCCACCATGCACGCGGCTATATTCGCAGTCTGCTCGCGTCGCGCCTGACCATGCGGCGCGTGCCGACGCTGCACTTCTACCTGGATGAGTCGCTCGAAAACAGCCTGCGCGTCTGGGAATTGCTGGACCTGACCAAGGCGGCCAAGCCGCGCGATGACATCGAACTCGAAGAAGAGGAGGCTGGGGAAGACGATGAGTAAACAGCACGCCGCCAACACTATCCTGAACGCTGACAAAGTGCTCATTTTTAGCCATGTGGACCCCGACGGCGACGCCATCGGCTCGGCGTTGGGGCTGATGTGGGCGCTGCGCTCGATTGGCAAGCACGCCAACGTTTCGTTCGCCGACCCGGTGCCGGTACGCCTGCGTTTTCTTCCGGGGAGCGAGGAAGTCGCACCGCGCCCACCCGCCGACGATGAGTTGATTGTCGTCCTCGACGCCAGCGACCCCGACCGTGTGGGGGGACCGCTACCCGCGGAAGCCATGCAAGGGCGCGAAGTGGTCAACATTGACCACCACGTCACCAACGTCAACTATGGCACGGTCAACTGGGTAGATCCGTCATATCCCGCCGTGGCACAAATGATCTACCACCTGCTCCCCCTGCTGGGGATTGAGCGCCCCGACGCCAACACCGCCACCTGCCTGTTGACCGGCATGGTCACCGACACCAATGCATTCAGCACATCGCACACCACGCCCGCCGTCCTGCGTGACGCCGCCGACCTGATGGAAGCGGGCGCGCCGCTACCCACCATCATGCAAGAAGCCATCCGCAGCCGCACCCTGCAAGAAGTGCGCCTGTGGGGGCAAGTGCTCTACGATTTCGCCGTTGAAGATGGCATCGCCTGGGCGATCAACACGCGCGAGAAGCAAGCCAAAGCCCAAGCCAGCGAAAACGACGCCGGCGGCATGAGCAACTTCCTGCTCAACATTCGCGGCGTCAAAGTGGCCATCACCTTCAACGAACTTGAAGATGGGCGCACCAAAATCAGCATGCGCGCCAAACCGGGGCACAACCTCGCCGATTTGGCGTTCCGCCTGGGCGGCGGTGGGCACCCCCTCGCCGCGGGGGCGACGCTCGATATGCCCATCGAAGAAGCCGTGCGTACTGTCATTCCCATGCTCCACGAGGTCATCCGCGAAGCCGAAACCACCGCAAGCGCAACCGGCGCGGCGGCGAGCGCCTGAGGAGCGGCATGGACGGCATTCTGATTGTGGACAAACCCGCCGGCATGACATCGCACGACGTGGTGGCGCGGGTACGCAAACTGGCACGCCAGCGCAAAATCGGGCACGCCGGCACGCTGGACCCCCTGGCGACCGGCGTGCTCGTGCTGGGGCTGGGCAAAGCCACCCGCCTGCTCGAATACTTGACCGGACACGATAAGCGCTACCTCGCCGCGGTCATGCTTGGGCAAACCACCACCACCTACGACGCCGAGGGCGAAGTGGTGCGTACCTACGAAGGCGAATGGCCCTCGCGCGAGGCGGTGGAAGCCGCGCTGGAACGTTTTCGTGGCGAGATTGAGCAACGTCCGCCCCTCTTTTCAGCCATCAAGCAGGGCGGGGAACGGCTCTACGAAAAAGCCCGCCGCGGCGAAAACGTGGACGTACCGCCGCGCCGTGTCATCATTCACGAACTGCACCTACTGCGCTACGCGCCGCCGCTCCTCGAATTGGACGTGCGCTGTTCCAAGGGCACCTACATCCGCTCACTCGCCCACGACCTGGGCGAAGCCCTCGGCACAGGGGCTTTTCTAGCCGCCCTGCGGCGCACCGCCAGCGGGCCTTTCACCATTGAACAAGCCCACACCCTACCTGAAATCGAAGCCGCCGCGCGTGAGCGCCGATTGGATGAATTGCTGTTGCCGCTCGGCGCGGGGCTGGAAACCTTGCCCGCCGTTCGCCTCTCGCCTGAGGAAGCGCGCCGCCTGGCGCAAGGGCAATTCATTCGTGCGCACACCCCGCTGGACGGTATGGTGCGCGCCCTGCTGGGCGACGAACTGGTGGCGCTTGTGCAGTACGATGAACAACGCCGCGCCTGGCGTCCTGTGAAAGTGCTGGTCTCAGAACCCAATCAACGAACGTGAAGACAACACAGCGAGGAGTCATGAACATCCTGCGCGACGATTTCTCATCTTTTCATGGCGAAACCGTGCTCACAATTGGCAAATTCGACGGCTTGCACGTTGGGCATCAAGCGCTCATCCGCACCGTGCGTGAAGAAGCCGCCGCCCTGGGCGTGCACGCCGCCTTGCTTACTTTCGACCCACACCCGCTCGCCGTCTTGCGTCCCGAAGCCGCGCCGCCGCTCATCACCCCCCTGCCTGAAAAAACACGCCTGCTCGCCCTCTACGGGCTCGACATCATGGCGATTCTCACCTTCACCCACGAACTGGCGCAGACGCGCGCCCTGGACTTTCTGGCGCGCATTGAAGCCGGCTTGCGTCCGCGCGTTTTCGTCGTCGGGCCCGATTTTGCGTTTGGCTATCGGCGCGAAGGCACGCTCGACCTGCTGCGCGCCTGGGCGAGCGAACGCGGCAAGCGCGTCATTGTTGTGCCGCCGGTGGTGGTGAACGGCGAACGGGTCAGCGGCTCGCTGGTACGTAAGAAACTGCTGAATGGAGACGTCGGGGAAGCGGTGGCGCTGCTGGGGCGCGCCTACGCCATCACCGGCGTGGTGCGCCACGGCAACCAGCGGGGCGGGCGCATCGGCATTCCAACCGCCAACCTGGCGCCGCCCGAAGGGCAAGTCGTACCGGCAAACGGCGTCTATGTGACGCAAGTTTTCTGGAATGGTGAAGCGCACCCCGCCGTGACAAACATCGGCGTGCGCCCCACCGTGGACGGGCACACGCGCTTCATCGAAACGCACATTTTGGACTGGGAAGGCGACCTGTACGGGCAATGCATTCGCGTCGAATTTCTGGAACGCCTGCGCGATGAGCGCAAATTCCCATCGCTCGAAGAACTGATTGCGCAAATTCACGCGGATATCGAAGCGGCGCGGCGCTGGTTCGCCACACACACGCCACCAACACCAACCTTGTCGCCCTACTGCGAAAACGAATGAGGAGCATGCCAACCATGAATCTGTTTCAACGCAAGCGTCAACGGCCATTCATCTATCCAACCGAGCGCCGCGATATTGAATTGGTGATGTACGCCCGCACTTTTGGCTGCTGGGACCAAGCGCGTGCTGAAGCCTGGCTGCGTGAACACAGCATCCCGTATCGCGTTGTGGACATCAGCCGCGAACCGGGCGCCGCCGAACGCCTGCTGCACTGGGTTGGGTATCTCAGCGTCCCGACGTTTATCATCGCACGCCCTGGGGAAGATGAACCCATCGCCCCACCCGAACCGCTCAATGGTCGTCGCCCGCGCGGCCTGCACCGCGGCACCCTCATCACCGAGCCGAGCAACGAGCAACTGCTCGCCTTCCTGCTCGACCACAAGTTGGTTGCCATTGCCGACAATGAGTTAGCGGTGTAGGCAGCACGCCAGGCGAAAGCCCACACCGCCAACCCGGCGTTAGCGCTGAAACGTCCAGACGCCACGCAGAAGCCGCATCTGCATACCGCAGGTGCGGCATTTGTGTGTCTCGGGGGCGGGGGCATCCCACGCCCCAACCGTGTAGCATTGGGGGCATTGCAACACCTGCCGCCAATCAGGCAAGGGGCGCGGCGTGAGGCTCCCGGGCTTGCGCGCCCACACCAGGTCGTAGTAGGTCTGCCAGGGGCGGGTGAAAATCTCCGTCAAGCCATGCGCCGCTAGGCGCTTCTCGAACTGCGCCGGCGAATCGGTGCGCCCCGGCATCAAACGGGCGTCCAGGCCGATACGGTTGGAGATGAGCAACCATCCGCCGGGGCGCAAGACGCGCACCATTTCAGCAATGGCGGCGTCGCGGTCGGGCAGGAATTCGAGCGCTTCGAGCATCGTCACGGCATCGAAAGCCTCATCAGCAAAGGGGAGAGGGGCGGCGGGGTGGTGCAAGAGCGCCCAACGGGCGTCCAATTCGCGCTGGGCGCGTTTGTGTGCGGCTTGCGCCAGCATTTCAAACGAGGCGTCCACGCCTACCAGCGCGCCTGTGAAAAAAGGAATGTCGAGCAACGCAAGCGGAAGGCGTCCCGTGCCTGTAGCCACATCCAACACCAAACCAGGACCGCCTTCCCCAAGGGCTTCTTCCAAACGGTCGAACAGGGGCTTGCCAAGAAAGGCAAACTCATCAGCCGGCGAAAAGCCCTTGACCGCATCATACGTCGGCGCGCCGCGGTCGTAGAGCCAGCGCACCAGCCACGCCCCGGCATAACTGCCTTCGGCCACGTAGATGAGCCAATAAAGGGCCAGCAGTACTCCCACCACGACAACCAGCGCCACCAGAAGATTGCCCATCAAAGCCACTCCATGCGTTTCTTTGCCGCTGTTTGGGGCCGCCATTATGGGGGAACTGCATCGCGCAGGGCAAATTGTTGGCGGGCAAACAACCGTGAAAAAGCGCGCGGCGCACCACACCGCAAGTGTTGAAAGGTCTGCGCAATCAAACAAGGCGCTTTCTTAAAAACTTCATGGCATAAAAAGCCGGTTATCTTCGTTTACAAAAGTGCGGCCGCCTATTCCATCAACTCTTGTAAGGAGCAGCCCCATGTTACCTTTTCGTTTGATAACCGTCGGTTTCCCCCGCTGGCCTCTCTTGTTGCTGACCATGTTCACATTGCTGCTGCTTGGCGCTCAACGCCCCCCGCAAGAACAGCCACACATTGCCGCCGCCCCGAAAGCCAGCCTGAGCGCAAGCGCCATGCCGGGTGTGCGGTTCGTGCACACTTCGACAGACGCTAACCGGTTCAGCAACTCGACGCTCATTGACCATCCTCTATTGAACAACAACCCCAATGCCATCTTCTTTGTAACCCAGAACTGGAACCCGGGCGGCTCGACCGGCTTGCACCACAATCACCCCATCGGCGTTTGGTACACCGGCACCCAATGGGCAATCTTCAACGAGGATTTGGCGTCAATGCCAGCGGGCGCCGACTTCAACGTCTTCATCCCTGATAGCAGTCTCGGCGCATTTGTCCACTCCGCCACGGCGAGCAACATTGGCTGTGGACTCAGCCAGTGTACCTACATTGACCATCCATCGCTCAACAACAACCCCAACGCTGTCTTCTTCGTGACGCAGAACTGGAACCCGGGCGACACCACCGGCATCTACAACTCTCACTACATC
The DNA here is from genome assembly GCF_001306175.1 of Ardenticatena maritima. Lineage (NCBI taxonomy): Bacteria > Bacillati > Chloroflexota > Ardenticatenia > Ardenticatenales > Ardenticatenaceae > Ardenticatena > Ardenticatena maritima. The sequence goes on from NZ_LGKN01000004.1 coordinate 550,100, forward strand.
GGCGTCTGGTATGACGACGCGGTAGAGAAATGGGCCATCTTCAACCAGGATAAGGATCCTATGCCAGATGGCGCCGACTTTAATGTGCTGATCGCAGATACGGCCACCGCGTTTGTCCATGCAGCCACGACAAGCAACATTGGCTGTGGTTCAAATCAGTGCACTTACATTGACCATCCCGCGTTCAACAACAATCCCAACGCCATCTTCTACGTGACGCAAAACTGGAACCCGGGCGACACCACCGGCACCTACAACGACCACGCCATCGGCGTCTGGTATGACGCGGCGCTGAAGAAGTGGGCCATCTTCAACCAGGACCTGGCGGCCATGCCGGAAGGCGCCGACTTCAACATCCTTCTGCCGGAGACCAAAACAAGTGTCTTTACGCATGTTGCCACAGCCAGCACCATCTCGTGTTTTTCGGACCACTGTACTTTTATTGACCACCCGCTGTTGAACGACAATCCCAATGCCCTCTTTTTCGTCACCCCTACCTGGACTGCCAATGGTGCGGATACCTTCGCCTACAACGACCATCCCATTGGGGTCTATTATTCGACCAGCCTCAAACAATGGGCTATCTTCAACCAGGACACAGAATCCTTATCTGAAAGCGCCGCCTTCAATGTGCTCATCCCACCGCCGGGCGCCAACGTCTTTGTGCATACGACCACAAGCGCGAACATTACGAACAACAGCACGTACATTGACCACCCGCTTCTCAACAACAATCCGAATGCGGTGGTTCTTGTTACGCCGAACTGGAATCCCGGCGGAATTGGCGGGCAGTACCACGACCATCATGTCGGTATCTGGTATGACGACGGACCAAAGCAGTGGGCGATTTTCAACGAAGATCAGCTCACCATGGCAGAAGGCATCAGCTTCAACGTGCTGGTGCTGAACGACTTGACCAGCCTGCCTGGCGCAAATGACGCGTTCACCCACACGTCGGCAGCCGATACCGTCGCGAACAACTGGACCAACCTGGACCATCCATTGACGAATAAGAACCCGGTGGCCTTTGTCTTCACCACCCTGAACTGGAACCCCGGCGGCGCTGCGACGGGCAAGGACCACAACCACGCCGTTGGTGTCTGGTACAATTCTGACATTACGAAGCAGAATTGGACGATTTTCAACCAGGACCAAAGCGGTATGCCCACCGGCGTGGGCTTCAACGTGCTGGTGATCACCCTGCAATCCTACCTACCCCTGGTGATCCGCTAGCACCCGCACCACCGCCCGCAAGAGGGGGCGCCGCCCATGCGGCGCTCCCTTTTGTTTCCCCCGCACGCTCACGTTCCGCACCAACCTGCCCCACTTGCCAGCCATTCCACCCTGCCGCTCGCATTGCCTTGTTTTCTTCCACCCGACGGTTGGTTTATAATGCGCGCATACCGTCACGCGCGACCTGAGGAGATGGTGCATGGACCCCGTGAGCGCTTCCCTGCTGAAAAAACTGGCCGATACCCTCACCAACCGGGTATTCGACGCTCTGGCCAACTCCGCGACAGACAAAATACGCGACTGGCTGGGCCGCGAGCCGGCCCGCCTGGCCTTCCAGACCGCCCTGCTGCGTGCCGTGGACCGCTTCGCGGCGGCCCATCCTGCGTGGGCCGCCTCCCTGCTGGACGAACCCTTCTTCACCAGCGAGGCGGTGACCCGTGAACTGGCCCGCTTCCTCACCCGCCATGACACGCCCGATGTGAACGCCCTGGCCGCGGCCTGGGCCGCCCAACTGCCTCGGGTGGGCGCACGCCACCGGGATGAGGCCGCCCGCGCCCTGGCCGACTTCCTGCACTTCTTCGAGGAGGAACTGGGCAACCAGGAGGCCCTGCGCCCTCTCTTCGACAGCCGGGCGCTGGAGCGCATCGCAGACAACACCGAGGCGCTGCTGGCGGCCCTGCGCGAACAGCACGCCGCCGCCCTGCGCGCCGCCGACCGCAGCGTGCGCATCGCCGGGGATGTGCGCCACGCCCTCATCGTCACCGGCGACTACAACACGGTGCAGGTCTTCCTGGGCGCGACGCCGGTTGACCACCGCTCCCGGGTGCAGCGTTTTCTGGAAGAGTACCTGGGCACACCGAGCCGCCCCGTGCCCTTCGGCGGCCGCGTGGCCGACCTGCAGCGCCTGAGCGCCTGGCTGGAAGGCGAAGCACGCCCCTACTTCTTCCTCCACGCGCCGGCCGGCCGCGGCAAGAGCGCCCTGCTCACCCGCTGGGCCACCGCCGTGGCCCGTGAGGAGGCCTGGGCCGTGGTCTTCGTGCCCGTCAGCCTGCGCTTTGATACCCACCGCCCGAGCGTCTTCCTGGCCCTGCTGGCCCACGGGCTGGCCAAAGCCTATGAGGGCGCCGAGGCCAAATTGACCGAAAAGGACCCCGACGTGCTCCTGAGCATGGCCGCCGACTACCTGCGGCGACCAACGCCCCCATCGAACCGCCGCGGGGTGCTGGTGGTGCTGGACGGCCTGGACGAGGCCGCCTGGCCCTCCTACGGCGAAGCCTGGCGCACCCTCTTCCCCGGCGAGATCCCCGCCCACCTGCGCATGGCGGCCGCCGCCCGCGTGCTGGCTACGGCCAATGCGCCCACCTGGTTGCAGCGCCTGGGCTGGCGCCGGGGCCGGACCACCACCCGCGAACTGGCGCACCTTTCCCTCGAGGGCGTGCGCGAGGTGCTGGCCCAGATGCAGGTGCCCTTGGACGCCCTCAGCCGGGATGTGGACCTGGTGCAGACCCTCTACCGCCTGACGGACCAGGGCGACCCCCTGCTGGTGGGGCTGTACGCCCAGAGCCTGCTGGACACCCTGGAGGCCGAGGGGGAAGCAGCCGCGCAGACCAAAGCGCGGCAGATTGCCCAACTGGTGGGCAGCGGCTACACCACCTTCTTCGAGGGCTACTGGTGGCCCGAGCAGCGCAAACTGTGGGAGGCGCGGGGGTTGCCCGGCGACACCGAGACCCAGGTGCGGGAGATCCTGAACCTGCTGGCCCTGGCCCGCGGCCCCATCCCCGAGGCCGACCTGCTGGCCCTGGCCCGCCGCGCGCCCGGCATGACTGCCCTGGACACCTATGTCCTGGACCAGGTGTGGGAGAACCTGGCCCGCATCGTCATTCGCCGCCGGGAGGGCGCGCAGACCCTGTTCACCTTCTCTCACCCGCGTATGCGCGAACACTTCGCCGAAGAGCGCTTGCGGGGCCGCGACCGAGCCCGCTATCGTGCCCTGGAAGCCCGCTACCGGGCATGGATGCGGGAGGAGGTGGCGCGCATCGTCGAGGGGGAAGCGGCCGCCCCTGACGCCTCGCCCTATGTGCTGCGCTACGCCCTGGACCACCTGGCCGAAGCCCCCCTGGAAACCTGGCGCCGCCTGGTGGACCGCCCCGCCTGGCACCGCACCCGCCACGCCCAGGAGGGGGACTACGCCGGCTTTCTGGAGGATGTGCACGCCATCTGGAAACGGGCCACCACCGAAAACCACCGTTTGCTTGCAGCGCCGACCGCCGAAGGCCAAACGCCCCCCTGCCACCTGCCGCACATCGGCCTGGAAATCCGCTGCGCCCTGATTGAAGCCTCCATTCACAGTCTGGCCGGCAGCCTGCCGTTCGAACTACCCGCCCGGCTGGTGGAAAACGACCTGTGGACCCCCGCCCAGGCCCTGGCACACATCCGCCAGATGCCAAGTGATTGGAAACAGGCCGCAGCACTGCGTGCGCTGGCGCAAAAAGCCCCTGCATGGCTGGCCGAGGCCTTCCACGTCGCCCGCAGCATTGAGCGTGAAAAATACCGCGTCCGTGCCCTGGCCGCCCTCGCCCCCCACCTGCCCCAGGACCTGCTGGCCCAGGCCCTGACCGCCGTCCGCAGCATTCGGGATGCCTACAACCGCGCCCGTGCCCTGGCCGCCCTCGCCCCCCACCTGCCCGAAGAAGAACGGGCACAAGTCCTGGCCCAGGCCCTGGCCGCCGCCCGCAACATTCGGGATGCCTACAACCGCGCCCGTGCCCTGGCCGCCCTCGCCCCCCACCTGCCCGAAGAAGAACGGGCACAAGTCCTGGCCCAGGCCCTGGCCGCCGCCCGCAGCATTGAGCGTGAAAAATACCGCGCCCGTGCCCTGGCCGCCCTCGCCCCCCACCTGCCCCAGGACCTGCTGGCCCAGGCCCTGGCCGCCGCCCGCAGCATTGAGCATGAGTGGCCCCGCGCCAAAGCCCTGGCGGCCCTCGCCCCCCACCTGCCCCAGGACCTGCTCGCCGAGGCTCTCCACGCCGCCCGCAGTATCCAGTATGAAGACGCCCGCGCCCGCGCCCTGGCCGCTCTCGCCCCACACCTGCCCGTGGAGGAGCGGAAGCAGGCGCTCGCCGAGGCTCTCCACGCCGCCCGCAGTATCCAGTATGAAGACGCCCGCGCCCGCGCCCTGGCCGCTCTCGCCCCACACCTGCCCGTGGAGGAGCGGAAGCAGGCGCTCGCCGAGGCTCTCCACGCCGCCCGCAGCATTCGGGATGCCAACAACCGCGCTCGTGCCCTGGTCGCCCTGGCCCCCCACCTGCCCCAGGACCTGCTGGCCCAGGCCCTGGAAGCCGCCCGCAGCATTGAGCGTGAGTGGCCCCGCGCCGAGGCCCTGGTCACCCTGGCCCCACACCTGCCCCAGGACCTGCTGGCCCAGGCCCTGGAAGCCGCCCGCAGCTTTGAGCGTGAAAAATACCGCGCCGAGGCCCTGGTCACCCTGGCCCCACACCTGCCCCAGGACCTGCTGGCCCAGGCCCTGGAAGCCGCCCGCAGCTTTGAGCGTGAAAAATACCGCGCCCGTGCCCTGGTTGCCCTCGCCCCCCACCTGCCCCAGGACCTGCTGGCCCAGGCCCTGGAAGCCGCCCGCAGCATTGAGTGTGAGTGGCCCCGCGCCCGCGCCCTGGCCGCTCTCGCCCCCCACCTGCCCCAGGAGGAGCAGAAGCAGGCGCTGGCCGAGGCTCTCCACGCCGCCCGGCAATTGCCGGAACAAGGGCTTTTCGGCAACCCTCGCGCCGAGGCCCTGGTCGCCCTGGCCCCACACCTGCCCCAGGACCTGCTGGCCCAGGCCCTGGAAGCCGCCCGCAGCTTTGAGCGTGAAAAATACCGCGCCGAGGCCCTGGTCGCCCTGGCCCCACACCTGCCCCAGGACCTGCTGGCCCAGGCCCTGGAAGCCGCCCGCAGCTTTGAGCGTGAAAAATACCGCGCCGAAGCCCTGGTCGCCCTGGCCCCACACCTGCCCCAGGACCTGCTGGCCCAGGCCCTGGAAGCCGCCCGCAGCATTGAGCGTGAAAAATACCGCGCCCGTGCCCTGGTTGCCCTCGCCCCCCACCTATTCCAGGACCTGCTGGCCCAGGCCCTGGAAGCCGCCCGCAGCATTGAGCGTGAGTGGCCCCGCGCCCGCGCCCTGGCCGCTCTCGCCCCCCACCTGCCCCAGGAGGAGCAGAAGCAGGCGCTGGCCGAGGCTCTCCACGCCGCCCGCAGTATCCAGTATGAAGACGCCCGCGCCCGCGCCCTGGCTGCTCTCGCCCCCCACCTGCCCGTGGAGGAGCGGAAGCAGGCGCTGGCCGAGGCTCTCCACGCCGCCCGCAGTATCCAGTATGAAGACGCCCGCGCCCGCGCCCTGGCCGCTCTCGCCCCCCACCTGCCCGAGGAGGAGCAGAAGCAGGCGCTGGCCGAGGCTCTCCACGCCGCCCGCAGTATCCAGTATGAAGACGCCCGCGCCCGCGCCCTGGCCGCTCTCGCCCCCCACCTGCCCCAGGAGGAGCAGAAGCAGGCGCTGGCCGAGGCTCTCCACGCCGCCCGCAGTATCCAGTATGAAGACGCCCGCGCCCGCGCCCTGGCCGCCCTGGCCCCACACCTGCCCCAGGACCTGCTCGCCGAGGCTCTCCACGCCGCCCAAAGCATCCGCAATGAGTACGTCCGTGCCGAGGCCCTGGCCGCCCTCACTCCACACCTGCCCCAGGACCTGCTCGCCGAGGCTCTCCACGCCGCCCAAAGCATCCAGGATGAAGACAACCGCGCCCGTGCCTTGGCCGCCCTCGCCCCACACCTGCCCCAGGACCTGCTGGCCCAGGCCCTGGCCGCCGCCCGCAGCATCCGGGAGGAAGACGACCGCGCCCTTGTCCTTGCGGCTCTCACCCCCCACCTAGCGCAACTCTCCTGCACCACGCTCTACCCCCTCTGGGCCGAGACGCTGCCCGTCCTGGCCCGGCGCACGCGTAGCGACCTCCTCTCCGACCTGCAGGCGCTGCAAGAGGTGGTTTTCGCGCTGGGGGGCGAGGCGACGGTGGCCGAGACGGCCCGCGCCATCGTGGATGTGGGGCGCTGGTGGCCGTGAGAGAGAGGATGTGCGCTGCCTGAGATGGAAGCGGTGGTTGGCTTTCAGCAAAGGGGATCCAGCCTGTGGGCAACGGGCAATGAGCAAAAGAGGCACACCTACAACGTAGGGCGAACGCGTGTTCAGAGGTGCGTTGTTGCGGTGTGTCCGGCGCGGCCCATCAGACGCCAGCCGCCACCCCAAGCACCACCACCACCCAGAGCTGGACATGCTGGCGATACCAGGCGTCGCCCCGCCGGGAGCGCTGCACCCGAAACACCCAGACCCCCACCAGCAGAACCGCCAGCGCCGCCAAGCGCACCCCGGCCTGCCGCCACATGAGCAGCGCGGCGAGCAACGCCGCCCCGCCCCACAGCCCCAACGTATCAGCGCGCCAGCAATCTCGCGCCAGCCAGGCGGCCGCCAAGGGCGCCATCACCATCTCCACGTGCACGCCGCCCCCCACGGCAAACCAGCCCAGCCACCAGGGCAACGCCACCGCCCCCAGCGCACGCGGCCATGTCAGCGCCGCAACGCTCCCATGAACATGCAGAAGCGCCAGCCCAGACCAGGCCAGCGCCGCCAGGGCGGCTGGCGGCGTCGTCCCGGCGCTCAACGCCACCGCCAGCAACGGCGGCCAAATCAGGCGCAACGGTGGCGTATCTTGCGCCGTCGCCACGTCGGTCCAGAAAGCGCCCAGCAGCAGCGCCGCGGCCGCGGCCGCCAGCGTGCTCACCAGCGTGGCGCGGTTCCACGTAGGCGCCGCCGCCCACGCGCCCACCAGCACCACCAACGGCCCCGCCCACCAGCCGCGCAAAGAAACCGCCCCGCGCAAATCAACAAGCGCGAGGCGGTGGTCGGTGGCGGTGTCGTCTGAAAGGCGGTGAAGCGGCAACAGGCGTGCCGGCATCAAAGCCCAAACCCCGGTGGAAGGTCGAACGGCAAGCGCATTCGGCGTTTGCCTCCCTTGCCGCTCAACTGTTTGATCATCTTCTGCATCATGCGGAACTGCTTCAACAGTTCGTTCACATCTTGCACAGTCGTCCCGCTCCCAGCGGCGATACGGCGTTTGCGGCTCCCGTTGATAATGCGCGGGTTGCGGCGCTCCTCGCGCGTCATCGAGTTGATAATCGCTTCAATCTTCTTCAATTCGCGCTCGGTCACATCCGCCGGCAAGGCGTTTTTCAGCCCACTCATGCCGGGGATGAGTTCCAGCAGTTGCGTGAAGGGCCCCAACTTTTTCAGCTGCTGCAACTGTTCCAGAAAATCTTCCAGGTCGAATTCACCCTGGCGCAGGCGTTTTTCCAGCTTCTCGGCTTTGCTCGTGTCAATCGTCTGCTCCGCTTTTTCAATCAGCGTGAGCACATCGCCCATGCCGAGAATACGCGAGGCCAAGCGATCGGGGTGGAAGGGTTCCAGCGCGTCCAGTTTTTCGCCCACCCCCAAAAACTTAATGGGGACGCCCGTCACAGCCCGAATGGAAAGCGCCGCACCACCGCGCGCGTCGCCATCCACCTTGGTGAAGATAACCCCCGTGAGCCCGATGCGCTTGTGGAAGGTATCCGCCACATTGACCGCTTCCTGCCCGGTCATGGCGTCGGCCACAAGCAAAATCTCGCGCGGATTGACGCGCGCCTTGATCTCTTCCAGCTCCTGCATGAGGGCTTCGTCAATTTGCAAGCGCCCCGCCGTGTCAATAATCACGACATCGTAGGCTTTGTGTTTGGCTTCGCGCACGCCACGCTCGGCAATATCGGGGGGCGGCGGTTCGGTCCCCTCGCTATGCACAGGAATGCCCAGCTGCTCGCCCAGCACTTCCAGCTGTTTGACAGCCGCCGGGCGGTAGGTGTCGGCCGCCACCAACATGGGACGATGCCCCTGCTTGCGCAGCCAGTTCGCCAGCTTCCCCGCGGTGGTCGTTTTCCCCGACCCCTGCAAGCCCACCAGCATAATCACCGTCGGCGGCGGTCCCGACAGGTCCAGACGGCCGGCTTCACCCAACAGGTCAATCAGCTCGTCATGAACAATCTTCACCACCACCTGCGCGGGCGTCAGGCTTTTCAGCACTTCGGCGCCAATCGCCTTTTCCTTCACCCGCTTGACAAAGTCGCGCACCACCTTGAAGTTGACATCGGCTTCCAGCAGCGCGATTTTGACCTCGCGCATGGCGATATCAACATCTTTTTCGGTCAGCTGCCCTTTGCCCGCCAGGCGGTCGAACGTACTTTGAAGTTTTTCGCTCAGTTCATCAAACATCTCAACCCACCTATTCCTTCCCTGAAGTCTCGGTGCGCGGATTGTAGCCCAGACAAGAATGAGCGTCAATCACTTCCGACAAAAGAAAAAAGCCCGGCAAGGAAAATCACCGGGCGCCGCCAAACGGCGATGGCTTACTCGAACGTAAAACGCTTGTAGCGCATGGCCACATTCTGCACCAGCCCCAACCCAATGAGCATGGTGATGAGATTGCTGCCCCCGTAGGAAAAGAGCGGCAACACAACGCCCGTGGGCGGCACCAGCCCCACATTGACGCCAATGTTGACGACCACTTGAAAGAAAATCATGGTCATCACACCCACCACGATAAACCGCCCGTAGCGGTCGGTGGCACGCTGGGCAATGTTCAGCAAGCGCCACAGCAGGAACACAAAGAGCGCCATCAGCAGGAGCGCGCCCACAAAGCCCAGTTCTTCAGCCACCACGGTGAAAATGAAGTCGGTGTGGCGCACGCGCAAATAACCCAACTGGCTTTGCGAACCGTGCATGTAGCCTTGCCCCCACAAGCCGCCCGACCCAATGGCGATGCGGCTTTGCACCAGGTTGTAGCCTTCACCCAGGGGGTCTGCCAGCGGGTTGAGGAAAATCATCACCCGCTGACGCTGGTACTCTTGCAGCACCTGCGTCCAGATGAGGGGCGCGGCCGCCCCCACAGCCGCCGCCGCCCCGACCATGTACCGCCAGGGCAGCCCGGCCACAAACACCATGCCGCCCCAAATGGCGAACAGCGACAACGCCACGGAGAGGCTGGGTTGCAAAAAGACCAACACCGCCGGAATGGCGGTCAGGATGAAGGAGCCAATGAGGGCTTTCCAATCGAAAGGGCGATGCCCAAGGTAGTGCGCCAGCGTCAGGATGAGCACCAACTTGGACAATTCGGAAGGTTGAATGGTGAAGAACATGATGCTGAACCAGCGCTGCGCCCCGAACGAGGTCGAGCCGAGCGCCAACACCACCGCCAGCGCCGCCACGATGCCTACATACAAAACACGCACAAAATATCCCAGTAAGCGGTAATCCACGGCGCTGGCGAGCAACATCCCCACCAGCCCAATCGCAATCCAAATCAACTGGCGGGTGACGAAAGGCATTTGCCCATCTTCCGGGGCGGGCTGGGCGCTGTAAATCATCAAGACCCCAAAGGTCATGATGACGAGCACCACCCCCAGAAGGGCGTAATCAAACGCATTGAGTGCGCGTCGCATGAGCCCCGCCTACTCCTGTGTGTGTGGTGGCGCTGTTTTGACGCGCCCCCGAAAGGGGATATTCGCCACGAGCATTGCCTCGCGCCCTTCTTGCGCCAGGTGCAACTCAATGCCGTCGCGCTCAATCTCAATGTAGCGCGAGAGCACATCCACAATCTCGCTACGCAGCGTTTCAAGCAATTCCGGCGAGAGACCGGCGCGGTCGTAAATGAGCACCAATTGCAGGCGCTCTTTGGCAATGTCGCGGCTGGAAGGGCGTTTACCAAAGAGTCTTTCAAAGATTCCCAAGAATGCCCTCCTTTTCACGAACGCATGAATTTCAACAAGCGGTCAATCAACCCCTCCTCGCGCAACGGCTCGAAGGGGACTTGTTCGCCACGCAAACGCCGCGCAATGTTCAAAAATGCGCGGGCGGCCGGTTGGCGTTCATTGAACACAACCGGTGTCCCCCGGTTCGTGCTCACGATGATGGCCTCATCGTCCGGCACAATGCCAATCAGGTCAATCGCCAGAATTTCCAGCACATCGCTCACATCGAGCATATCGCCGCGCCGCACCATATCCGGTTTGACGCGGTTGAGAATCAACGCCAGGGGGCCTTTTTCGGCCGCTTCCAACAAGCCGATGATGCGGTCAGCGTCACGGACGGCGCTCACTTCGGGCGTGGTGACGATGAGCACGCGGTCCGCTCCGGCGATGGCGTTGCGAAACCCCTGCTCAATCCCCGCCGGCGAATCCACCAGCACGTAATCGAAGTGGGGGCGCAAAGCGTCGCAAATTTCGGCCATCTGGCGGGGTGAAACCGCCGATTTGTCGCGCGTTTGGGCGGCCGGCAGCAAATGCAGTTCGGGCAGGCGCTTGTCGCGAATCAGGGCTTGCCGCAAGCGGCACCGCCCTTCCACAACGTCCACGATATCGTACACAATGCGGTTTTCCAACCCCATGACGACGTCAAGGTTGCGCAAGCCAATGTCGGCGTCAATGGCAACAACCGAATGCCCCAAAAGCGCCAACGCCGCCGCCAGGTTGGCGGTGGTGGTTGTTTTGCCGACACCACCTTTCCCAGACGTGATGGTTATGACAGTTCCGGCCATACCTGCTCCTCTTGTGTATCCCTCAATCCCTGAGTGGTGCGTATGCTAACGTGGCTTACGCAAACTGGCAAAGATGGCTCGCAAAAAGGCGCTTTTTGCACACCTTTGTTGAAGATTCAACGGTCCATGCGCACGGCTTCCACCACAATCATGCCATCTACCGCACGGGCGATTTCAGGCTGGGGGCGCTGTCGTTTCCAGAAGCGCCAGCGTGGGCGCTGGTGTTCATCCGGTGCGCGGGCAATCAGCCCGCCAATGCGCAGTTGGGTTGGTTCCAGCCGCAACGCAGCGACGACAGCCGTTTCATCACCAAACGCGCCGGCATGCACCACGCCGCGCAACGCCCCCCAGACGAAGATATCCCCGCCGGCGATGATTTCCGCCCCGGCGTTGACATCGCCCCACACGACCACGCTCCCTTCGTATTCGACCCGCTGACCACTGCGCAGTGTGCGGCGCACAATCAGCGCGGGGGCGCCCTCATCAACCGCCGACGCCATGGTGTCGGTGGGGTGCGCCGTGGGCACAAAAGGCAGTTCCAGCCCCAACGCATGGGCGGCGGCGCGCGTTTCGGGATGATGACCGCGGAGCGCCACGGTGCGCAAGGCGTGGGCGTGCAGGGTGTCAATCACGCGCTGCAAAAACTCGCGGTCGAACGCCTCTTCGCCTGTTTCAAGGATGACATGCCCGCCGCGGAAAAAAGCGCCATGCTGTTCGAGGTACGCTTGCAAAGCGGCGATCGTCTCATCCGGCGAAGCCGTTTCGACGTACAGCGCATCCAGCGCCAGCACCAGCCCATCGCGCTCGCCTTTGATGGGAATCGGCATCGGGTCTCTCCTCGCGTGTGGCATGCGTTTGGCCTTCTCAGTTCGTGAATTCTACCACATATTGTTGAGAAGGCTCAACACGCAAGGTCAATTCCGGCGCGCCCGGTATGTCGGGCGCGGCGACACGCCAAACGGAGGAGATGGAGGGGGAGAGGAAATCGTAGTAAAATGTTCCGTTCGCGTCGGTCATCAGGTACGTCGCGGGGGTGTCGCTCTCTTCCGGCGTCAACAGAATGCGCGCATTGGCAACGGGGCGTCCGCTCACATCGCGCACCGTCCCGCGCAGAACGCTCAGTTCCGCCTGGTTGGGCAAGGTTTGCACAAGTTGCCCGTGGAAGGGGCGCGTTGCCGACAAGTTGCTGGGTTGCAAGGGGGGCAGGAGTGTTTGCACCACTTCGTCGGTCGTCTCAGCGGGTCCCGTTTCGACGGCGGGGGTCGCTACCGGCAGGGGAGCGCCTTCCGCCTGCTTGGGGCGAATTTCAAACCAGTAGCGCAAAATGTCCGCGGCGATGGGGGCGGCCACTTTGGAACCTTCCAGAACATCGCGCCCATTGCCATGCACGAAAACCACCAGGGCAATCTCTGGGTTGTCGTAGGGCGCAAACGCCACGAACCAGGCATGCGTCACCAGGTTGCCTTCTTCATCGCGCTTACAATCGCTCAGGTCGGGCAACGGTTCGCAATACTCCGCCGTCCCCGTCTTGCCGGCAATCGCCACACTGGTGGGCAAGCCGGCGTAGTGCGCCGTCCCGTCCGAACGCTGAACAACCGCCAACATCCCTTCGCGCACCGTTTCCAGGTGCTGGGGGTCAACCGGAATGTTGCGAATGACATCGGGCATGAAGCCCTGCACCACGTTGCCGTCGGCGTCCTGAATTTGATAGACCAATTGGGGGCGGTAGAGCGTGCCGCCGTTCGCCACAGCGGCGGTGACATTCACCATTTGCAAGGGCGTCGTCGTCAAGAACCCCTGCCCAATGGCCATGTTGTAGGTATCGCCGGTTGTCCAGGTTTCGCCCCACGTGCGGCGCTTCCAATCGGGGGTCGGCACCAACCCGGCCGACTCGCCCGGCAAGTCAATGCGGGTCGGTTGCCCCAAGCCAAACAATTCAGCATACTGGGCTAACTTTTCAATGCCCAAGCCTTCAATTTCTCCGGGGAAACCGCCGGCCACTTTGTAGAAGAAAACGTCCGATGAACGCGCCAGGGCATCAATCACATTGACGCGCCCATGTCCACTGCGCAGCCAGTCGTAGAAGGGTTGCGCCAATTCCTTGTTGTCGGGGTCATACTTGTTCGGCAAGTAGATGATGCCGGGCGCATCGAGGCGAGTTTCGCGCGTAATCACACCCTCTTGCAACGCAGCGGCGGCGGTCACGAGTTTGAAAATCGAGCCGGGCGGGAAGCCGTAGGCGCTGACAGCCATGTTCAGCATGGGTGTGCGGGGGTCGTTCAGCAACTGTTCGTAGGCGGATTGTGAGATGCCCCCCACAAAGACGTTGTTATCGTAACTGGGCAATGAAACCAGCGCCAGCACTTGCCCATCGCGCGGGTCAATCGCCACCACAGCACCGCGCGGACTATTGACGGCTTCCATGCCCTTGCGCAGGGCTTCGGTGGCGTACCGCTGCAAGTCCATGTCAATCGTGAGAAACACATTGTGCCCTGGTTCGGGCGGTGTTTGTTCCAGAACACGCACCTCGCGCCCAATCACATCTTTTTCCACCAGGCGCACGCCTTTTTTCCCGCGCAATTCGCGTTCCAGGCTGGCTTCGATGCCGCTCATGCCCGCTTCATCATTCAATTCGTAGTTGTCGCTGGCGGACGCCTGCGCCAAAAACGTCTCGTTCACGGGCAACACAAAACCGAGAATGTGGCTAAACAGCGGTCCGTAGAGGTAATGCCGCCGTGCGCGCGATTCAACCATCACGCCGGGCAAAAAGGCGGCGTCTTGTTTCAACTGGAACGCTACCCGCTCATCCACATCTTTTTTGACCACGATGGGACGATAGGGCGCGTAAAGCGCACCCGCCTCAAAGCACTCTTTCAAGCCCGGTTCACCACATTGCGGGTCGAGCGGCAGAACCGCATCGGCGGGCTGGGTTGCGCTTGCCTGCGCCAACGCAATCTGGTTGGTGAGCGGCACGCCCACCACGCTGGCGACAGTCGTCAGCACGCGGTCAACAGACTCTTCGGGCACTGCGCCGGGGACAATGAGCACGTCAAACGTGGCTTCATTGCGCACGAGGATATGCCCCTCGCGGTCATACACAACGCCCCGCGGGGCGGGAATGGTTTCAATCCGCAGGCGATTGCCGGCGGCTTGGAGGCGATACCGTTCACCTTCGATGAACTGCAACTGCCAGAGGCGCACCACAAGAATGAAGAAGACGAGCACCAGTACGCCACGCAACACAAAAAGGCGCACTGTTTCGCGACGTACGTTTTGGATTGGCTCGTCGTGATAGACCGGTTTCATCTGGTTGCTCAATACTGCCGCTGCTCGATGCGTTCCAGAACACGATGCACACGTAGGCTCAACACATAGACGAACGGCATGAGCAGGGTATTATACAGTGCGGCGCGCCCCCCCGTTTGCAACGCAAATGTGATGCTTATGTTCCATTGCAACGTTCGGAGCATCACAAATGCAAGTATATAGTACAAAAGTGTTGCCAAAAAGCCAACCAAAAGCGGCAAAATGAATGTCATGCGCAAAATGTTGATTTCCCCCAAACCGGTGATGAACGCCACCAACAACAAGGAGATTGTGAAAACGCCAAACGGCGCCGCCGAAAGCGAATCAAGAAAGAAGCCGCCTAAAAACGCCAGGATGACGCCTTCGCGCGTGCCACGGAGCAAACTCCACGCGACAACGATGAGCAACACCAGGTCGGGATGCACGCCGCCAATGGCGAAATGGTGCAACCAGGTTGCCTGGATAAGCGCGGCAACCAGCATCACCAGAATCGGCATCCACCATTTCATCGCATCTCTTCCTCGGTGAGAGGGCGGAAGTCGCGCACGACGAAGACGTATTCAACGTTGTTGAAGTCCACCGGGGAGTCAATCATGGCTTCCTGATAGGGGTTGACGTCTTTGCGGATAACTTCACGCACCGTACCAATCACCAACCCTTTGGGGAATTGTCCACCAAGCCCCGACGTGAGGATGATATCCCCCGGCTCAACGCTTTGGTCGTTGTCAATGTAGCGCATGACAAGCCCGGTGCCGGTGCCTTCAACAATGCCGCCAGCGCGGCTCTGCTGGTCGAGCGCGGCGACGGCGCTGGTTTCATCAATGATGAGCATGACTTCCGCCCAATGCTCGCCCACTTCCACAACGCGCCCCAACAAACCGCGCGCCGTCACTACGGGCATCCCCGGTTCAACACCATCGGCGCGCCCCTGGTTGATACGCAACGCCCGCACCAGGTTGTTGGGGTCGGTGCTCACCACACGGGCGGGCGTCTGGTTGCGTGTGACTTCGGCGACCAGGAGCAAGTAGTTGGGGTGGGCGTTCTTGAATTCGAGCAACGCCCGCAATTGGCGGTTCTCATTTTCAAGTTCGATGAGGCGCGCGTTGAGCAAAGCGAGGTCTTCCAACTGGCGGCGCAATTGCTCGTTCTCGGCTTTCAAAGTGGAAAAATGCGTCAGCGCAAAGCGCCACTCGCCCAGGAAGTCCACGCTTTCGGTGAAAAAGCCGCTGAGACCAGCCAACCAGCCTCTGCCGGTACGCTCATTCCCCCGCAGAAGACCACTGCGATCCACAAAAATCAGCACAATGGTCACGACGAGCAAAATGAGAATCGGTGTCGATTGACGCCGCAGTTGAAACATGACGCTCAGCGATTAGTGCGGTGTGACTGGTCGGTGTGGTGGCGCTTGCACCTGTTTCAGCAAATCGGGGCGCTCCAGGGCGTGCGCACACCCACGCACCACACAGCTCAGCGGGTCGTCAGCCACATAGACGCGCATGCGCGTTTCATCCGTCAAGCGTTGCGCCAGCCCTTTCAACAACGCCCCACCGCCGGCAAGCGCAATCCCGTTTTCCATCAGGTCGGCAACCAATTCGGGCGGGGTCTGGTCAATGGCGGCGCGCGTTGCTTCGACAATGGCGCCCACCGGCCCGCTGATGGCTTCGCGAATTTCGATGCTCGTCACCGTGACGGCTTCGGGCAGCCCTGTAATCAAGTTGCGCCCGCGGATTTCCATCGTCATTTCGTCTTCAAGCGGGTAGGCGGAGCCAATTTGCACCTTGACACGTTCCGCCATGCGTGGGCCAATGAGCAAGTTGTAGCGTTGGCGGGCGTAGTCAATAATAGCCTCGTCCAACTCATCGCCTGCAATACGAATGGAATTGTTGACCACAATGCCCCCCATGGAGATGACGGCAATCTCGGTCGTTCCGCCGCCAATGTCCACAACCATGCTCCCCACGCTTTCGGTCACCGGCAAGCCTGCGCCGATAGCAGCCGCCATCGGCTGTTCAATGAGATGCACCTCACGCGCCCCCGCGCTGAGAGCCGCGTCACGCACGGCGATACGTTCCACTTCCGTGACGCCCCCCGGAATACCAATGACGATGCGGGGTGAAACCGGCAAAATCGTGCGCTCATGCACCTTTTTGATGAACTCCGAAATCATGGCGTGGGTGACATCGAAGTCGGAGATAACGCCGTCGCGCAAGGGGCGCACAGCCACAATGTGCGCGGGCGTCCGCCCCACCATCTCTTTGGCGTCGGCGCCAACGGCAAGCACGCGCCCGTTGCGTTTATCAACCGCCACTACGGACGGCTCGTTGATGACAATTCCCTGCCCACGCACAGCCACCACCGTGTTGGCTGTGCCCAAGTCCATCGCAATATCGCGCGAAAACAGACCAAACAGTTTACTCAGTGGGCTAATCACGATTCGCTCCTCATCTGTTTACAGATGGCTTACATTCTAGGCATTTCCATAACACAAGCAAAGCCCGGCCATAGCGACCGGGCTTCGGTATTGCGAGAAAAGCGGGAAACTCTATTCTTCCTCTTCTTCGCGCTCGCCAATGACTTCGACGTCGCCCGCGGCGGCTGGCGCTTCGGTGCTTTCGGCTTCCACGGCTTCTTCGGCGCGCAACGGTTCCAGCACGGCAACCGCAATGTCGCCTTCGGTAATGATTTCGACGCCTTCGGGAACCGGCAAGTCCGCCACCGTCAACACATCGCCCACTTCTTTGAGCAAGTCAGTGACGTCCACTTCAATTTCCGAGGGCAAATGCGCCGGCAGGGCTTCGACCTCAATTTCTTCCAGCACCTGGCTCACCAGGGCGATATTCTGCGCCACCGGTGCGGGCTCACCCGTCAGGTGGATCGGCACTTCGATGCGCACCGGCTCATCCATGCGCACCGCCAAAAAATCAACGTGCAACAGCGTTTGGCGCACAGGATCACGCTGCACATCACGCACCAGCACATTCACAGGACGCGAGCGACCTTCAATGCGCAAATCAATCAAGTGCGAGACGCCGGCTTGTTGCAACACCTTGCGCAATTCGCGAGCGTCCACCTGCACAGAAATGGGTTCTTCCAACGCAGCGCCATACACAACGCCGGGGATGAACCCTTCGCGGCGCAACTGTTTGACCTTCTTTCCAAGCACCGTGCGGGGTGCGGCTTTCAGTTCAATTCCCATAACGCTACCCTCTTCCTTGCTTCTTGCACCAGCAAGCGCCGATGCGTCATCTGCATGTGTTCATAAGGAATGGGCGCAGAAGCGCCCACAGTCGGCGTGCCATTGTACAGAAAAGCACAAAAAGGTCAAACGTCTTGAAAGAAAAGGCGTTTTGCCGGAAAATGGCAAGCGGATAACGCATTTTGTAAAACTTCCTTCGGTTGTCTCCGTATTTTGCTCCGTAGAATTCACGCACCAAAAGGAGGTGAACGCCATGCGCCGTTCGACGCTTGTTCAACCCACACCATCCATGCCATCGGAAGTACCGAACCTGCCCCCAGCGTACCGTCGCACCGCTTTCGTCAAGCCCGCCATGTCCCATCTCTTGCTCGCCGGCACACTTGCGTTTCCTGTCTGGTTGCTCATCTTTCACACCATCAGCACTTTTCTGACAGGCAATACGTTTTCACTCACCCTTCATTTCACCCCCGCTGGCCTCTCGGATTGGCTTCGTCTCCTCTTCGGTTTTTTCGTTGCCGGTCCGCTTCTCATTGTTCTGCACGAAGGTTGCCACGGGCTTTTGTTTCGCCTCAACGGCTTTCAACCACGTTATGGGTTTCGCTGGTTGTACGCCTATGCCACAGCCCCCAATGCGCTCATGACACGTCGTCAGGCGCTCAGTGTGACCCTCGCCCCCTTGGTACTGCTTACCCTGATGGGCCTGCTCCTCCTCCCATTCGCCCCCACAGCGGTTGTGCCTTACATTATTCTCTTTCTCACGGCAAATGCGGCTGGTGCGATAGGGGACTTGTGGTTGAGTGTCGTCCTTTTGCGGCTTCCAGACGAGGTGCGTATTGTGGATCAGGCTGACCAGTGGGAGGTGTATGCCCCCGTTGATAGCGACGTTCCCGTCACGACGATCACGAGCGGATTTGTTTTGCGCTGGTTCGGCATGACCGCACTGGTTTTTCTCATCATCACCGTTCTACTTAATTTTTTACCGCTCCTTGCGGTTCAATTGGATATGGACGCGCTCCGCATTGGCCCCGCCGGCATATGGTATCTGATTGAATTTGAACGAACGCCAGATGGCGGCTTCCAAACGTCGCTTGGTTTGCCCGCCACATTGGTCGTCAGTATTGTGTTGGGTGGGGGGCTAGCGGTGCTTCTTCCTCAGCGACCCGCAGAGACAACTTGAAGCGTGCGCACACCTTCAATTTTTCACCCAAAAGGCGCTTTGGCCTGTGAAAAATTTGACAAAAGCGCCACTTCCTTCTATCCTGCCGTGGTTGAACAACCGTAGATACGGACGCTCATCAAGAGGGGTGGAGGGACCGGCCCTGTGAAGCCCCGGCAACCAGCGGCAACATGCCGCCAGGTGCCAAGTCCGGCAGCCCCTGTGGGGCTGGAAGATGAGAGGAGTCAGATGTACGGCCTCTCAGTATGAGAGGCTTTTTTGATGAAGCGAGCCGGCGATTCATGAATGGGACAGAAGGAGGCACACATGCGCACAGTCTGGTGGGAAGACGGCGTCGTCAAGATGATTGACCAGCGATTGTTGCCGCATCAATTTGAAATTGTCGCCTTCGATAACGAGCACGATGTGGCGCGCGCCATTCGCGAGATGTACATCCGCGGTGCGCCGGCCATTGGCGCCGCCGCCGGCTTTGGCATGGCGTTGGCGGCGCAACGCAGCCAGGCCGCGACCACAGAGGATTTGCTGAACGACTTGCGCACCGCCTACGATGTACTCTATGCGTCGCGCCCCACCGCCGTCAACCTGCGCTGGGCGCTGGACCGCATGATGGCGCTAGCAACGTCCTTGCGCGAGCAGCCCCACCAGGTTGTGCGTGACGCCCTGGTTGCCGAAGCGCAACGCATTGCCGACGAAGACATTGAAACCAACCAACGCATGGCGCGCTACGGCGCTGAATTGGTGCCCGAAGGCGCGAATATTCTGCACCATTGCAACACGGGCGGGCTTGCCACGGTGGACTGGGGCACGGCGTTGGGCGTCATCCGTATGGCGCACGAACAGGGCAAAAACATCCATGTCTGGGTTGATGAAACCCGCCCACGCCTGCAAGGCGCCCGCCTGACCGCTTGGGAACTCATGCAGTGGGGCGTTCCCATGACGCTGATTGCCGATAACGCTGCGGGGTATCTCATGTGGAGTGGGCAGGTGGATTTGGTGACGGTTGGCGCAGACCGTATCGCTGCCAATGGTGACGTGGCCAACAAAATCGGCACGTACAAACTGGCGGTCGTCGCCAAAGAAAACAACATCCCCTTCTACGTTGTCGCGCCCACCTCGACGATTGACCTGCAAACCCCCACCGGTCGCGATATTCCCATTGAAGAGCGCGACCCGCGCGAAGTCACGCATGTGTTGGGGCAGTGCAACATCGCGCCGGAAGGTGTGAACGCCTACAATCCGGCTTTCGACATCACACCGCACGAACTGGTGACGGCGATCATCACCGAGTACGGCGTGGTGCGCCCACCGTATGAGGAAAACCTGCGCCGGGTGGTTGAACAAGCCGAAGCCGACCGCAAAGCCCGCCAGGCATCGGGCAGTGTGTAATGCGGTCGAGATGGAACATGAGTGAGGTTGAGAAACAGTGACAGAACAAACCCGTCTTCCACGTGAAATTTTGGTTGTCGGTTCCGTCGGTCTTGACAATGTTGAAACGCCGTTTGGCAAAGTTGAACGCGCGTTGGGCGGTAGCGCCACCTACTTTGCCACCGCCGCCAGTTTTTTCGCCCCCGTCAATCTTGTGGGCATCGTCGGTACGGATTTTCCGCAAGAGCACATTGACTTTCTGCAACAACGCGGCGTCAATCTGGACGGATTGGAAATCGTCGAAGGTGAAACCTTCTTTTGGGCGGGGCGCTACGATTACGACCTGAACGTCGCGCACACGTTGGAAACCCGCCTGAACGTCTTTGCCGACTTCAACCCCCAACTGCCGCCCCACTACCGCACGCCCAGTCTGCTCTTCCTGGCGAACATTGCTCCTGAATTGCAACTGAGCGTGCTCGACCAAGTCGAACGCCCCGACCTGGTGGCGCTGGACACGATGAACTTCTGGATTGACTCGCAAAAGGAAGCGCTTATCCGCGTCATTCAGAAGGTGGACGTGGTCATTATCAATGAAGCCGAAGCCCGCGACCTGGCGGAAACGCCCAGCCTGCTCAAAGCCGCCCGCACCATTCTTTCGTGGGGACCGCGGGCGCTGGTGGTGAAACGCGGCGAATACGGGGCGGCGCTGTTCACCAGCGGCTCCTCGCGGGTGGATAGTTTCTTCTTTGTGCCTGCGTACCCGCTGGAAGACGTGCGCGACCCCACGGGCGCCGGTGATACGTTCGCCGGTGGGTTCATCGGAGCGCTGGCGCATGAACCGGTGCTGGACACCAACGCGCTCCGTCGTGCAATGGTGCAAGGGAGTGTCGTCGCCAGTTTCACCGTCGAAGATTTCAGCATCAACCGTCTGAAAGAGATTCGCATTGAGGATATCTGGGCGCGTACCAAAGAGTTCCGCGCCTTTACTTACTTCGAGCCACTTGAAGTAGCACGTTCATAAATTCCAGAAACGAAAGGAGTTTTTCCGTCATGAGTACCGAAACGAAGCCGTATGACGTCAAAGACTTGGGGCTTGCCGAACAAGGACGCAAGCGCATCGAATGGGCGGCGCAAGAAATGCCCGTTCTGAAGCAAATCATGGAAGATTTTGAGCGCACCAAACCCCTGCAAGGCGTGCGCATCTCGGCCTGTTTGCACGTGACCACCGAAACCGCCAACCTCATGCGGGCGCTGGCGGCCGGCGGTGCGGACGTGGTGCTCTGCGCGTCAAACCCGCTCAGCACCCAGGATGACGTGGCCGCCGCGCTGGTGGTGTACGATGAAATCCCGGTCTATGCCATCAAGGGCGAAGACAATGAAACCTACTACCGCCACATTCATGCCGCGCTGGACCACAAGCCCAACATCACCATGGATGACGGGTGCGACCTGGTGAGCACGTTGCACAAAGACCGCCCCGAACTGCTTGAATACGTGAAAGGCGGCACGGAAGAAACCACCACCGGCGTCATCCGCCTGCGCGCCATGGCGAAAGACGGCGCGCTGAAATTCCCCGTCATCGCCGTCAACGACGCCATGACCAAACACTTCTTCGATAACCGCTACGGCACTGGCCAAAGCACCATGGACGGCGTCATTCGCGCAACCAACGTGCTGATTGCCGGCAAGACCGTTGTGGTGGCCGGCTACGGCTGGTGCGGCAAGGGTGTCGCCATGCGTGCGCGCGGCTTGGGCGCCAACGTCATCGTGACGGAGGTTGACCCGCTGAAAGCGCTGGAAGCCGTCATGGACGGCTACCGCGTCATGCCCATGCTGGAAGCCGCCAAAGTGGGCGATATTTTCATCACCGTGACGGGCGACTTGCACGTGATTGACCGCCACCACTTTGAAGTGATGAAAGACGGCGCGATTGTCGCCAACAGTGGGCACTTCAACGTGGAATTGAACATCCCCGCGCTGGAAGAAATGGCCGTCGAAAAGCGCCAGCCGCGCCAATTCGTGGACCAGTACATCCTCCCCGATGGTCGCCGCATCAACGTGTTGGGTGAAGGGCGTCTGGTGAACCTGGCGGCGGCCGAAGGGCACCCCTCGGCGGTGATGGACATGAGTTTCGCTAACCAGGCGTTGGCGGCCAAGTACATTCTGGAACACTACGCCGAACTGGAAAACAAAGTCTACACCGTGCCGGAAGAAATTGACCGCGAAATCGCCCGCCTGAAATTGCAGGCGATGGGTGTGCAGATTGATGAACTGACCGAAGAACAGAAGCGCTACCTTGCCTCCTGGCAAGAAGGCACCTAATGCTAACTCGTTTGATTGAGAAGTGATGGAGGAAGACTCATGAGTACAACATTTATGTCCAGCCCCAAACTCTATTTCACCTCGGAATCGGTGACAGAGGGGCACCCTGACAAAATTTGCGACCAGATTAGCGACGCCATTCTGGACGCCATTCTGGCGCAAGACCCGGACGCGCGCGTGGCGTGTGAAACCGCCACCACCACCGGCTTGATTGCCATCATCGGCGAGATTACCACGAGCGCCAATGTGGACTACACCGAAATTGCGCGCGAAACCCTGCGCCAAATCGGCTACACCAGCAGCGAATACGGTTTTGACGCCGACACCTGCGCCGTCATTGTCTCGATCAAGAAGCAGTCGGCCGATATTGCGATGGGCGTGGACAAGGCGCTGGAAGCCAAAACCGGCGAAATGAGCGACGCCGAAATCGAAGCCATCGGCGCCGGCGACCAGGGCATGATGGTCGGGTTTGCGTGCAACGAAACCCCCGAACTCATGCCGCTCAGCATCAGCCTGGCGCACCGCCTGACGCGCCGCCTGACCGAAGTCCGCAAGAGCGGCTTGCTGGGCTACCTGCGCCCCGACGGCAAGAGCCAGGTGACGGTTGAATACGCCTACGGCAAGCCGGTGCGCGTGGATACCGTCCTCATCTCCACGCAGCACGCGCCCGACGTTACGCAAGAGCAAATTCGCGCCGACATTATCGAACACGTCATCCGCCCGGTGGTCGGCGAAAAATTGCTGGATGAGAACACCAAAATTTACGTCAACCCGACGGGGCGTTTCGTCGTTGGCGGTCCCATGGGCGACGCCGGCCTGACGGGGCGCAAAATCATTGTGGACACCTACGGCGGCGTTGCTCGCCACGGTGGCGGCGCTTTCTCCGGGAAAGACCCCACGAAGGTGGACCGCTCGGGTGCGTACATGGCGCGCTATGTGGCCAAGAACATTGTGGCGGCGGGTATCGCCGACCGCTTTGAAGTGCAAATCTCCTACGCCATTGGTGTGGCGCGCCCGCTCTCGATTAGCGTGGAAACGTTCGGCACGGGACGCATCCCCGATGACAAGATTGTGGACCTCATCAACCAGTTCTTCGACCTGCGCCCGGCGGCTATCATCCGCGACCTGGACCTGCGCCGCCCGATTTACAAGCAAACCGCGGCATACGGGCACTTTGGCCGCGAGGACGTAGACCTGCCTTGGGAACGCACCGACAAGGCGGACGCCTTGCGCGCCGCCGCCGGGTTGGACACGGTTCCCAGCCAGGCGTAATTCCCACTGTTGAAGCAAAAAGCCGCACGCGCATTGCGTGCGGCTTTTTTTATACAAGCCAGCCAGGCGGGTTAGACGTTTTGCGCGCCTTCTCCATCGGGAGCGGGCAAATTCAACTCCGCCCACAATTCACGCTGGCGGCGTTCCGCAGCACGCCGACCGGCTTCAATTGCGGCTGCCAGGCGGCGGCGTTGCTCGGCCAGTTCCTCTTCAACGCGCAACTTGATGGCTTCCACAGGGTCGTCGCTGCGGTCCAAAACGCCGCTTTCTTCCAATTCACGCATCATCAGCGCCACAACACCCGCCGCAGCGCCCAGCATCAACCCCAGCATGACTTTGCGCATGGCATTCCTCCTCTTCACACACGTGGTTGGCGGCGGCTCTCACGTACCGTGCGCACGGCTTCACGCAGGCCGGCCGCCCACGCCTGCGCCTTGACGAAGGGAGCGGCGACTGAGCGCCCCACAAATTGGGTTGTGTGTGTGATTTCTTCAACCGACTCTTTGGTCGTATCCAAGAGCGGCGTGACTTCTTCACGAATCAATTTGACCAGTTTCCAGATTTGCCAGAGCACCAGCCCCAGGAAAATCCCCAAGGCGATGGATTCCAGCGCCAGCACAATGATCAAGATATCCCGAACGGTTTGCACCATAGACAAGCCTCGGCTCTCTGTTCGTTTCGGGCGGGTGCATGCAGCGCACCGCCGCGACTATATCACACCTTCAACACGTTGGCAACGGCTATTCCGCTCAAACACCCCAGGACGGCGGGGATAATGTGGACAACGCCAAGCGTAGGCAGGGGCACCGCGTAAAGCGCCCCCAGCCAATGCCCCAGCAGAAAACCGACGCTCCCCGCCACCCAATAGGCGAACAGTTCCAACACGCTGTCCCCAACAAAGAGATGAAACAGCGCCGACGCGATACCGGCAATCAGCACTGCCATGATGAGCGGAATCATCGTCAAACAATCAACCCACCGCCCAGACACTCATCGCCGTCGTAAAAGACCAGCCCCTGCCCGGGGGTGACGGCTTGTTGCGGAATGGGGAACGTCACCCGTGCACGCGCACCGGGCAACGGTTCCACAATCGCCGGTACTTCGGGCGCTTTGTAGCGGATACGCACTTCAATATCAAGCGCGCCGTCCGGCTCGCCCAAAATCCAGTTCACCTGTTCGATTTCCACCGTCTCAGTGCGCAGGGCGTCACGCGGTCCCACAATCAGCGCATTGCGTGCGTGGTCTTTGGCGACGACGTAGAGCGGTTCATGCCAGGGAATGCCCAACCCGCGGCGCTGCCCCAACGTGTAGAACGGCAACCCCTCGTGGCGTCCCAATTCGCGGCCATCCACATGCACAATTGGCCCCGGTTTGAGCGCGCCCGGCGGCGCATGACGGCGCAAAAATTGCCGGTAATCGCCCGTGGCAATGAAGCAAATTTCCTGGCTTTCGGGCTTCTCCGCCAGCGGCATCCCATACTGTCGCGCCAATTCGCGCACCTGGGGCTTCGTCAAATGCCCGACCGGGAACATCAAATGCGCCAACTTTTCCTGCGTGAGCGAATAGAGCACGTAGGATTGGTCTTTGTTGGCGTCAACCCCCTTGTACAGGTGGTAAAGCCCATCATCCCCTTTGACGACACGCGCATAGTGTCCCGTCGCCAGGTAGTCTGCGCCCAAGCCGCGCGCAATGTTCAGCAAGTGGGTGAAGCGCACCGTGCGGTTACAATGCAAGCATGGGTTCGGCGTTTTGCCGTGCAGATAGGCGTCAATGAACGGCTCCACCACGGCTTCGCGGAACGGTTCTTCCAGGTTCTTCAAGAAGAAGGGCGCGCCAATCGCATCACACAGCGCCCGCGCATCTTCGACCGCGTCGGGCGTACAGCACCGATTGTGGACGAACCCTGTGCGCTCGTCCACCACGCCTTGCTCGCCCGCCCAGAGGCGCAGCATGACGCCCACCACCTCATAGCCTTGTTCATGCAGCATCAGCGCCGCGACGGATGAATCCACACCGCCGCTCATCGCCACCACCACACGCTTGCCGTTGCGCGGCGCGGGCTTGATATTGAGTTGTGTCCAATCGCGAATCTCACAAACCGGAATTGTTGTCATGCGCTATCCTGAAAAACGTCTCATCTATGTGCGGGCGTACTGCCGCAAGCGCTGAATCACACGCGGCACGGCTTCGGCGGCATACGCCACTTCTTCTTCTGTGTTATCGTCACCCAATGTCAGGCGCAGGGCGCTCATCGCCTCGCGTTTGGTGGCGCCAATGGCGCTCAGCACATGGCTGGGCGTAATCGCCCCGCTTGAACATGCACTGCCACTACTCGCGGCGACGCCTTCCAAATCTAGCCCTAGCAGGAGCGAATCGGCGTCCACATTGCTAACGACGAAACTGGCGTGCCCAGGCAACCGCTCGGTGGGGTGGCCGGTGAGTTGCACATCGTCCACCTGTTCCAAAATCGAGCCGACCAGGTGGTCGCGCATGGCACGCAAGCGGGCGTTTTTGGCTTCGCGGTCGGTATGCGCGATTTCAATGGCGGCGCCAAGCCCCACAATGCCGGCAACGTTCTGTGTGCCGGAGCGCATACCATGTTCCTGCCCGCCGCCCGTCATCATGCTTATCCAAGGTGTGCGGCGGCGCACATAAAGCACGCCAACGCCTTTCGGCGCGTGGAATTTGTGCCCACTGAGCGCCATCAGGTCCACATTGAGCGCATCCACATCCAGCGGCAAGTAGCCGCCGGCCTGCACAGCGTCGGTGTGGAAGACAACACCGCGCTCGCGGCAGAGCGCCCCAATGTCCGCAATGGGCTGAATGGTGCCAATTTCGTTATTCGCGTACATGACGCTGACCAAAATCGTATCAGGGCGAAGCGCGCGCGCTACATCATCCACCGAAACGCGCCCATACTCATCCACGGGCAGATACGTCACCTCGAACCCAAAGTGTTCTTCCAGTTGCTTCACCGTCTGCAAGACGGCTTTGTGCTCGATGGGCGTCGTGATAATGTGGCGTCCCTTGTCGCGCAGGGCAAACGCCACGCCGCGAATAGCCAGATTGTCGCTTTCTGTGCCGCATCCAGTAAAGGCGATTTCGCGCGGCGAACAGTTGAGCACCGCCGCCACCTGGCGGCGCGCCTTTTCAATAGCGCGTTGCGCCCGCTGTCCATAGCGGTGCAGGCTGTTCGGGTTGCCGTACTCGTCGGTGAGATACGGCATCATCGCTTCGAGCACATCCGGATGAATGGCCGTTGTGGCGCTGTGATCGAGATAGACGTACCGCTTCTCCATTGAAACGCTCCTTTCGTCAAAAAAGAACGCGCCGGTCGGCGCGTTGTGTGCCTGAATTGCATGACTGCCTGGATTATAGCCGCCCACGTAGGGGTGTCAATGCTGTTTGGGTGCTCTATCCCCCGCTACGCGAGTTGAACGCCCGGCTGTTCACCGCGCCAAAAACTTTCCACCGTCTGGTTGAACCGGTTGGGTGAATCAATGGGCGTGGCGTGCCCTGAGTTGGCGATTGTTTTCAGGCGGGCGTTGGGGATACGTTGCGCCAGTTGCTGACAGAGCACGTAGGGCACGGTGGTATCTTCTTCCCCGTGAATGACCAGGGTTGGCACGCGCAGGGTGGGCAACCGGTCGAAGGTGTCGAACGCCAGAATAGCACGCCACGCATACGCCACCGAGCGGCGATCATTGCGGGCAATCAGCGCAGCGGCTTGCGTGCGCAGAGCGGCTTGTTCGGGTTTGGGGAACATGCGGCGCGCCACTTGCCGGGCGTAGACGCGCATCGGCGCCACACGGAGCAGCCATGAACGCCACCACAGGCGCAGACGGTCGCGCAGAGAGCGAGGGCGCGGCAAGCGGGCGAAGGTGTTGACCAGTACCAAATCGCGCACCAGGTCGGGATGGCGCAGGGCGAATTCTTGCGCCACCATGCCCCCCATGGACAACCCCACTCCATGCACCGGCCCAACGCCCAAATGGCGCACCAGCGCGGCGACCTGGTCTGCCATTTCGGCGATGGTAATGGGGGCGCGGAGCGGGGGCGAATCGCCGTGCCCCGGCAAGTCGGGCACAATCAAAAAATAGCGCGACCGCCACGCTTCGACCTGGAGCCGCCACATGTCGCGGCTTGCGCCCAAGCCATGCAGCAGCAACACCGGTTCGGCTTCCGGGTTGCCATGCACTTCATAAAAAAGGCGTATCCCGTTCTGTTCAAAAAGCGGCATGGTATGTTTCCCTCCTCGCCAAAGATGTGTACCATAATGCAAGTAGAGGTGGACGGGCGGCGTCCAAGTCAAGCAATCTCTATGCAGAGGAGCATAGCATGACCGACAAGAACACACTCGCTTCACGTCGCATTCTCTCAGTGACCGAAGAAGAGTTGAGCCGCATTGTGCTTGACATTCACGACGGCCCCGTCCAATACATGTTTGCCGCACTTTCACTTCTCACGCAACTTCAACACCAACTTGAACAAGAAAACGCTTCGCCCAAAGCATTAGAGCGTGTCGAGCGCATCACGCGCCTGGTTGAGTCATCGTTGCGCGAAATCAAATCATTCCTCGGGACGTTCCGCCCACCAGAATTCCACAAACGCTCGCTTCTTTCAATCGTCCAAGGGCTGGTCATTCAGCACGAAGAATGGACGGGCAACACGGTCACGCTGGAAGTTGAAGAGCCGCTCCCTGAGGTGACCTTGCCCGTCAAAATTGCGCTCTACCGCATTCTGCAAGAAGCGCTGTCCAACTCCTATCGCCATGCGGGCGTCAAGGAGCATTGGGTCACACTCTGGGCGGAAGACGATTGGGTCTGCATGGAAGTGGTTGACCGCGGGCGCGGTTTTGAGCCGCCGCCGCTGGAAGGCCCCGGTGCAACTGAACGTGAGGAACATATCGGCTTGCGCGGCATGCGCGACCGTGTGGCATTGCTTGGCGGTGTTTTTGAACTGTACAGCAAACCCGGTGAAGGAACACGAATCAAAGTAAAGGTGCCCAGCAATGGCTGACATCATCAAAGTCATCCTCGCAGACGATCACGCGCTCGTTCTGGAAGGATTACGCGGCTTACTCGAAGAAGAGCCGGATATCGAAGTGGTCGGCGTCGCCCAAAGCGGCGACGAACTGCTGAACCTGCTGGAAACCCAAGAAGCCGACGTGGTTGTGCTCGACCTGCAAATGCCCTACCACGGGCTCAGTGCGCTGGAAGAAATCCGTCGCCGCAACCTGCCCGTGCGTGTGCTGGTGCTGACGGCTTTCGGCGACGGGGAGAGCATTCAATCGGCTATCGAACGCGGGGCGGAAGGGTTTGCCCTCAAAACCGAACCCCCGCGCCAAACCGTCGAAGCCATCCGCCAGATTGCCGCGGGGCGGCTGGTGTTCCCCCGCGCCGCACAACGCTGGCTTTTGGCTTCGCTCCAACCGCAACGCCAACCCCAACCATCGCAGCAATCCATCCTCTCACCACGCGAGTGGGATGTGCTGGCACTGGTGGCGCGCGGGCTCACCAATCCCGAAATTGCCAATGAACTCCATCTGAGTGAAAATACAGTGCGCTTTCATTTGAAAAACATCTACGAGAAACTGGGTGTGAGCAACCGCACGGAAGCCGCCGCCTGGTATTTCCGGCACTCCGGCTGAGCAGTTCATCCCCTCTGACAAGCCAATCACCAAAATATCACCAAAACATCACCACCAGTTGGTGATGCTTTTCCCTATCGCTTTTGCTATGCTGTAGATGACAACAGAAAAGTGAAGCCGCTGCTTCATCGGCTCCGTTCTTTCCACCAGCGCCTTCCGTGTAGAAGGAGGGTTTTTCATGATTGCTTTTATTCTCTTTGGTACGCGTGGGGTAACAACAACAAAAGCCTCCGGGGATTTTTTCTGTCCCGCATGTGAAAGCCGACAACCATACAAACATCAAATAGTCCGGCGCTATTTCACACTCTACTTCATTCCGCTCTTACCGCTTGAAACATTAGGGGAATACATTGAATGTCAGACATGCAAAGGCACATACAAACTCAATGTTCTCAATTATGATCCCGATCAAGCCGCAAAGCGTTTTTGGCAAAAATTCCAACAGGTCACGCGCGATGTCCTGTTCTTGATGGCTCGTACAAACGATCGTATCTATTTGGAACAAATCCGAACCATTTGCGCGTTCTCTGAACATGCCCTCGGACTTTCTTCTACACCACAAGAAACCCAGCGCGAAATTCTTGCAATGGAGACAAGCCCACGCGCTGTTGTTGACGCACTCACTGAGATTGCAACAGACCTTAATGACAAAGGCAAAGAACTCATTCTCAGAGGAGCATTTCTGGTTGCATTAGCCGATGGTGACTTGAGTGAAGAAGAAATGAAATTTATTACGGCTATTGGGCTTGCACTTCAAATGTCCCAATACCATGTTCGTGCTGTCCTCGACGAGGTTATTGAAAAGTTGAATGAATGAAAAATAGGGAGCCTGCACATGAGCACCAAATACCTCTTCATCTGTTCCATCGGTCCCGTGCAAGACTTCATCGCCGCCGCCCGCAGTAGCCGCGACCTCACCTACGGGTCGCACTTGCTGAGCGAATTAGCCAAGACGGCCGCACGCACCATTGCTGACAAAGAGAGCTTCGACGCACTCATCTTTCCAGCGCCAAAGAGCAAAAAAGACCTTGATGAAAATAGCGCTCTCTCGGTCGCCAACAAGGTGGTGGCGGTGGTGTCAGGCGAACCGCAGGGCTTGGCGGACACTATCGAAGAGGCGCTGCGTGCATTCATCCTAAACGCCTGGCACCCCATCGAAGACAAGTTGCAAAACGACGTGGATAAAGCACTGGCACGCTGGCAACTCAAAGACCTGCTCGAATTCTACTGGGTGGCGGCGCCACTTGAGGGGAAGTACGAAGAGGTGCGCGCTACGTGCGAAGCCGCCCTCAGTGCCCGCAAAGCCACGCGCGATTTCCGGCGGTACACGGGCAAACCGCGCTTCAAGTCGTCTATTGACGGCTGGCGCGAGCATGTGCTGGAGCAACTCCCCAACACGGCTTCCAGCCCGACCGACAAGCAGATGAAGCGCTACAAGATGCGCAATGGGGAACTGCTTTCAGGGGTGGACCTGCTGAAGCGCTGGGGCGGGTTGGAACTCAGTGCTACGTACAAGAGCACAGGGCACATGGCGGCATTGCCGTTCGCCGAAGGACTGGCGCAAAACGGCGTCAATGTCCATGAGTTGTATCAAGCCCTCGAGGACCTCATAACTGACAATGATGGCAACCTTTTTGCGAAAGACGACTACAGCGTCTTCTTCCCGGCAGAAGTGCGCGCCGCATTCGATGACAAAGAGAAGGCCAAAACTGTTTTAGAGAAACATGAACGCCTGCTGAGCCAGTATGCGGGCACACGCCGCCCATCGCCATACTACGCCCTCCTCCTGGCCGACGGTGACTCTATGGGCAAGGCGATTGACGCCCAAACATCGCCGGCAGCGCACCGCGCGCTTTCGCAAAAGTTGAGCGAATTTGCGCAGGAAGTCCCCAAGATTGTGAGACAGTACCGCGGCGTGCCCGTGTATGCCGGCGGCGACGACATCCTGGCCTATCTGCCACTTCACACGGCGCTGGAATGCGTGCGTGAATTAGCCGAAACGTTCCAAGAGATGATGAGCGCATTCACATTCGATGAGAATGGTCAGCAGAAATCGCCCACGCTCTCAGCCGGTTTGGTGATCACACACCACCTGGAACCGCTGCGCGATGCGCTGGCGCTCGTGCGGGCGGCTGAAAAAAGCGCCAAGACCGTTGCGGGCAAAAATGCGCTCGCCATCACGCTCAACAAACGCAGCGGCGCCGACCGCACGGTGAAAGGCAACCTGTTTGCATTGATCGAACGCCTGCAAACGATGCGAGGATGGTGGTTGAATGAGACGTTGAGCAAGGGCACCGCCTATGAACTGGAACGACTGGCGCGTGATATGGAAGGCGTTCTGCCTGCTGAGGCGCTTGCCGCCGAAGCTGTGCGCATTTTGAAACGTAAGCGAGAATCAGGCGGGAAAGAAAAGGTCAAGCAAGAGGTGATTGACCAAATCGAAAACTGGCTGAAGAAGGAGCAAATCAAATTGCACGAACTGGCGCAAGAGATGATTGTCGCCAACGAATTGGCGCGAGCCAGCAAACAGGCGCAAGGAAAGGAGGCGTGATGAGCAACAGCATGAAGACATGGCGGGTGGTTCCCCACGACCCGCTCATCTTCCGAGACGGCAAACCGTTCACGGCAACGCCGGGCGCACGCGCAACGTCCGTGCCCTTCCCGTTTCCCTCCACATTGGCCGGGGCGGTGCGCACATTGAGCGGAGCACTGGAAAATGGTGGTATTTTCCCAAAGAAAAACAACGACGCGCTTGTCCAAAAGGTGCTGGCGTATCCGGTGGCGGGGCCCTTTCTCTTCGACACACGACGGCAACAGGTGCTCTTCCCCGCCCCGCAAGACGCCCTGTTGGTCAAACTTGAACCGCACGACGAAACCAAGGCGCAACAAGTACCCTTGCACCCCACAACGCGCTTCTCGAATGTGCTAACAAACATGCCGGATGGCTTGCAATTGGTTGCGCCGGTTGAAACCGTCAAGGCCAAGCGCCATCCCAACGCGCCTGCCTTTTGGTACTGGGAGAAGATCGAAGCATGGTTGAAGCACCCGACGCCGGCAACGGTCACGTTGAGCGCTCTTGGCATTCACACCCTGCCAACGGATTACCGCACGCACGTGAGCATTCAGCACCAAAGCGGCACCGCAGAAGAGGGCGCGCTCTTCCAGACGGCGGGGCTCACTTTCGTGCATGCGCCGCGCAAGGAGAAACGCCCCGACTTGGATGAAGCCGCCGAGTTAGCGCTCCTGCTGCAAACAGACGCGCCGATTGGGGCCACCATGTGGACACTGGGCGGGGAGCGCCGCCTCGCCGCGTGGGAAGAGCAGAACGATACATTGCCCACGTGCCCGGAGGAGGTGCAAACCGCCATTCAGCAGAGACGGCGGGGGCGGCTCATTCTGGCAACACCGGCGCATTTCACGGGCGGTTTTCTGCCCACGTGGGTGTGCGAACATCCAAGCGGGGTGAAACTGCGCATTGTGGGGGCAGCCGTGGGGCGGCCGGTGCATGTGTCAGGCTGGGATTACCAGAAAGGCAAACCCAAAATTACGCGCCGCCTGGCGCCCGCCGGAAGTGTCTATTTCTTCGAGATTGTCGAGGGGGATGAAGCAGCCATCACGCAATTCATCAATGCCGTCTGGCTGCGCCCTATCAGTGATGAAGAGCAAGATCGCCGCGACGGCTTTGGCGTTGCCCTGCTGGGCACGTGGAACGAGAAGGAGGCATGAGATGCTGAGCAACCGCAAACCACCAGCGTTTTCACCAC
The DNA here is from genome assembly GCF_001306175.1 of Ardenticatena maritima. Classification (NCBI taxonomy): domain Bacteria; kingdom Bacillati; phylum Chloroflexota; class Ardenticatenia; order Ardenticatenales; family Ardenticatenaceae; genus Ardenticatena; species Ardenticatena maritima. The sequence continues at coordinate 583,044 of NZ_LGKN01000004.1, forward strand.
CTGGGGTTCACCCCAAAGATGGCCGAATCACACAGGTGCGCACATACAAACTCATCACCCCGCTGTACGGCGGTGGGGCTGAAACGCAAAAACCCGACGAAGTGACTGTGGTGCGCGCCAGTGAAATTCGCGGGCTGCTGCGCTTCTGGTGGCGCGCTACTCGCGGCGGGCAGTTCGACGGATCGCTGGCCAAAATGCGCGCTGCCGAGGAGGCTATTTGGGGCTCGGCCGCCGGAGAGAGCAAGGCGGGGCCGTCGCCGGTGGCGCTGGCTGTGCGTATTCTCAAACGTGGGCAGAAAATGGAAGATGTTTCCATACGAACACGGAGAGGCAACCAGCGCGTCAACATTGGCGACCCTCGATCTCCTTACGGATATGTTGCGTTTCCATTGCGCGACAGCCGAGGAAGTGTCTGGAAAGACGTTGAATTTGAGTTGCACATCACCATCAATCGCACCAATGTTCAAGGCGGCGGTAAAACGCTCAATGTGCAAGAAGAGGTCGAAGCCGCGCTCTGGGCGTGGGAGACATTTGGCGGCGTGGGCGCTCGTACGCGCCGCGGGTTTGGGGCGTTGCAGTTGACCAAAATTGATGGTCAATCTGTCCATGAACCCACAGCCAAAGAAGTCGAATCATATGTACGGAATGGGTTGCACAAATATGTGCGTGGCACGCAATGGCCCTGCGGTGTTGCCCATCTTACATCTGACATGATGTGGAAAATTACCAATCGCCACAACGATGCAGACGCAGCATGGCAGTATTTGTTCAAAAGCCTCAAGGATTTTCGTCAGGCACGCTATCCAGACAGCAAAAACCGCCCATTTGGCCGCAGTAAATGGCCAGAACCAGACGCCATTCGGCGGATTACAGGCACTTCTTCGCCAGGGCATGCGCCCCAGCATCCAGTTCGAGATAAGTTTCCACGCGGTCAATTTGGGCTTCCAATCATCTTTCAGTTCAAGGAAGATGATGAGAAAAACGGCGACCCACCCAAAACGGTACTTGAAGGCGCACAACACGACCGTTTCGCCAGCCGACTGATTCTACGTCCCCTCGCCTGCCAAGGTGGAGCCGTCGGCTTGGCTTGTGTACTGGAAGGACCCAAAGACCCGCCCGGCGGGTATGTATTGAAACAACAAAGCAATGGGCAAGTCCTTGCGCGGCCGAATGTTGACCTGACGAGGCAAGACGCACTGAAAATTGGACCACTCAACGGCGAACCCGATGTTCTGAAAGCCTTTCTGAAAACCCTTGGATGGAAAGAGGAGTGAAATCATGCAAGCCAAACTGATCTTCTTACACGCGTTGTCCCCCTTGCACGCCGGCACCGGCCAGGGCGTTGGTGCCATTGACCTGCCCATCGCCCGCGAAAAAGGCACTGAAATCCCCATCGTACCCGGTTCCAGCCTGAAAGGTGTGCTGCGCGATGCTTGTCAGGCGCTCCACGGCAATGGCACCTGCACGCGCATTTTCGGTCCCGACACGGACAACGCCTCTGCGCACGCCGGCGCCGTCATCCTCACCGACTTGCGCCTGGTGGCTCTGCCGGTCCGCTCGCTGGCGGGCGTCTTCGCCTGGGTGAGTTCGCCCTTTCTGTTGCAACGCCTGGCCCGTGACGCGCAGATGGCGGGCTTAAGCGATGCCCCCAAAGAGCCGTCGGTGGCAAATGCTCAAACCGTGCTGGTCAGCAGCACCAGCACCATCCAGGTCAACAATGCTGAGGTGGTGCTGGAAGATGTGAAGTTGAATGCGCAAACGCAAGCCGATACGTGGGCGAATTGGCTTGCGCCCAAGGTCTTCGCTGACGAAGGCTGGCAAGCCAGCTTCAAAGCCCGCTTTGCCATCGTCCACGACGATGTGATGGCCTACCTGCTCCAAGTCGCAACCGACGTCACGGCCCGCATCCGTCTGGAAGATGACACGAAGACGGTTGCTCAAGGTGCGCTCTGGTACGAAGAAGCCTTGCCCGCCGAGAGCATTCTGGCCGGGTTGGTGGCTGCGCAGCCGAATGGAGAAGCCCAACCCGATGAAGTGTTCGAGAAGGTGAGCGAACTCGCCCAGCATCCGCTGCAAGTGGGCGGCAACGCCACCGTGGGACGCGGCCTGTGCCGCTTGAGCCTTGCGTAGGAGGGACACCATGCGCACATTGGAACAAGAATTGGCCGCAACCATTTACGAGCAAGTATCACGTCTGCAAACCGACGAAGAACGCGCTAAGGAGTATGGTGGCATGGCGCATAAACTGCCGGTGCTCATCCGCCAGGCGGGGCTGGTACAGGCGCTGGCCTATGTGGCGGCGCGGGGCAAACCGGGCGCCAAGCAACTGTTGGAAGACCTCGCGGCGGCGCTTGGAGAGGATTCAACAGACGATTTGTTGCAGCGATCACGCGAAGACAACCTGCTCGAATACATGCGTCTGACGCGCGAAGCCACCATCGCGCTCACCTGGTACAAGCGCTTCGCCCAATCGGTGCTGGGTGTGGAGTCGACAGAGGAGGTTCGAGAATGAGCATCTCTGAACGAAGCTTCTTTTTTGCACGGCGTCAGACCCTCGCAAACGTCCAATTGAATCAAGCACGCTTCCCACATGCAGGTCTCTGGCTGGATAAATTCTTGCCCAAGCAGTTCGCACAAGGTAAATCAGAGGGGGAAGGCGCTTACCGCGATCACTTTGAACAAGCCGTCAAAATTCCTGTCGCGGACGTTTACACCTCCGCCTTCAACCGCTGGAAGCATACACTCGAAGCAAGCGGCATCAAAACCAAGGTGGCAACCACGCAAGGGCGGCTCGTGGTCGGCTTGGGGGCGGAGAGCGTGCTCGAAAACGCCATCACCCTGCACCGCACCTACGGCGTACCTGTCATTCCAGGCAGTGCGCTCAAGGGGCTTGCCGCAGCGTATGCCCGCAACCGCCTGGCTGAGCCGGCTTGGCAGAAGGGCGGCGAAGCGTACAAAACCCTTTTCGGCGACACCGAGTCGGCCGGCTACGTCACCTTTTTCGACGCGCTGTATGTGCCTGATAGCGTCAAAGATAACCGCCCCCTCGCGTTGGATGTCGTGACCGTTCACCACCAAGAGTACTACCGGGGCGAGAAGAGCCCACCAGCCGACTGGGACAGCCCCAACCCGGTGCCCTTTGTCAGCGTACGCGCCGGGGTGAAGTTCCTGGTGGCGCTTGCCGGGCCGGAAGAATGGGTCGAAGCCGCGTTCCAGATTTTGGGGCTGGCGCTGGCCGAGGAAGGCATTGGCGCGAAGACCAACAGCGGCTATGGGCGGATGGTGCTGGAAGGGTATGCGAAAGGGGTAGCGAAAACAGCAGAGCCACGCGAAACATATCACCTGGCAAAATTGCGCCTTCTCAAACAAGAAACACCCCCCCCTGGACGATCTCGTGGCGAAGTTGTCGAAGTACGTGGCCGATATGGGTTTATCAATCCCGCTCAAGGTGGCGGCAAAATCTTTGTCCACGTAAGTCAACTTCAATCAGGGGCTACATCCTTGCAAGTTGGCCAAGTGGTTGAATACAGCTTAGGAAAATATAAAGGTCAAACACAAGCCCAGAAAGTTGATGTGTTGTTAGAACCAGATTGATACAAGATGAAAAAGAGGAGGTTGCGATGAACAATCAATCTAAACTGATTGTTTCACCTGTAGGCATCAGTCTGCTTTTGAACTATGCATCGCAAATTCGCCAAGATGGTAATCTGAGAAAGCAATTCCTGGATTGCAGTAACGAGAAAAATTTGCCACAGGAATTAGCAGGTCAGGTAGAAGAATTGTCTGAGGAAATTTTAACTTACCTCATTGACGCAAATGTCGAGACGCGTCGAAAACTAAGTGCAGAGCTGAATGGCTTATATGGTTTGTTTCCCAACGGTCAGTTTTCCAAATCCGATACGCATATCCTCATTGCGACCGATACCGAGTTAGGGCAAACGACTGCCCGGATTCTGGAAGAATTTTTGCGTGAGCATGGTGTACAAAACATTCAAATCATTTGCCCGTCAGGTTTGCAAACAAAAGACGAAGTACAGTTCCGAAGGGCTATCCGAGAATTGTTCGCCGACTTAGAAAGTATTTTACCTGAATATAAAAACAAGGTGTACCAGATTACTTTCAATCTGACGGGAGGTTTCAAAAGCCTGTATAGCTATCTCAGCATTGTGGGGATGTTTTATGGCGATAAAATCGTGTACATTTTTGAAAACGGAAAATTGCTTTCCATTCCCAGGCTCCCACTAAGAATTGACGATTCGCAACTACGCCAACCAGAACAAGCCGTACAACTTGCCTTGCTAGCGGCAGGGCACATCTACCGCCGAAGCGACATTCAATTGCCAGGAGCGCTTTGGGAAGAAGATGAAAAGGGAGACGTGACGATCTCGGAATGGGGGCAACTGATTTGGGACCAGGTGAAAAACGACATCCTTTCCAAGGGTTTACTTCCATTTCCTTACTTAGAATATGAGAGCACTTTTCGGAAAGATTTTGAAAAGGCCACGCCAGAACAACGAATCCGTCTGCAAGAAACATTGGCAAAGGTCAGCAAAATACTCCTTGAACACCAAGGAAATATAAAAGCACTCAAGGAACACGGAGGACTTCAGTATGACAATTATACAAATAAATCACTTCCAGATGGTACTCCTATTGGCCATTTCCGAATCAATGAAGGTGACCGAGTGACATGCATCGCTGTTGGTGGTAAATTGTATTTACGTCATTTTGGTTCTCATGATTATACCGAAAGTAAAGAGGGAGTTCGATGATTGTTCTTAACTTTTCTCACCCCATCACAGATGAGCAAAAGTCACAAATCGAGGCGCTTACCGGCCAATCTGTTGAGCGCATCGTTGCGATTAACAGTCAGATTGATACCGAACAACCTTTAGCCCCCCAAATCGTTGCTATGGCCGACGCATGTGGGCTGTCACAAGAAGAATGGCAAACCCTGCCTCTCCTCATCAACCCACCCGCCCTCAATTTCAGCGCCGTGGCGTTGCTGGCCGAACTGCACGGCCGCATGGGCTACTTCCCCCCCGTCCTGCGGCTCAAGCCCGTTCTGGGGCCCGACGGCCAGCGTGTCGTCCCCCCTCGCTTCGCCGTTGCAGAAATCCTCAACCTCCAAGCCATCCGCGACGAAGCGCGCGCACGGCGCTGAACCCTGGCGGGGGCGTGGTCCGCCCCCTCACCACGCCCCCGCCGCCGTTTGCCAGCCACATGCGCGCAACAGCGCCGCCACAACCCGCCCCGGCGCAGGCGCTTGCATCACCACACCCAACACCGCGACACCCGCCGCCCCCGCCGCCAGGCAGCGCGCCGCATTCGCCGGCGTGATACCGCCCAGCGCCACCACCGGTATCGGCGCTTGGCGGGCCATCGCCCGCAACTGCGCCACGCCATCCCCCGTGGGCGCATACCCCGCCTTGCTCACCGAGGGGAACACCGGGCTCCACGTCACATAATCCGCCCCCGCCTCCACAGCCGCCGCCACATCGTCGGGCGTGTGCGCCGACATGCCCACCAGCGCCGCATCGCCCAACACGTCCCGCGCCGCCGCCACAGCCTGCGCCTGCTGGACATGCACACTGCACACCCCAACCTCGCGCGCAATCTCCACCGCATGCGGCATGTTGAGCGTCAACACCGCGCCATACGCCTCAGCCGCAGTGTGGCAAGCGCGCGCCAACGCCGCCGCCTGCACGCGCGGCAAATCCTTCTCGCGGAGCATGAACCAGCGCGCCCCCGCCTCAAACACGTCAACCGCAACCTCCGAGAGCGGGCGGCGCGCCAAACGGCGGTCGCTGATGATGAGCAGGGGCGGCCGCGGTAAGCGGTTCACCAGCCAAACTCCGGCATGCCTTCCAGCGGGCTTGACGCATTGGCGTACAACTTGCGCGGAATGCGCCCCGCCTCATACGCCAGCCGCCCCGCCTCAATCGCGTAGCGCATGGCGCGCGCCATCTTTACGGGGTCGCGCGCTTGCGCAACCGCCGTGTTGAGCAAGATACCGTCGCACCCCAGTTCCATGGCAATCGCCGCATCCGACGCCGTGCCAACCCCCGCATCCACAATCAGCGGCACCGAAACCATCTCGCGAATAATGCGCAGGTTGTACGGGTTGCGAATCCCCATGCCAGACCCAATGGGCGCGCCAAGCGGCATGACCGCCGCACACCCGATATCTTCCAACTTCTTGCAGGTGACAGGATCGTCGTTGCAGTAGGGCAACACCACAAACCCATCACGCACCAACTGCTCAGCCGCCTTCAACAACTCCTCCACGTCCGGGAAGAGCGTATCCTCATCCCCGATGACTTCCAGTTTCACCCAGTTCGTCCCCAACGCCTCACGCGCCAGGTGCGCCGTCAACACGGCATCGCGGGCTGTGTAGCACCCGGCCGTATTCGGCAAGATGAAGTAGCGCTCGCGGAGTAGGTCGTACAGGTTTTCGCCCTCGGCGTCGGGGCGCACACGGCGAATCGCCACCGTCACCACCTCCGCGCCGCTCGCTTCCAGCGCATCCAGCATCACTTGCCGATTGGGGTAGCGCGCTGTGCCAATGAAGAGACGCGACGAAAAGGTGCGCCCTGCAATGGTCAGTGGTGTGCTTGTCTGAACCGCTGTGGTCATGGCTGTTCCTCCTGTTTCTGCCTCGTCTGCTTGCTTTTTTCAACCACCTGCAACCGCCTGCACAATTTCCACCCGGTCGTTGGGATTGAGGCGGTGGGTGCGCCACGCCTCGCGCGGCACAATTTCGGCATTGACGGCGACCGCAATACCCGGTTTTTCAGGCGGAAGCCCGATGCTTTGCAACAATTCGGCCACAGTTTCCTCACGCAAAGGACGGGCTTCGCCGTTCACATAGACCACATGTTGGGTCATTGGACACCTCCTTCAACTGCATCATGCCGGTTGCGAAAGAAACCGCGCCAACGTGAACGGTTGCGCCAGCGGATCGAGTTCGCCCGTCAGCACAAAGCGGCTCACCACGTCAGCCGTGAGCGGCGCCAGCAAAATACCGTTGCGGTGGTGGCCGGTCGCCATCACCAGCCCCTCCACAGGCGTGGGGCCCAAAATGGGCGCATCGTCGCGGCTGGTGGGGCGGAAGCCCACGGCGATTTCGGTCAGCGGCAAATCGTACACAGCAGGCAACAACTCCCACGCCCCGCGCAACAGGTGGAACACGCCCCCCGCCGTCGGTGTGGCATCGAACCCCATCTCCTCGACGGTCGCGCCAATCAGCAACTGCCCGTTGCTCCGCGGCACAAGGTAAGCATCCATACACCAGACCACATGGTGCAACAACGGGGCTTCGGGCGGCATTTGCAGAATGACCACCTGCCCGCGCACGGGGCGCACAGGCGGCCGAATGTCGGGCGGCAACCCTTCAATCTCACGCGACCACGCGCCCGCAGCCAGCACAACCGTCTCGGCTTCAAACACCCCCTCATCCAGACGCACGCCGCGCACACGCCCGCCTTCAATGACAATTTCGCGCACGGGCGTTTCTTCGCGCAATGCGCCGCCCGCCTGCACAAAAACCCTCTTCAACGCTTCCACGACGCGGCGGTTGTCAACGTGGTAATCATGCCCGCTCCAAATGGCGGCAACGGCTTCGCGCGAAAGGTGCGGTTCGCGCTTGCGTACCTCGTAGCCGCTCAGCCATTCCACAGGCTGCCCCATCCCGCGCAGGTACTCATACCAGAAGCGGAATTTGCGGGCATCGTCGGCGTCCAGCGCCACCACCAGCGTGCCATCGGTGCGGTAATCCAGCGAGACGCCGGCGGCTTCTTCCAACGCTTCGACGAAAGCCGGCCATTGCTTGTGCCCCTCAATGAGGAGCGGCAACAGCCGTTCTTCCCCCGGCTCTGCTTCGGCGTGGGGCGCCAGCATGCCCCCCGCCACCCATGACGCGGCGCGACCGGCGCGCCCCCGGTCGAACACCGTCACGTCGGCGCCTTCGCGCGCCAAATACCAGCCAATCCCCAATCCCATGATACCGCCGCCAACAATCGCAATGCGTGACATAGGTTCCTCCCTTTCGTCACTATTTGGTTGAAGAAACAAGGGCGCGGCTCGCGCCACGCCCTTGTGCGTTCAGACCACGGGAATATCCGCCGAGATCACCTGTTCAAATGACTTTCCTTGCTTCAACACCGCTTCCACCAGGTTCATCGGGCAGAATGGACCGCACATGCTGCACGCCTTGGTGCGCGTGCCCCGCTCATGATAGAGGCGGCGGGCTTCGTCGGGGTAGAGCGCCAGGGCAAACTGACGTTCCCAATCAAGGCGGTAGCGCGCTTCGCTCATGGCGCGGTTGCGTTCCAAATCCGCCTGGCGACCACGCGCCACGTCGGCGATGTGCGCCGCCAGTTTGAACGCGATGACGCCCTCGCGCACGTGTTCGGGTGTAGGCAAGCCCAGGTGCTCGGCGGGCGTCAGGTAGCAGAGCATGTCCGCCCCATGCCAACCCGCCAGCGCGCCGCCAATCGCGCCGACGATGTGGTCGAAGCCCGCCCCTGTGTCAATGGGGAGCATGCCCAGGATGTAGAACGGGGCATGGTTGGTCAGTTTCTTCTGAATCTGCACGTTCGTCTGAATCTCGTTCAGCGGAATGTGACCGGGACCCTCCACCATCGCCTGCACGCCGGCTTTGCGTGCCCGTTCCACCAGTTCACCAATCAGCAACAGTTCTTGAATTTGGGCGCGGTCGGTGCTGTCGGCGAGACTTCCGGGGCGCAAACCATCACCCAGCGAAAGCGTCATGTCGTAAGTGCGGGCAATCTCCAAAAGGTCGTCGTAGCGTTCCCACAGCGGGTTTTCGCGTTCGTTTTTGAGCATCCACGCCGCCATCAGCCCGCCACCACGCGAGACGATCCCCGTCACACGTTCGCTGTGGCGGTAGCGCCGCAAGGTTTCCAGCGTGACGCCGGCGTGGACGGTGATGTAGTCCACCCCCTGGCGTCCATGTTCTTCAATCACCTCGAACAACTCATCGGCGGTCATGTCGAAGAAACTCTTGCGTGCCGCGGCGCGGAATTCGGCTTCGTAGATGGGCACCGTCCCCAGCGGAACCGTCGCCACGTCGAGAATGCGCTGGCGGATGGCGCGCAAATCGCCCCCGGTGGAAAGGTCCATGATGGTATCCGCGCCGTACTGGATGGCGACGCGCGCCTTTTCGACTTCTTCATCGGGGTTCACGTAGTCGTAAGACGTGCCCAGATTGGCGTTGACTTTGACACGCATCCCTTCACCAATGGCGGTGAAGTGCGTCAGCGTTGTGTGGTTCGGGTTGGCGGGAATCACCACCCGACCAGCGGCGACAAGGTCGCGCACCGTTTCGGGGTCAAGCCCTTCTCGCGCGGCGACATACGCCATTTGTTCGGTGATTTTTCCCTGGCGAGCGGCTTCAAGTTGTGTGGGCATCTGGCACCTCCCTGGTTTGGTTGGTTGGCGCCGTCTCAGTGGGGGCGAACCGGTAGGGGCGTGCTGGGGCAACAAAAAACCGCCCCAGCGAGGGCGGTTGCAGACCAAACGTCAGGACTGCCTCCGTTTCCCTGCGCTGGCATGACCCAGATCAGGTTCGTAGGGTCGGTGGCGGATACGGCCACCCTCTCAGCCCGGCTCCCCGGACTCCCCTAACGGAGACGGCATATACAGTTGTCAAGGCAGGAGAATTGTAAACAAAGCCGACGCGCGGGCAAATTCGGCCTGTCTAGCGCTTCTCCGGTTGAGTGGCTTCCCCAAACACCAAAAGGCGCACGTCCGCCACGGGGGCGGGGGCTTTGGCGGCAAAGAGGAGTTGCACGGTGGCGATGTCGCCCGGCGGCACCGCCTCATGCGTGGTCAACGTTTCGACGGCCAGCGGACGCCCTTCGGCATCGTAGAGCGCTCCCACCACCCAAAGCGTGCCCAGCGGCGTTGCGGTTGCGTTGCGCACCTCGGCTTGCACGGCATACGCGCCAAACGTTGGGGGTTCTTGCGCGACTGTGATGGTGTAGGGCAAGGGTCCCTGCACGGCAGGCTCGGCGGCTCGCCCCGTGAACGTCACATCCCACGTAGTCCACTCAGGCGGCGGGGACGGCACCAACACTTCCAGCGGCATCTCGGCGGCGGCGGGCAAAAAGGGCAATGGGAGCGGCCATTCGGTTTCGGCAAGCACCGCGCCCTCGGCATCACGCAAGCGCACATGCGCCAGCACGTCGGCATAGGCGCGGTCATCAGTCGCCTGCACAACGCCGAGCAGATACAGCGTGCCGGTGGGGGCTGTGTAGGTGGTGGTGCGGGTGACGGTCAACGTGGCGAGCGCCGTATCCTCAGACGGTGCGGCGGCGGGCACGTGCGCGGCGGCATCGGGCGAGAGGCGAAAACTGGCAGCGATACTGTCCAGCACCGGTTCGACGGCTTCCCAATGCACGCTGGTGCTTTCTTGCACCAGCACCACCAGCAAAGGCCCCTGCACATCGAACAGGAGCCGCAAGCGCGCCTGTTGTTGGGGGTCGGGCACGGGAGAGGCGACTTCGACCGTGTACAAGCCGTTATGCGTGGTGATGGTAGGTTCCACCAGGGGGTAGAGCGTTTGCAAGAAGGCTTGCAGGTACGCGTCCGCCAGGGCGGGCAGATGGTCAGCGGCAAGCGGCGCACCCGTATTGATGATATTGACCAGGAAGCGCGCGGAGTGCAACGCTGTGGCGGGCGAATCGAAGCGCACCAGCACCTCGCGTTCATCGGAGAGGTCCTGCGCGAGCCAGCCAACCGGCAAGCGTAGCGAAAAGAGCCCGTCGGGATGGGTGTATGTTTCGGGCACCAGTTGAACATTGGGCGTGGGCGTCGGTGCGCGCGGCGTCGGCGAGGGGGTTGCCGTGGGCAAAGGGAACGGCGACGCGGTGGGCGTCGCCGTGGGCAACGGGCGTGATGTTGGTGAGGGTGTCGGCGTGGGCGATGGCGTCGGCGTACAGGCGGCCATCAGCCAGGCGAGTACAACCGCCAACACCGTCCAGAGGGCAGAACGGTTCATTCTTTGAGCGTGCGTGATGTTCGGGTTTGGATGGAGAGCGCCCCCATTTGGCGGCATTGGGCTTCAAACTCGGCAATCTGGTCATCGCGGTCGAGTTTGACCACCACCTTGTAGCGAACTTCTTCCGGCTCAACTTCGACCACAGGGGGCGGCCCAATCAGCGCGTTGCGTATGCGTTGCCATACCGAAAGTTTGGGACGCGCGGCACTGGCGCGCGGCACTTCATACAACAAAATCGCGTCAGAACGGGAGAGATTGAGCGTGCGAGCATGCGCCACAAGGGCTTCCGCCTTCTCTTTGTCATCAAATTCGGCCGTAATCACAGGCGGGTAGCGGTGTGTCAGATGGAGTAAGGCGTCGCCCACTTCGTCTTTGCCTTCCACAGTGTGTAAAGGCGGCAAAGCAAACGAATCAGGCGGTGTAGGGCGTCCCGGCAGAATGGTTTCCATTTCGGTTGGCATACGTTCTCCCCCTTGAGTGAGCAATCGGCGACCGGTTTTTTCATTTTACCTGCGCCAAAAAGCCGCGTCAAAGCCACGCGCGCCTTTTGTTTTTCCGCCGGAGCCCCATAGAATGCGCACCAGGTCAATCGCACGAGGAGCAACCATGCTACGCATAGAACACCTTGCGTTCACCTACCTGGGCGCCAAAGCGCCGGCGCTCAACGGTCTCGACGCCACGTTCCAACGTGGTGCAAAAGTGCTGGTGATTGGTGCGAACGGCGCCGGCAAAAGCACGTTTTTGGCGGCGGTGGCCGGCTTTGTGCCCCATTTCTTCCGCGGGGAGATGCACGGCGACATCCTGTTTGAAGGGCGCTCCCTGCGCGAAACGCCGCTGGCTGAGTGGGTAATGCGCGTGGGGCTTGTCTTCGCCAACCCATTCAACCAACTGAGCGGCGTTCGGCTGACGGTGTTTGAAGAAGTGGCGTTTGGGCTGGAAAACCTGGGCGTGCCCCCCGATGAGATTCGCCGCCGTGTTGCCGCAACACTCGAACACCTGGGGCTGAGCGACCTTGCCGAGCGGTCGCCTTTTGCTCTGAGCGGCGGACAACAACAGCGTGTGGCGATTGCCACCATTTTGGCGATGAACCCCCACGCGCTGGCGCTGGACGAACCCACCGCCCAACTCGACCCCCAAGGGGCGCGTGATGTCTTCGCCCTGCTTGCCGCGCTCGCCGAAGAAGAGCGGTATGTCCTCGCGGCAACCCAGCGGCTGGAATACGCCACGCCTGTGTTGCATGAGATGCTGGCGCTTCGTGAGGGGCGTTTGGCGGCGCACGCTCCGCTTCCGTCGGGAATGCACGCCGCCCCCGATGATGGGTGGGGGGTGCTTCTCCCCTTGCGCGTGCGCGCAGAGCGCCCAGGGTGGCGTCCCTGGCCGCACGACGCCCCGACGCTTGCCGATGAGGCGGTTGCCGCCGCCCCGCCCATGGGGATAGAAGCCCACGCTGTGCACTACACCTACCCCACGGGCGTGGAGGCGCTACGCGGCGTTTCCGTGCACGCCCAACCGGGGGAAGTGGTGGCGCTGATGGGGCAAAACGGCGCAGGGAAAACCACGCTCAGCAAGATGTTCATCGGGCTGTTGCGCCCCGACAATGGAACAGTGCGCGTGGGCGAGTGGGACGCCACAGCACGCGCCGCACACGAATTGGCGCACCGCGTGGGGTACGTGTTTCAGAACCCACATGACCAAATCTTCCACCGCCGCATTTGGGACGAAGTCGCCTATGGACCGCGCAATCTCGGGTTTCCCCCCGAACGCTTGCGGAGCGCGGTTGAGCGCGCCCTGGCGTTGTGCGGGTTGAGCGAGTACGCCGAGGTACACCCCTACGATATGCCGCTCAACCGCCGCCGCTGGGTGACCATTGCTGCCGCGCTGGCAATGGAAACACCCGTGCTCATCTTCGACGAACCGTCCGGCGGGTTCGACCGTGAAGACCTGTTGCGGCTCTATGCGCTCTTGCAGGCGTTGCGGCGGGCGGGGCGCACCGTGCTCCTCATCTCGCACGATGTCGGTTTTGTGGCGGAAATCGCCGACCGGGTCGTGGTCATGGCGCAAGGGCGCGTGCTTGCCGACGGCGCGCCGCATGAGGTGCTGACGGATGAAACGGTGCTCACCGCCGCCGCGCTGGACTGGCCGCCGGCAACTGCGCTCGCGCGGGAGATGGGATTCACAACACCAGTCGTGCGCGAGGCGGAGTTGCATACACTGATGCAGTAAGCAACACCAAAGGAGGCGAACGATGAGACTGCAAGGCGCTGTGGTCGTGATAACCGGTTCGACGCGCGGGTTTGGCAACACATTGGCGCGCATGCTCCTTGAAAAAGGGGCGCGTGTTGTCATTTCGGGGCGTTCACAAGAGACAGTGGATACCGTCGTCGCCACGCTTGCACAGCATGGTGACGTGAGCGGGCTGGCGTGCGACGTGCGCCACGCCGAGCAGGTGTACGCTCTGGCGAGGCATGCGCGCACCCACTTCGGGCGCATTGATGTGTGGGTCAACAACGCCGGCATTGCCACGTCCGCGGCGGGCGGCATTCTTGACTTTCCGCCGGACGTTGCCGAAACCATCTTTCAGGTCAACTGTCTGGGCACACTCCACGGCACACAAGCCGCAGTCGCCGTGATGAAACGCCAGGGCGGCGGCACAATCGTCAATCTCTACGGGCGCGGGAGCGATTTGCGCCCCGCCACCCCTTCGGGGCTTTACGGCGCCAGCAAGGCGTGGATTACCTCTTTTACACGCACCGCCGCCGCCGAATACAAACACGTGCCCATTCGGTTCATCGGGTTTAGTCCGGGGATGATGCTCACAGACATGCTCGACGTGCATGAAATTGTCGGCGATACCGTCGCCCCACAGATGCGCAACTACCCGCTTGTGCTGCAAGCCCTCGCCCATCCCCCCGAACGCCCGGCGGCGGAACTGGTGCGCCTTCTGGAAACGAACACCAAGCGCTTCGTTGAATATCGCTACATGAGCGGCTTGCGGCTGGCGCGCATGTTGGCGCACCTGGCATGGCTCCGTCTCACGCAAAAGGGGCGCACAACGCCCCCCACATGGCGACAACAACCCGCATTCGACCCGTGGCCGCACATTGCCGAAGAAGAGAGCGCCTGACAAAAACGTGCGACTTGCGATGCCAACGGCTCATGCTATGCTGAGCGCCGTCAAAAAGCGAACAGCACAACTGCTTGACCAACCCGATGAAGAAGGAGGGCTCATGCGAACACCGCTCATCGCCGCCAACTGGAAGATGCACAAAACCGTGCCCGAAGCCGTTGCCATGTTGCGCGACTTGCTCGACCGGCTGGGTGGACAAGCCCCCACCGACCGCCGCGTGCTGATTTGCCCCCCCTTCACGGCACTGAGCGCCGTGCGGGATGTGCTCGACGGCACCGGCATTTTCTGGGGCGCGCAAAACATGCACCCCGCCGAAGAAGGGGCTTTCACAGGGGAAATTTCCGCCCGCATGCTCACCGATTTGGGATGCTCCTACGTCATCATTGGGCACTCGGAACGCCGCCACATTTTCGGCGAAAGCGACGCCTTCATCAACCAAAAAGTGCACGCCGCGTTCGCCCACGGGTTGACCCCCATTCTGGCTGTTGGCGAAAAAATCGAACAACGCCGCGCCGGCGAGCATGAAGCCGTTGTCGAAGCGCAATTGGCGCAAGGGCTGGAAGGCGTGAGCGCCGAGCAAGCCCGCACGCTCGTCATTGCGTATGAACCTGTCTGGGCAATCGGCACCGGCGAAACCGCCACCCCCGAAGACGCCCAAGCCATGCACGCTTTTATCCGTGGCTGGCTGGCGGCGCGCTTCGGCGACGATGTCGCCCAACAGGTCATCATCCAGTACGGCGGCTCCGTCAAGCCCAACAACGTGGACGCGCTCATGGCGCAACCCGACATTGACGGCGCCCTTGTTGGCGGCGCATCATTGCACGCCGAAAGTTTTGCGCGTATCATCCAATTCCAGTAAAGCGCAAAGGCAAAGCCATTCGATGACCGAAGAATTCACCGTCCAACTTCCCTTCTTTGAAGGACCGCTCGACCTGCTGTTGCACCTCATCGAGCGGCGCGAACTGGATATTACCAAAGTCTCACTCGCCATGGTCACCGACGAGTACATGGCGTACCTGGCGGCGCTTGAACGCGTTGACCCGGGGCGCGTTGCCGATTTTCTCGTCGTCGCGGCGCGTTTGTTGTTGCTGAAAAGCCGCATGTTGCTCCCACAGGAACGCCAGGAAGAAGAAGAGGAAGAAGACGACGGCGAAGCCCTTGCGCGGGCGCTGGAAGCCTATCGCCAATTCAAGCAGATTGCCGAACTCCTTGCCGAACGTGAAGCGGCGGGGTTGCGCGCCTACGTCCGCGAAGCCCCGCCGCCCGACCTTGAACCCCGTTTGTCGCCCAACGGCGTCTCGGTGAACGATTTGCTCGCCGCCCTGCGCGATATTTTGCGCCAAAAACCCCCGCCGCCCGAATCTGTGGACAAGGTTGTGCGCCCTCTGCGCGTGACCGTCCGCCAACGCATTCGCACCCTGGCGGCGCGCCTGCGCCAGGGGGGGCGTTTCCGCTTCGAGGAACTGTTTGCCGGCGATGTTGACCGGCAAGACGTCATCGCCACGTTTCTGGCGTTGCTGGAAACGCTCAAACTCGGCTGGGCGCGTGTCGAACAAGAAAAGCCCTTTGCGCCCATTTACATTGAGCCGATTGTCGAAAACGTGCCCGCCGAGGGTGAAGAACCCGAATTCACCTCGGAATTTGACGAGCCGCCTGCGGAATAACCGCGACGGCTTCCCCTCGCCTGCATTTTTCCTCGCCCTGTTCCTTTCTGCACACTGCTCTTGCGTTGCGTCTCATTTGTTGCCATAATCGCCATTGATTGAAACGCCACATCATCCAACCCCAAGAATTGATGAAGGATGCGACTTATGCGCACAATCGTTTCATTTTTTGCGTGGCTTCTCGCTCTTGGCTTGATATTTTCACTCACGTTGACAGCCACAGCGCAAACCGAATGCCCCTATGCCGTCATTCGCCTGGAGATCACCCCGCCGCCCGACACCAACGCCATCTGCACCGCCGCCCGTCCCCTTTCCGAAGCGGGGTATCGCGTGTTCGTCCTGCTCACCGACCGCACCTTCAACAGCGAAGCGGAGTGGTTCGCCTATCTGGACCAGGTCGAAGCCGAAGCCGGCTTGCGCGACCCACGTGTCGAAGACGGCTTTGCACGCAACGCCATTGCGCTTGAAGTCACCACCCAAAACGCGCCGTGGAACGTCGTCATCACCTACGGCGAACGCCTGTTTGGCACGCCGCTCGACAACGACGCGACCATTGACCAACTCAAAGAAACCGTGCGCCGCGGCCTCGCCGAGAACCGCCCCGAAACGGGCGTTGCGCAGGCACTCGCGCGCCTCGCCGCGACCGTCGGCGCGGTGCAAATGGCGACGGGTGAAGAACCCACCGCCCCCACCCCCGCCATCGCCCCCGAAGCCGAGCAATCCGCTTCTTCATGGGTGCGCTGGCTGGTGGGGCTTGGTCTGCTAGGTGGGGCGGGCGCTTTGGGGTGGAAAATGTCCGAGCCCGTGCGCGCCCGCCGCCGCGAAGAAGCCCGCCTGCGCGCCCACTTGCGCGCTGTGCAAAACGCCACCGCCACCATTCTCGCCGCGCTCGACACACTCCTGAGCGGTATACGTCCCGAAGACACCCCGCTCTACCAAATGTTCCAGGCGTACCACGGGCATCTCTACGATGACCTCGACGCCGAAGTGCACGACCTGCTCCGTCAGGCGCAAGCCGCCCTGCGCGACGCGTTCGATGTCTATCACGCGCTCAGCGACGCCGCCGCACAACGCCAACGCCCCCTGGAAGACCAGATACGCGATTGGGAACTGCTCTACCTCACCCTCGTCGGCACGGACGAGCGCGTGCGGAACCTCACCGACGACCAGGTGCGCGAACTGCTGGACCCGCTCTCCATCACCGAGAACACGCCCCCCGAAGAGGGGCAACTCGCCCGCCAACTCGACGCCCTGCGCGCCGACCTACGCGGCAAAACCATGCGCGTTCCCCTGCAATTTGTGGACCCCGAGCGGGTTGACCAGGCGGGCATTCTTGGGCTGATTGACCGCGTCAAAGCCCACATCGCCCACCTCTACCATGCCCGCCAACAAGCGCCGCAAGAAATTGACGCCCTGCGCGCCCGCCGCGACGCCCTTGCCGCCGCCATTCCCGACGACTTTGTCATGCCCCCCGAAGACCTGCTCGCCCCCATTGACCAACACCTGACACACGCCGACGACCTGCTGCGCGAACACCGCTACCTTGACGTGCTCGACCTTGCCGAAGACCTCGACGCAATGCTCGACGCCGCCGAAGCCTTCCTCGAAGCCGTGGAATTGCACCGCGAACACCTGAAACTCGTGGAAGAAGCCGCCGCCGAAGGCTACCGTCCCCCCGAACTGCCCAACGCACTCCGCGCCGCCGACGACGCCCTTTCGCGCGCCATGCACGCCCTTTCACAGCCCGAAGGCGTCGCCGCCCAAAACGCCGTGGACGCCTTCATCGCCGCGACAACGCACGTGCGCAACGTGGTGAACGACTGGCGCACCCTGCATCAAACCAACGCCGCCCGTTTCGAGAACCTGAAACAGCGCGCCGAACAGGTGCGCACCACGTGGGAAACCCGCACCCGCCCCGAATGGGAAGCCCTGCAAGCCTACCCCAGCGCCAATTGGGACGACATCGCGCCGCGAGTGCGTGAAGCCGAACACGCCTTCGAGACCATCACCGACGCGCTCACCGAAGCCGACCGCTTCAATGCGCTCCACGTGCAAGACTTCACTCGCGCCGCCCAACGACTCACCGACGCCGCGCACGCCCTCACACTCGTGCAAAACGTGCAACAACTCATCAGCGACCGCCTGCAAGCCGTTCGCAACGCGGAGCAATACATCGAAACCAGCCTGCAAAAAGCCATCGCCGACCTGCACGCGCTGGAAGAACTGCACACGCGCGAAGACCGCCGCTTGGGCGAGGATATCAAAGAACACCTGCACGAACTGCATACCATGTTCGACACCGTGCGCCGCCTCATCGGCAAACGCCATTACGCCCCCGCCCAGCAAACCCTCAACGAAGCCCTTGCCCTGCTCAGCGAGACCCAACAACGCGCGCACCAACAACTCGAAGCCACCCGCATCGCCGAACAGGAAATCGCTGCCCAAGCCATCGAAGCCCAAAAGCTCCGCACCGCCCTTGAAGCCGCCCTGGACACGCTCCCCGAATCCGCGCGCACACCCGAACTCATCACACAAGCCAACACCGCCCGCCGCCTGCTGAACGAAGCCGAAGAAGCGCGCGCCGCCCTGCCCACCCTGGCTGATGAAGCATTGCACGCCACCCTTGAAGAAACACGCCGGCACTACACCCAAGCCCTCGACGCCCTGCGCGCCGCCCAGGAACAAGTGCAAATCGCCGCCAGCCTCTACCAACAAACCCTGGAAGAAACGCGGCAACTCATCGAAGAAACCGCCCAAGCACTCGCCGAAGCCGAAACCCTTGCCAACCACCCCATGATTGCCACCACCGACCTGCAAACGCTGGAAGAAGCCCGCCGCATGTTCGCCAACCTGCGCCGCATCCCGCTCGAAGGGGCTTCACTCGACACATTGCGCCGCATCCAAAAAGAAGCCGCCCATGTGCGCACCTACACGGAAAGCGCTTTGCAGCAATTTCGGCGCGTGCTTAGCCAAGTTGAACGACAACGCCGTTCGCGCACGATTGCCCCGACCAGCCTGGGACTCACATCATCCATTCCGCACGCCGCGCCCAGCCATCGTGTCAGCCGTCCACGCGCCTCACGGTCACGCCCCGCCTCACGTTCCAGCAGCATGGGGCGCAGCAAACGGCGCTAACAGGAGCAGACCATGGGCCGACGCAAAAAAGAATTTCCATGTGGGCACAAAGGGTTTGGCTCTTTCTGCCACCGTTGCGCCCAAGAAGAAAAAGAACGCCAAAAACGCGCCCAGAAACGCGCCGCGTGGGAAGCCACGTTTGAGCACGACCCCATCGAACTGCGCCATCTCCCGCGCGATGTGGTCATCCGCGCCCGTGAAATCCTCGCCCTGCTGGCGGACGGCGTGACCTGGAACGCCCCGCGCATCAAGGGCAAACTCATGCAATTCGACAACACCCTCATCAGCATTCCCGTCACCTACCGCTACCGCATGCTGGCGCGCAAAACCGACAGTGGCGTCATCCCGCTGGAAGTCATCTCGCATGAGGAATACAACAAGCGTTACAGGCACTTCAAGCAGTGAACATGGCGAGCAAGAAAGCAAAAAGCCCCGCACATGCGGGGCTTTTTTTTTGAAGAAGCCACCGGTCGGACTCGAACCGACGACCTGCTCATTACGAGTGAGCTGCTCTACCGACTGAGCTACGGTGGCATCCAGAGCGGGCGATGGGACTCGAACCCACGACCTTCTCCTTGGCAAGGAGACGTTCTACCACTGAACTACGCCCGCTTGAGTGCTGAGGCCCAGACTCGAACTGGGGACCCCCGCGTTTTCAGCGCGGTGCTCTACCAACTGAGCTACCTCAGCGCGTTACAGCGCCGCCAATTATATGGCGCCGTGGGCTTTTGTCAAATGTTTGTTGCTCGTTGCAACCATACGTGGAAAAGCAGAACGCCCTACACGCACATGTGCAGGGCGCTGACGGCTTTTCTGGCACACCATCCTTTTTTATTGCGATTCCTGCTCCTGAGATCTGCGCCACTTCCACACCAACTTCAAAAGCTCCAAACGTGCCTCTACGGCTTTATACAATTGTTCGTACTTGATGATACGAATCCGTTGCCAGGCATAGGTGAGCAGAACCATGATGATGAGACCTCGCGAGACCGGGAAGAGGGGGGCAACAATTGCCGCCTTGAGCCAGGCCGTCCACACCAGGTTGCGTGATGTCGCAAAAACCCATCCCAAAAGCACGGCCAAGCCGGTATGAAACAAGAGCGCAACTGTTGTGAGTGACAGCGCATCAGGCTGAGATTGGCGAGGCAAATAGACCTGCCCCTGCAAAAACAGGATGTAAAGCAACGTGCTCACAACGACAGGCGCCCCGCTCGCCCATCGTTTGCCCTCGGTCATGCGTTCTATCACGCTGAACACATAGCCGCGGAAGAAAACCTCCTCAGAAACACTGATGAAGCACCACACAAGAACCCAATATACCCAAACTGATGGTTTCGTGAAGAGGACAAACAATTTTCCGAAGGGGATACCGATAAGCCGGAGAAAGAGAGCAATTGACGCCCAGGCAATACACATCCAAACCACTGCTTGCAAGAGTTTCTGACGCGACAAGCCAAGAGCCCCCAACGAGATACCACTCACACGAATGCCAACATAGCCGAGTACAAACAGGCCAAGCGCATATACCAATGCCTGGACAGTGCTCAGGCTGGTATAGGTATATGCCACCCCAAACGTCGTCGTCAACAACCAAAACTCTGCACGACTGGAAACAATGAGCCTATCAGACGGATGAATAGGCTTAGCGAGGGCTATGTTGATAAACACCAGCGGCCACACAAAAGCACAAACGGCCAGGACGACAAAAAGGAGTTTCACCCCCCACGAACGCATTGCAACCTCCTTCGCCATGTATGTTGGTTATCCTTCTGGCAACGCGCACCGATAGCGCCAGACATGCGTCTCGATAAGATCTTCGGCGGTCAGCGTGTCCAGTTGCAAATACCACGCCGCCGTATCCAGCACTGCATCCAGCGGGAGCAGCCCCACCAACTCGCTTCGCTCAACCAGCACGCCATAACGCGCGGCTTCGCGCCGTATCATCTCCATCACGCGCGGCAAAGGGGTATGGCGGAAGTCGGTCAAGTTCATTGAGACTTGCGCGCGCCCATCCACCAACATGCCCAACGCCTGAACACCCCGCAGTCCACCTGAGGAATGGCGCACCGCACGGGCAATTCGTTGGGCAATGCTCACGTCGGATGTCGTCAAAAAGACGTTCCAGGCAATCAGAAAATCGCGCGCGCCAACCGCTGTTGCGCCCGCCGGTCCCAGCGCCGCTGGTCCAAAATCAGGGGCGCGCGCGGGGTCGTGCTGAATGGCGTCAACCAAGGCTTCGTAGCCGCCACGGCGGATGTCCGCCAGCCGCCGCCGCTCAGGGCGCTGCGCCGCTGCACCATACAGGTAGGTGGGGATTCCCACTTCCTCGGCAAGCCGACGCGCCACACGCCGCGCCAGGTGGACGGCGTCGTCGAGCGTTGCCGCTTCCAGCGGGATGAAGGGGATGACGTCCGTTGCGCCAATGCGGGGATGTTCGCCCTGGTGCTGGCGCAAATCAATCAGGGCGGCGGCTGTTTTGGCGGCTTGCAGAGCCGCTTCCTCAACCGCTTCCGGCGTGCCGATAAACGTGATGACCGAGCGATTGTGGTCGGCATCCATGTGCAGATTGAGGACGCGCACCCCCGGCACCGCCGCAATAGCGTTCCAAATGGCTTGCACCACTTCCGCCCGGCGTCCTTCGCTGAAATTGGGCACGCACTCGAACAAAGGTGTTGCTTCTGTCATGGCTTCCTTCCTTGCATGATTTTTCCCTGCATACGCCCTACGCATCGTTGTTGTTGCATGGGCGTTTTTTCATATCATGTAGAAACAAAACTACACATCGCATCAGACGGAGAACGAGAATGAACGAGCACTATCTGGCAACGCGCATTCACGGCATGGGGACCACCATTTTCACAGAGATGAGCGCGCTTGCCGCCCAGTATGGGGCGGTCAATTTGGGGCAAGCCTTCCCGGATTTTGCCGGTTTTGACGTGGCAAAAGAGGCGGCGCGCACCGCCATCGCCAACGACCTGAACCAGTACGCCCCCATGACCGGGCAACCTGCGTTGCGCCAGGCGCTTGCCGAACATGCGGCGCGTTTCTACAACATGACGATTGACCCCCAAGCCCATATCACCATCACCGCGGGCGCAACCGAGGCGATTTTCGCTACACTGCTCGGTCTCGTCAATCCCGGTGATGAAGTGGTACTCTTTGAACCCTTCTACGATTCCTACCGCCCAGCCGTCGAGATGGCGGGCGGCAACGTGCGGGTGGTGACCCTGCGCCCCCCCACCTTCGCCCCCGACCCTGACGAATTGCGGGCGGCTTTTTCGGCGCGCACCAAAGCCATCGTCGTCAACACGCCCCACAACCCGACGGGGCACGTCTTCACCGAAGAAGAACTGCGCCTCATCGCCGAGTTGTGCCAAGAGCACGATGTTGTCGCCATCACTGATGAAGTGTATGAGCACATTGTCTTTGAGGGACACCGCCATGTGCGGCTGGCGACCTTGCCCGGTATGTGGGAGCGCACCATCACCATCAGCAGCGCCGGCAAAACATTCAGCCTGACGGGGTGGAAAATCGGCTGGGCAATCGCCCCCGAACACCTCACCGCCGCAGTACGCCGCACGCACCAATTCATCACCTTTGCTGTGGCGACACCCCTGCAAGAAGGGATTGCCGCCGCGTTGCGCGAAGCCGAAGCCCGCGGCTACTATGCGCACCTGGTCGCCGATTACACCGCCCGCCGCGATTTCCTCTGCACCGTCTTGCGCGAGGCGGGGTTGCGCGTTTTCGAGCCGCAAGGCACCTACTTCGTCCTGACGGACATCACGCCACTGGGCTTTGATGATGACGTTGCCTTTTGCCGCTTCTTGACGACCGAGATTGGCGTTGCGGCCATTCCACCATCCGCGTTTTACGTCAACAAAGAAGAAGGGCGGCGGCTGGCGCGGTTCACCTTCTGCAAAACCTGGCAAACCCTGGAAGCCGCCGCCGAACGGCTGCGCAAACTGCGGGAGCGGGTATAGCCATGCGGCGCATTCGCCGACTGGTGCTTGTTTTCGCTCTCATTGGCGTTCTCGCCACGGGGTGGGCGTTGGTCACCATGCGCCCGCGCCTGAGCACGTTTCTGCGCCACCAAACCGGCGAGGAAGATTGGCGCGCCCAAGTGCGTGGGGTTGGGCACTTGCTTAGCGGCATGTTGCGCCCCCAACCAGACGCTGCACCGTATGAACCGGTTGCCCACGCGGGGTTGTACCCCTTCGGCGTCAACACCTTTCTGCAAACCGAAGCCGACCCTGGGCGCGTGGAGCGCACGCTGCAGATGATTGAAGAAGCCGGCTTCCGGTGGATTCGTCAAGAATTCCCGTGGGAAGACCTTGAAATTCACCGCAAAGGCTGGTTTGTGGATTTACGCAATCACGAAATCCGCAACGCCTGGCGCAAATACGATTACATTGTCGAACGCGCCGAGGCGCATAACATCGCCATCATCGCCCGCTTGTCCAACCCGCCGGCATGGAGCCGCGCCGCTGGGAATGAGGTTGGTCCACAAGCGCCGCCTGACAGGCTGGAAGATTACTGCGATTACGTGCAAGCAGTTGCCGCACGCTACAAAGGGCGCATCCGCTACTACCAGATTTGGAACGAGCCCAACATTTTCCCCGAATGGGGCACATACGCCATCAGCCCGGAACAGTACGCCCGCCTGTTGCACACCGGCTACACGTGCATCAAAGCCGTTGACCCCGACGCGGTGGTGCTGACCGCACCGCTCGCCCCCACTATCGAACTCACGCAACGCGATTTCAACGATTTTCTGTTCCTGCAACGCCTCTACGACGCCGGCGCGGCGCAATCGTTCGACGTGCTCGCCGTGCAAGATTATGGACTGTGGAGCGGTCCTTATGACCGCCGCATGCGCCCCCGTGTGCTCAACTTCTCGCGCCCCATCTACATTCGCGACATCATGCGCCGCAACGGGGACGGGCAAAAAGCCATCTGGTTGAGCGAAATGGGCTGGAACAGTACGCCTGAGGGGATTTTGCCCGTGTTCGGTCGCACACCGGAAGAAATGCGCGCACGCTACGCGGTGGAAGCGTTCGAGCGCGTCCAGCGCGAATGGCCATGGACCGGCGTCATGACGTATTGGTTTTTCAAGCAGGCCGATGAGAGCGAAAAAGACCAGCCGCAATACTACTTCCGCCTGGTTGAACCGGATTTTACGCCCACCGCCGCGTATGACGCCATCAAAGCGTATCTGACCACGCTTCAACCAACCCTCTATCGCGGCTATCATCAAGAAAACCATTGGGCGCTGACGTACAACGGCGAATGGCACACCGTGAACGATGCGCGCGCCGTGTTGGGCGCTTATCGCCGCGGCGAAGCGGGCGCGACGCTCACGTTTGGCGTGGAAGGGCGGCGTGTGCTTCTCATGGTGCGACCGGAGACGCAAGCCACCATCGAAATACGCCTTGACAACGGCGAACCACGCCGCATTGACATTCACCCCGCCGGCGCCGACCCATTGCCGATTCTGCTGGCGGACAACCTGGACGACCACCGCCATACGCTGCACATTTCCGTTGTGAATGGGCAATTGCAGGTGGACGGCGTGCTGGTGTATGCCCCTTGACACGCAGGTAGGTGCTTATGACTTTCAAAAAACAGACCACCCCCAATGTGAAGCCCCCCGAACGCACAGGCTACCACGTTTCGTGGGCAAGCGCGGTGCTCTTTTTCGGTATGTTGTTCGTGGTGGTCGGTGTCCCGCTTATCTGGTTGAATTGGGAGCGCATGCCGGCGCGTGTGCGCTACCTTCCACGCTACATTGAAACCGAGTGGCGCAAACACCAGCCGCACCCTGAATTTGTGCCCACACCCGTCCTCGCCGCACTCGTCCAAACACCAGACGCGGCACCGCCGACCGCCACGCCCCCCACACCGCCTCCCCCCACGCCCAGCGCCGCACACGCCACCCCGACGCCCACCTGGCCGCCGCTCCCCACGCACGTCATGCTGTCGGGTGTGCGCCATGAATACCAGCGCTGGAACAACTGCGGACCTGTCACGATTGGCATGGCGCTCAGTTTCTTCGGGCGACCGGATACACAAGACCAAACCGCCCCCTTTCTGAAACCCAACCCCGACGACAAAAACGTCAGCCCCGAAGAGTTGGCGGCATACGCCGAGCGGGTGGGATTTGTGGCGCATGTGGGTGTAGCCGGCGACCTTCCTCTGTTGAAACGGCTGCTCGCCGCGCAATTTCCCGTGATTATCGAAACATGGTTTCTGCCAGAACCGGACGACGGCATGGGGCATTATCGCCTGCTCATCGGCTATGACGACGCCGAAGGTGTCTTCATCGCCAACGACTCATACAATGGGCCAAACCTGCGCTTGCCCTACGCGGAAACCGACGCGCTCTGGCGCGTCTTCAACCGCACCTACGTGGTGGTGGCACCGCCGGAGCGCGCCGATGCGTTGCGCGCAGTCCTCGGACCGCTCTCCGATTCGGCGAACATGTGGGCGCACTCGCTCGCTCAGGCAGAAGCCGCGGTTACCGCCGCGCCCGATGATGCGTTCGCCTGGTTCAACCTGGGCACCAGCCGCTTGCGAACAGGAGACATTGCGGGCGCTGTTGAAGCCTACGACCGGGCGCGGGTGCTTGGCTTGCCGTGGCGCATGCTCTGGTATCAATTTGGCCCGTTTGAAGCCTATTATGCCGCGGGGCGCTACGAAGATGTGCTCGCGCTTGCCGACGCCAACCTGAAAACCAGCAACGACCTCGAAGAATCGTGGTACTGGCGCGGGATGGCGCGTACGGCGCTGGGCGATATTGACGGGGCGCGCGCCGATTTTGAGCGTGCGCTACGATTGCGTCCCACCTATCACGAAGCCGAGCAGGCCTTGCAACACGTGTCCACACCATGACAACAAAAAGTTGTCAAATCGCCACTTTTACGTATCTTTGCGCCGCCTCTAACTTTGCTATTTGATCAACTTTCCACAAGAGGGAGGGTCGCATATGACACGCTTTGATTCGCGCACGCTGGCTTTGATGGTTGTCGGTGTTGTCATCAACTTTGTCGGTGGGAAACTCATCGCGGCGCTCAAACTGCCACTCTACCTTGACAGCATTGGGACGGTGTTGACGGGCGTCCTTGCCGGTCCCATTCCCGGCGCACTGACGGGCGTCATCAACAACGTGTTGCTTGGCGTTCTGGACAGCCCCACGTGGATTCCATTCGCCCTGACGGCGGCGGCCATTGGTCTGCTGGCGGGCTATTTTGGCGCCAATGGGTGGATGAAATCTCCGGCGCGGGTGGCGCTGGCCGGCCTGATTACGGGTGTCGTGGCGGCGCTCATCAGCGCCCCGATTGCCACGATTGTCTTTGGCGGCGTCACCGGCGGCGGCACCGATGCGCTGGTGGCGTTCTTCCGCAGCACCGGCTTGGGGCTCTGGCAATCGGTGATTGGGCAAGGCATTGTGAGCGACCCGCTGGATAAACTCATTACCTACCTGATTGTTTTTGCCATTGTGCGCGCCCTGCCGCGTCAACAAGTGCTCCAATTCCCACAAGGCGACAAAGTGGTGGACTAACCGCAATGCAAACCGGCCTGTACCTACCCGGAAACGGGTTCTTGCACCGCCTGCACCCGCTTACGAAAGTGAGCGGGTGCCTTGCTCTTCTGGTGCTGGCCGGTTTGCCATGGCAACGCATGCCCCACGCCTGGCTCTGGGCGGTGCTCCTGTTGGGCATACTGGCACTGGCGGCGCGCACCGACGGCGATATGACGTTTCGCACATGGGCGCGCCGCCTTTTGCTCATCTCAGCCCCCTTCCTGCTTTCCATGTTCCTCATCAACGGCTTTCTCTGGCCCAACACCACCAACGTTCTGTGGGAATGGGGGCTGCTGCGCCTGAGCGCCGACGGGCTGGCTTTTTCGGCGGTCATCGCCACACGGTTAGTGCTTGCGGTCGCCGCGTTCTTGCTGCTGTTCCTCACCACGCATCCTGCGGACTTTGTACTGGGGTTGGAGCAACTGGGGCTTTCGCACGAACTCGCCTACCTGCTGCTTGCGGTGCTTTCGCTTCTGCCGCGCATGTACGACCGCTTGCAAACCATTATGATGGCGCAACAAGCGCGCGGCTTGCAGACCAGCGGCACGCTCATTCAGCGCATGCGTGCCCTCTTACCGCTGTTCGGGCCGCTGGTCATCAGCGCCCTGCAAGACGTGGAAGAACGCGCCATGGCGCTCGAAGCGCGCGCCTTTCGCGCCCCGACACCCAAGACGACGATTCGCACCTTGCACGACACCTCAGCCCAACGTATCGCCCGCTGGGGCATGGTGCTCGCGGCACTTCTGCTTGTCCTCTTCATGCGTTGGCGTTTCCGCTAAAAGACGCACCTTGCCCACAGCCCCCTCACGCCTTGTGGCTTGACAACAAAAACGGGGGGCGCGCCCCCCGAAGGCATTGACGGCTCTGCTTACCACTCCCAACGCCAGTCTCTCACTTCAACCGCGTGCATGGCACCCGTCCCGGTTTCGCCGGGGTAGAGGCTAATCACCTCAAATTGCAAACGAGCGGCAATTTCGGTTCCCCACTGTTCGTTTTTGGGTGTAGCGGCGACGGGTAATTCAAACATGTGCTGATCAATCCGCAAACGAGCGACGCCAGACGGAATATCCAGCCAGTAGCGCACACGGTGCCAGCGGGTATCGGGCGCGAGTGAACCGATAGGCACCCACATCCCCCCATTTTCACCCGACCACGCCCGCAATTCGCCAAACGACGGCGACCATGGGTTGATAACCCACTGAAACGCCAGCCCATAGTCCATGCGCGTATTGGCGCCGTCCCACACGAACAAGCCGCCCTCGACCGTTTCCCCGTTCATTTCGGGCGCTTCAATTGAAGGCGTGAACGGCAAACGGAACGTGTAGCGGCATTCGTGGGCTGCGTGCAGTGTGCGGTCATCCACCACGCGCAAGAAGGTGATGTTATGCGCCATGATGCGGCGGTGGTGGATATTTGCCTGCACAAGCGAGGAACGGCGCGAGTGCGTGGTGGCGATATCATCCAGGCTGACCGGCGCTTCGCCCGGCGCGGCATACACACCGTCTCCCACAACCACCGACCAACCTTCCAGTGTTTTGCCATGCAAACGTGATGTGGGACGTGCATCTGCGTTGAATGTTGTCTTCCAGGGCTGTGCAAGCGCCAGAGCGGCAACGGCTTTGAGGAATGTGCGGCGTGTCAACATGGCTCCCCCCCATAAACTCGATACTGTCGGCGATGTCAGGCATGTATACCATACGCCCATCCCCACCATGATTTCAATAAACCAATATGGCTATTTTGGGGGGACAAAACTCCTTCACAGAGGGGAAGAATGCATCAACAATCACAATCAGGAAGAGGGAGAAGCCCGCAAGGCGGTCAATTCATACACCAAAATAGGCTCACGGCGTTTCTTGACCATGTGTTGCGCAACGAAACGCGCTTCTACCTGTGTGCCCAACAACGCCCACGTGGTATGGCTGGCGTAAATAGCGCCCGGCGGTGCTTGTGTACACAAGTAAAAGGCGACATTGGTTGTATCACCAATAGTGGCGTATTGATAAAAATCACCGCCCCCCACATATCCCGCCATAATGCTTCCTGTGTGCAAGCCAAACCCAAAGCGCAATGGCGGCAACCCGCTTTCGGCGATTTGCGCCGCGAACGTTTCCAGCGCCGCGCGCGCCTTGAATGCTGCACGCGCCGCGCGCAGGGCATGGTCGGACATGGGGTCGGGCACGTTGAACGCAGCCATAATCATGTCGCCGGCATATTGCACAACAGTGCCCCCCTCGGCACGAATTTCGCGCACCAGGATAGCCCAATGGGCGTTGAGCATGTCGAACAATTCCTCAACCGTGCACGTTTCGGCGACAGCAGTGAAGCCACGTGCATCGGCAAAAAACATGGTGGCGGTCTGTTTTTCGCCCACGGGGGCTGGTGTATGTGTGCCTTCGATGAGCGCATCAGCGACTGAGGAAGGCACAAAACGGCGCAGCACATAATCAAGATGATCACGAGCACGGCGCAATGCCGCGCGTTGCATCATCAATTCATTGCGCTGCTGCCGCCATTCTTGCTCAATGCGGGCGCGGTCTGTGACATCGTGGAGTGTGACCAGCAAGAGCGGTTCTTCATCAGCCCCCAGGTGGTGCACCGGCTCGATGGTGAGATCAAAAACGCGCCCATTGTGCGCCACATAGGGCAAGGTGTAGGGTGTTCCACCTTCTGTTGCCAAACGGAACAAGTGTTGTTCAAGCCCCACCAATACCGGCAACAATTCGGGAAGCGCTACCTGCTCGACGGATACACACTCATCACCTACCCAGGCGCAAAACGTGGCGTTGGCATGCTGGATACGCAAATGCGCATCAGTCAATGCCAACGCCAAACGGGGGTGGTGATGAACGATTTGGAGCAAGACATCAGCATAGCGGTAAGCATGCATCTTAGCTATTTGCACCTTCAGGGTCGCTCAACAGGCGCTCCACCAATGTGACCAGCGAGCTTAATTCAACCGGTTTCACCAAAAAGAAATGGGCGCCCAATTCCTCGGCAAGGTCGGCGTATTGGGATTCAGCGGAGATAACGATGATATAGGTGCCTTTTTTGCGCAATTCTTGTGCACGCGCACGCAAAATATCCGTCGAACGCTCACCTTCCAGGCGAATATCGAAGAAGACGACATCAAAATGCTCGTTATCAATGAAGCGGTTGGCGTCGGCAAGCGTCGCCGCTTCCCGCACCTCAAATCCAGCGCGGCGCATCGTGCGGGCATAAATAAATCGCAAGTCTTCATCATCTTCCAGAACAAGAATACGTCGCTTGGGTTGGGTCGCGTTCATTGCTCAATGCTCCTTTTTCCTTCATACGATTGTTGTGCTGTTTTGACGACTGCCGGGACACGTACCGTGAAAACCGAGCCTTTCCCCACTTCGCTGGAGACAGTAATACGCCCTCCCATCAGTTGCGCGTACCGCTGGCTAATTGCCAAGCCAAGCCCAGTACCGCCGTGTTTGCGGTTGCGGTCGGTATGGACCTGGTAGAATGGGTCAAACAGGTTTTGCAAGTGTTCACTCGGAATACCAATACCGGTGTCATGCACCTCAAATGAGAGCATCTCCCGTTCGCCATCGTTTTCACGCCATACCCGCAACGTAATCGTACCCTCATCAGTAAACTTGATGGCATTACTGAGCAAATTGAGCAAGATTTGGCGCAATTTGACGACATCGCCCACAAATTCACCAACGTTATCGTTCACTTCCAGGGCAAATGTATTGGTGCTGGCGGCAATGAGTGGTTCGATATGCTGTTCAAGAGAGACCAACAGGTCAGTGACGGCTACGGTCTGGACATCTATCTCGGAGATGCCCGCTTCGATTTTGGCCAGGTTGAGCAAATCATTCACCACACTCAAAAGGTGTTGTGCCGCATTCAACACTCGCTCCAAGCCGCGTATCAAATGCGAATCGCCCAAATCCTGAGCGTCTTCGAGGAGCATTTCCGCATAGCCAATGATGACAGTGAGCGGCGTCCGCAGTTCGTGGCTGATGTTGGCCAGAAAAGCGCTTTTGGCACGGCTGGCGGCTTCCGCAGCATCGCGCGCCAGCTCCAAATCATGAATGAGTTGTCGCTGTTCTTCATACAATTGGGCGTTGCGCACCGCCAACGCCATCTGGTCGGCGGCTGCCTGCATCAATGCCACATCCTCCTCATCAAAGAAATGGGGTTGCCCAGCGAGGAGTGTCATCACACCAAGCACTTCCTCATCATGCGAGATGGGGACGGCCAGCGCCGAGCCTTCCATAAAGGGCGCATTGGGGAATTTTTCCCAGCGGGGGTCGTTGGCGATATCGTCAATCCGAATCACCCGCTTTTCACGCACCGCCAACCCAGCCACACCGCTCTTGACGGCGCGCGTTGCCAGGCGGATTTTCTCCTCTTCATCGGCTTGTTCGCGCGCCAGGATGCTGTGTGTAACGCGCCCATTGCGGTCGAGCAAAAAGACACTGCCACGCGCTGCGCCCGTGACCGAACAAGCCACATCGAGCATATCATGCAATGTCGCTTCCAGAGATGGGCGTTGGCTTGTCACGCGAGCAATTTCCACCAAATTGCGGAAGAGTTCGCGTTGAGAGCGTAGCTCCTGTTCAATGGCAATGCGCTGGGTAATATCGCGTGCAATGCCATGGTAAATAACAATCTGGTCCTCAGCATGTTCAGGAGCAGCCGTAACTTCAGCGAAGAGATACGTGCCATCGCGCCGCTTCAAGCGTACATCGGTCCGAATAATCTGGCGCCGGCGTGCTTGTTCGCGTGCTGTCGTCAGCAAGTGTGCATCCTCTTCATGCACAAGTTCCAACACATTACGCCCAAGCCATTCCTCGCGCGTCCAGCCGGTTAGTCGCTCGAAGGCCGGGTTGAGTGTCAACAGTGTGCCATCACTTTGCATAGCGAAGATAATGTCAGGGGCATGCTCCACCAGTGCACGATAGCGGTTTTCACTTGCACGCAACCGCTCAAAAGCGCGCGCGACATCGCTCACATCTTCCGCCACCACCAAAATATGGGTGTTCCCCGCCTCGTGCTCCAAAGGAACAGCCGTCGCCTCCAAAATAATGACTGAACCATCAGTACGCCGCGCCTCAAAACGCCGAATCCAACGCCCAATGCGCTGCAATGTTTTCTGAATTTCTTGCCACTGAATGGCGGCGGCAGCAGGCGGCAATCCCCACGCTTGGGAAAGATGGCGACCAGGCAATGCTTCACTCGACACGCCCAAAAGCGTGGCCGCCGTCAAGTTGGCGTCCAGAATAACGCCATCTTGGTCGCACAGAAAGAGCGCATCGGCGATATTGGCGTACATATGGAGCTGGTGCGCCAGGTCGGGGATATCCTGACGCAACATCTTCCAGCGCTCTGTCAATGTGAGGCGACGGCGGTTTTCAGATTCCGCCAGCATACGCGCAACATGCTCAGCAAAGGTCAAGGCTTCCAGGTCGAACTCGGCCTGCTCAGGCGCTGCCAATGCGAGCGTACCAATCCAACGTTCATGCAGAGTGATGGGAAGAAAAGCATAACGCCCCTCACGCCAGATCGCGCCACGCTCAAGCGTCGCGGCTATTTCCGGTGGAAGCGAAGCACGCCAAGGCCAAGCATCATGTTCAGGCCCGTAATGTGCCGCATATGCGCCACGCCATGCATGCGTTTCATCATACTGATTGAGCACGATCGTCACGGTCTCAGCGCCGGACACCTCGGCGAGTGTATTGGCAACGTCGGCCGCAACATCACCCCACCGCGCCGTACGTATCAATTGTGTGGCGATATGCCCCAATGCCTCGACATACTTTTGAACAGGCTGCATCCTCTGCGCTCCCTGTGCGTCTTATGAACGGTTCTTCTGCAAGAGCATCTCTATTTTCTGCAAAAGCCGCTGAAAATCGACGGGTTTGGTTTCATATTCATCACAGCCGACCTCTAAAGCGCGCTCGCGGTCGCCAATCATGGCATGCGCTGTCAACGCCAACACCGGAATATGCGCCGTCTGCGGATCTGTCTTGATGTGTTTGGTTGCGGTCCAACCGTCCATTTTGGGCAAGCTCATATCCATGAGCACAATATCAGGCATCTCACTGCGCACGAGTGCGAGGGCTTCTTCGCCATCCACCGCGGTGAACACCTCAAAGCCGCGTCGTTTCAGTCGGCGTGCCAGCATATCGCGGTTCAATTCGTTATCTTCCACAAGCAATATTCGGGTCATTCTTCCCGCTCCTCTTCTGATTGTTCGGCAGTTCGGGCAGTTGATGACTGCAAAGCATGATGCACAATGTTTAGAAACTGAGAGCGATCAAAGGCGCCTTTTTGGATGATTTCTTGCGTCGAGCGACGCAGTTGTTCGCGCTCCGCCGGCGAAAGGTCACGCGCAGTGACCACGATAACGGGAATGCCTGCTAAGCCTGGGTCTGCACGAAGATGCTTCAAGAATTCAAAGCCATCCATCTCAGGCATCATCAAGTCCAAAAGGATCAGCACAGGAGGATGCGCACGCACATACTCCAGGGCTTCACGCCCATTTTGGGCTTCATCAGCCCGAATATCCATGCGTCCCAACAAGCGCACCAATAACTCACGCATTGAGGCATCATCTTCCACGACCAACACGCGCGGCGCGCCGCCATCTTCGCCCTGACTTTTGCCCACATAATAGCGAACACGGCGCGCCAGTTCTTCGTATTCCACCGGCTTTTGGATGAATTCAGCCGCACCAAGCGCCAGGGCAAGTTCCCGCTCAGTCGCCACTGTACACAAAATGACAGGAATATCGGCGGTTGTTCGATCCTGTTTGAGCGACTGCAACACCATCCATCCGTCCGTTTCCGGCATGAAGACATCGAGCACAATGACATCCGGCACAATTTCTTGTGCCAGGCGAATACCGGCTGCGCCGCTTGCCGCTTCAACAACCGCAAACCCTTCTTTACGCAGCACACGCGCCATCAATTCACGCGCCTTGCGATCATCATCAATTACCAGCACAACCGGCATGTCGGGATGAATCACCGGCAACACATTCGTATCATCTTCGAGGGTCTCTGGCAGCGTCAATGCTTCTTCTACCAAGGTCGAAACAACAGGCAACCGTACAAGGAATGTTGTCCCTTTACCCACCTCACTTTGCACTTCAATCGTTCCACCAAGCATATCCACATACGCTTTGGTAATCGCCAGCCCCAAGCCGGTTCCTCCATACTTGCGCGTTGGGCTGGGGTCCACCTGAGTAAACGGCTGGAACAGCGTCGGCAATTTCTCTTCGGGAATACCAATCCCCGTATCACTGATTTCAAACACAATTTCGTCGTTGGGCTTCCCTCGCTCACGCCAAATGCGTAACGCCACTTTCCCTTGTTCGGTAAATTTGGCCGCATTGCCTAACAAATTCAGCAAAATCTGGCGCAATTTTGTGGCATCAGTGCGTATCACGCCCACATTTTCATCCACGACACACTCAAATGTATTGCCATTCTGCTCAATCAAGCCACTGACAGTATACACGACCGAATCAATTACATCGCGTATCGCCACCTCTTCAAGCGAAACCTGCATGCGCCCAGCCTCAATCTTGGAAATGTCGAGCACATCGTTGATCAAAGTCAACAAATGGCGTCCGGCGCTATGTATCTTCTTCAAGTCACTCGCCATATCTTTATCGCCGGCATCTATGGCGTCTTCATACAACAGCTCGCTGTATCCAATAATCGCGTTGAGGGGTGTGCGGAGTTCATGGCTCATATTGGCCAAAAAGGCGCTTTTTGCACGGTTTGCTGCTTCAGCTTCATCCCGTGCACGGCGCAACTCTTCTTCATAGAGATACCGCTCTGTGACATCTTCAATCAACAGTGCAAAAATGGGTTCATCTGTAGGGGCGGAAACGCTCATAAACCGATAGAGCAAGCGGCGATTGAGTATCTCGTCCTGCACTTCGTATTCCCAATAATTCCCGGCGGCCAATGATTTTTGAGCGTCACGCCACAGGGCTTCTACATAGCAAACAGAAGCGGTGCATTGCGGGTGGAGTGCCGTATGAAGCGCAGTCCCACTTGGGCAGGCGTGCCCTGTCCACTCCGTCAATGTTTGGTTGGCGCGAATCACACAGCCACACTCATCGAGCAACGCGATAACCTGCGGGAGTTCATTAATCACTGTCTCCCACTGTTTTTGCAAGCGCTCCATTTCACGTTGAGCACGTTCCAGCGCTTCTTGCATCCGCCGGGAATGCGTCACATCCGTCAGAATCAAGGCACGCCACTCTTCATTCCCAAATGGTGAGGGCAAGACCGATTCATTTGCCGCCCATAGCCGCTCTTTCATCTCAAAGCGAGTTTCGACTGTAATGCCCAATTCAAGCACTTCTGCAAGCGTCGGGCAGACCTCCTCGATGGGACGCCCCAAGATCTCGCCTAAAGGCATTCCCAACCCACGAACCACAGCCGGGTTTACCTCAACAATTTCGTTTTTGGCGTTCAAAATGAGGACCGGGTTGGGCAAGTTATCGAGAACGAACTCAGCGGCAAAAGTCGTTATGCGCCGATCAAGAACAAAGAAGGCGACGGCCACCAATAAATACGCCAGTGATTGAATCGTATTGGATGCCAATATGCCAAAGCGCGCCGCCATAGGCATTGAAAGGAAGGTGAGAACCAGAAGCATGCCCAATGAAAACAGCCGCCAACGCGCTTGTGAAACACGCCGCCAAAGTGGCGGTGCGAGTAGCGCTGCCGCCGCCAACGTCGGCAAAATGACATACACGAGTGAGAAAGCGACCAACGGCAGCGGTAGGGCTAAACGGAGTGAAAGGAGGGGGCTTGGCTGCCAGAGCGTTTGCGCCGGCATGTCCCGGATTGCCCACACCCACACGGCATACGGGAGAAAATACAAAGGCAAGCGCCTGGAAGCCCCCGGCCGAAAACGCCCGACATAGGAAGTGGCAAATGCGACTAAAAAGACCCCACTCACAGCAATGCCGGCACCAAACAGCAGTACTCCCACACGCTCGAAAAACGTACCGGCGGCCCATACGCCCAACACAGCCCCCAAAAAGGCGGCAGCACGCCCAAATAAAGCAATCGCAAAGAAACGCCCTGCTTGTCCATTCCGTTCACCCCACAATGGGATGCCGGCAATGAAGAGCAAAAACGCCATTGCAAGTGGAAGCAAGACATTCTCTTGCATTATTTCCCCCCCTCATACACCATCGGCAAGCGCACAAAAAACGTTGTCCCTTGCCCTGGTGCGCTTTGCACACGAATATCCCCCCCCAACAGATTGACGAGACGTTGAGTCAAGGGCATACCCAAACCTGTGCCACGCATCTCACGAGCAGATGTGAGCCGCGTAAAGGGGACAAAGAGCATTTGCAAATCCTCTTCGCTCATGCCAATTCCCGTGTCGCGCACCGTGAGAGTAAGCCACTCTTTACCGTCGTGCGATTCAACTTTCGCAGAAAGATGAATCGCGCCATTTTGCGTGAATTTGGCGGCATTGCTCAGCAAGTTATACAAAATTTGTCGCACTTTTACCGGGTCATTTTCCATTTTGGGCAGGTGCTGCGGGACCTCAACCGTCAATGTGTTGTTGTTTCGTGCCACCAACGGCCGGATCGTTTCAACCACTGTTTGTATTTCTTTTTTCAGGTCAAACGCTGCCACATGGATGTCTACTTCTGCGGCATCAATGCGTGCCAGGTCCAGAGTTTCGTTGACGAGATTTAGCATATGCTGTCCGGCATTGTACGTCTTGCGCAAAATATCAGCGACTTCACCATCAGAGGCGAGCGTGGCATCTTCCAACAGATATTCAAGATATCCCAACATGGCGCTCAATGGCGTGCGCAGTTCATGGCTAAAATGCGCCAAAAACGTCGCACGCGCCTCAGCCATTTGACGTAATTGGGCTTGTGATTCTTCGAGGTCGCTGGAAATCTTAACGAGTTCCGCCACACGCTGTGCCAATTCACGGTTCGTCGCTTCTAATTGCGCCGCATTTTGGTCGCGCCAGCGTGCCAGGACGAAAATAGAAACCAACAAGAGGAGCAATGGTGGGCGCTCGATAAACGCATCAGCCGACATCTCACCAATGCTGATTTTTTGCATCATCAATACAAACGAAATCAGCACCCAGAAGAGACCTCGCACCGCGAATGAGCGCCATGTCCAGAAGAAAGCCCCAATCCCCAACCAGGCATAAATCAAGTACAACCAGAACTCGAATTCATCATGCAGCGCCCACGTTAAAAAACTGCTAAGAAGGAGCAAAGCGTCAATCAGCCCAACATCACCGATGAGGGGTACACGCATCAAACGCACAGCCCAGCGTTCAAGTGTTTCCATACGCACAGGCAATGTTGTTTGTGTTGTTTCTGTTTGGTTATGCATGTGCCGTCTCCTCTCTGGCCTGCATCTGTTGGGTATTCGCGCGCACATGCGGCGGTCCATGTTGCGGGAAAAGAACCGTTACAATCGTTCCCTCGCCAGGTGTACTCTCAATAGAGAAAGTAGCGCCAAGCATATCGCAGAACGTTTTGACGATCGTCAATCCGATCCCCATGCCGCCTTCTTCACGCCTCCAAACGTCTTGCGCCTGCATAAACGGTTGTAAAATGCGCTCCATATGCTCCGGCGCAATGCCGATACCTGTATCACGCACGCGGAACAAGACAGACGGTTCCCCTTCAACCTCCGTTTGCTCGATCGAAATTGTAATGCGCCCATTGCGTGTAAACTTGATCGCATTGCTCACAAGCTGGCGCACAATCACGCTCACCTTTTCATGGTCGCTGAGTATTTCAATCGGCGTATCACATTGCATTTGCACGTCATTCGCACGTCGTTGTGCACGCGGCATCTGGCGCTCAACCTCACCAGCAACGAGGGCACACAGGTCAAAACGGCTCAATGAAAGGGCGTCGGCATCGGCGCCGGTATTGGCGAGCAACAACACATCACTCACCATTTGCAACAATTCATGTGCAGCACGCCGAATACGCCGCAAGGCCGGAGCAATAATACCATCTTGCTGAATATGCGGCTCTTCCAAAAGCATCTCCGCATACCCCAAAATCGCCGTCAGCGGCGTGCGCAACTCATGGCTCATATTCGCCAAAAAAGCGCTTTTCGCCTGATTGGCAACTTCAGCAGCCGCCAAGGCCGCACGCAGCTGCGCCTTGCGCTCTTGGTCACGCAGGTGCATATACTCCAATGAATAGGATTGCCGCAGGCGAATCCACTGAATAATCGCCCCCACAAACGTAGCTTCAATCATCATAAAGAAGAAGTGATCCCAGGGTGGTTGCATGCCCGCTGGAAGAGCCAAAGCCAGCCAGGAAATCCAGACAAAGGCCACTGTCGCCCAAAACCAGCGCCATGAAAGATAGAAAACCCCTACACCGATGATGAGAATCGCCAAATTCGTCGTGAGTTGGGGCTGGTCATTCAACAAATACAAATGAACCCACGAGTTGAGCCATACCAGCATGGCAACCCCAAACGCCAAAGGGTGCGCCCAGCGTGGGTCAAGCGCAGGAAGACGAGCACGCACCCACCACGCCATGCCCAGCAACAACAGGACAGAGCCAAACGCGATAGGCGCCATAATGCGTTTGACGTCGGGCGGCAGGACGAAAACATGCCCAATCCCCAAAATCAAGTATAACAGCGCCAGCCCAACGCCAACCACCGGCAAAGTGAGTAATACCCGCTCATCCAGGGCGCGCCGAATCGTTGCCGGCGCAATATGAATATCATCATCATATTTGCGGCGATCTTGATCTCTAGTAAGCACTGTTATCCCCCTCTTCTACGACTTGCGGCGACGCCTGCCCCTCCTGGTTCATTGCATCATTCTTCCGTTGAGGCACAATAAGCGGCAACAC
Organism: Ardenticatena maritima; assembly: GCF_001306175.1. Lineage (NCBI taxonomy): Bacteria > Bacillati > Chloroflexota > Ardenticatenia > Ardenticatenales > Ardenticatenaceae > Ardenticatena > Ardenticatena maritima. Next base: position 621,447 of record NZ_LGKN01000004.1, read on the forward strand.
CACTGTAAAGGCGCTTCCCTTACCTGGTTCACTCAACACATGAATGCTCCCCCCCAGCAATTCACAAAAGTGCCGTGTAATCGGAAGTCCTAAGCCCGTGCCACCAAATGCGCGTGTTGGCGAATTATCTGCTTGTTCAAATGGGCGAAAGATTGATTCAAGTTTTTCCGGGGGAATGCCTACCCCGGTATCACTGACCCGCAAACGCAACAACTCCTGGTTGTTTTCGGGGTGTTGCGTCAGGGAAATTTCCAGGCGCACTGTGCCATTCTGCGTAAATTTGGCGGCATTGCTCAGCAAGTTATAGAGAATTTGCCGCACCTTGGCACGGTCACTGTACATGCGTGTCCCTATCGGGAGCTGGTTCACATACTCAAATGTGTTTTCATTCTCGCGCATTAGAGGGCGCACTGTGCCTACCACTTCATCCAACACCAATTGCAGATCGAACCAATCCAGGTCAACTTGCATCTTGCCGGCTTCGATTTTGGACATATCAAGAATTTCACCGATGATTTCAAGCAAATGCCGCCCGGCAATCTGGATACGTTCTAATGATGGAATGAGCGACTCATATTCCCCCGCGGCAATATCTTCCAGCAACATCTCTGTGTACCCGATAATCACGGTGAGCGGCGTGCGCAATTCGTGGCTCATGTTGGCGAGAAAAATACTCTTTGCATGGCTCGCGGCTTGGGCGGCGTCCCGCGCCGCTGCCAGTTCCAGCGCTGTGCGCCGTATTTCGGTGACATCATATAAGGTCAAAATTGTTCCCAATTGGTGCCCTGTTTCATCATGCAAGCGTGTGCTTTCAACTTCATAAAAACGCTCTTCTTCTCCAATACGGCGCGTCATTTCATGGCGTCCCAGCTCGGCAAGGCAGGTTTGCAACGATTCAACAATTTCTTGTGAAAACGCTTCCGTGTACAAACGCCCTAATACGTCGTACTCCGACGTTTCTGCGGCGCACAAAATGTGCAAAGCGACCGGATTGATGTCAATCACACGCCCTTCCAGGTCAAGCACAACAACCCCGGTCGGTGAGCTGCGAATAATCGTTTCCCGCGCAACCGGCACAATACGGAACAATTGGTAGCGAAAAAGCCCCCATACCAATGCAAGCACACTGAGCCCAAATGTATAGGGTGTCGTATCAATACCTGGCAGAGGATTCTTGCCCAACAAATAGGCGATACTGGCCAGCCATGGGAAGAAAATTGCCAAGAGCAGGCTTACAATCTGCCCGCGATAGAGATGGGATTGCTTCAACATAAAACGCAAGAGGAAAAGCGCCCCAACGAAAAGCGCCCCATACGCATAGATGACATGCACCCAAAACCATGGTCCATAGGTGGGGCGCAAAACGGGGACGATGCCGTCGGTTGCCAGTTCATGAGATTGCCAGACCAAGCGAATGCTTGGATAGCCCCACAAGAAAAGCACCGTTAGCGTTGGAAGAACCCCCAACACAGCAAGCGCCCAACGCGGGAATTGCTTTTGCTGGGTGTATTCATACGTAAAAAGGAGCCAACCCAACGGTACAAGCACAATCGCCGGATACTGTACCTTGACCACCAGCAATTTCAACTCAGCCGTGGGCAACATCAAGCTCAGAGCATGCGTGATACACCACCAAACTGTTGCCCCCCCAAACAACACAAACCCTCGCAGGGCTGGCTGGCGAAAGCGGTGCCAAACCTGCACCACCAGTGCAGTGATTGCAGCTGCCATCCCCCATAAGATGAGAATAGCAACAGCAGCAATGTTCATTGCGCTCTCCTAACGTGTAGATGATTCAGTGGCTTCATTGTCTTATCCCTATCAACGTACAATGGCGCTATTTTCTTCGGCATCGAGGACTTCCATTGTCGAAGTAACACGAGGTAAGGACACAGAGACATGCGTTCCTCTTTTCGGCTCGCTCGTTATGTGAATTGTACCACCCAATAATTCGCAAAAATGGCGCGTAATTGGCAAGCCTAACCCCGTACCAGCCATGCCACGTGTGGGTGAACCGTTCGCCTGCTCGAAGGGACGAAAAATTGATTCAAGCTTATCGGGCGGAATACCCACGCCAGTATCACGCACATGGAACACAATCATTTCGTTCCCGTGTTCGTCCACCTCTACTCTGGCATGAAAGACAACCTCGCCATTTTGGGTAAACTTGGCGGCGTTGCTCAGAACGTTATAAAGGATTTGCCGCACCTTGATGCGGTCGCTGAACATCTGTCCAAGACGCTCAATTTCCCAGTGAAAAGTATTGTTTTGCCGCTCCATCAAAGGTTGGACCGTCAACACGACCGTTTCAACAAGTTCATCCGCGTCAAACCAGCTGCATTCAATTTCCATCTTGCCGGCTTCGATTTTCGACATGTCCAAAATTTCGCCAATCACATCGAGCAAATGCTGCCCAGCCGCTTGCACACGTTCTAAGGACGGTTCTAACGCATCGTATTCACCCGCCGCAATATCTTCTATGAGCATCTCTGTATATCCAATAATAACGGTAAGCGGTGTGCGCAATTCGTGGCTCATGTTTGCCAGGAACGTACTTTTGGCACGGTTGGCGGCCTCTGCGGCATCACGCGCCGCCGCCAATTCCAATGTCGCTCGCCGTATTTCGGTCGAATCATGCAACACAATCACATACCCGATATGGCGCCCGGACGCCTCACGCAAAAAAGAACTCCGCACAGCGATATACCGACGCTCACCGTCAACACTTTTCTGCCATTCCAGGGTTGTCTCAGATTGCATGGCTTGTTCCAAAATCTCACGCATATGAGGCAACACATCTATCGCCCGTTGACCAAGGACGTGTTCATCTTTTTTCAATCCCGTCAAGGCACGCCCGGCAGGATTGATATCAATCAAACGCCCTTCCAGGTCAAGAACGAGCACACCTGTCGGTGAATTACGAATGACGGCTTCGCGCGCTATTGGAGTCACTTCAAACAGTTGATACCGAAACAACCCCCACATCACTGCCAATGCGCTCGCCCCAAAGGCAAAAGGCGTCAAATCCAATCCAGGGAAGGGATTCGTCCCCGTTATGTAAATCAAGTTACCGACCCAAGGGAACGCTACGGCTAACAACAAGGTCAACGCTTGCCCGCGATACAAATCCCCCTGGCGCAGCATAAAACGCACGAGGTAATACGCCCCGAACAGGTTGCAAAAGTACGAAAAGCCGACATGCACCCAAAACCACGGACCATACCGAAAACGCAAGACCGGCACCACCGCCTCGGTGCTCAAAAAATGGTCTTGCCACACAAGGCGCAACAAGGGATACCCGAAAACAAAAACCAGCGTCAACGAGGGAATAAAACTAAACAACAAACGCGCCCACCGCGGCATCCGTTGCCCCCGGCGCGTGTAATCATACGCAAAAATCGCCCACGCCACAGGCGTAATGCTGATCGCGACATACTGGGCTTTGGCCGCGAACAATTTCATGTCAAGCGAGGGCGCCAGGATTTCGATGGCATACCACGTACACCACCACGCTGTTCCAATCCCAAATACAAGGAAGTCATACAGCGTAGGTTGGCGAAAGCGTGACCACACACGCCACACCACAAACACAACCAGTGCGGCCATGCTCAATAAAAGGAAACTTGCCAAGCCAGAAACACTCATACCTATTGACGATCCTCGATACTTGCCTGGGGACTGAAAGCGCGCAGACCACGCACAACGTAGGCGGTCATGCGCCCTTTCCCCTTGATTTCCACCTCGCGAGGCGCTCCCTCCAGTTTCGGTTGAAGCGCCTGCCATGTTGCTTCCGCCACCAGAACAGTGTTCGGCTCGGCATGCTCCTGTAAGCGGCTCGCCAGATTCACCGTATCACCCCACACATCATATTGCAGGCGATTGGTTCCCAACACCCCCGCCGCCACTGGTCCCGTAGCGATGCCAATGCGCAGATGAAGAGGCGCACCGTCTGGCCAGCGCCATGCACGCACCGAATCGCGCATGGCAAACGCCAACCGTACCAGACGCTCAGCATGGTCATCGCATGGTTCCGGCACCCCCGCCGCCACCATGAACGCATCCCCTACCGTCTTGATTTTGTCAGCGCCAAAAGAAGCGGTCAGTGCTTCAAAATGCCCCCACATTTCCCCCAAAAACTGTACCACTTCTTGCGGCGAAAGCCGTGCTGCCTGGCTGGTAAAATTCACAATGTCAGCAAACAAGATGCTGGCCGACTCGAATTGGTCTGCCAACACCCCTTCGGTAAACCCCTGTTTCAACCGTTCGGCAATCGCCCGCGGGAAGATACTGTGCAACAACTGTTCCGTGCGCGCCTGTTCCTCGCGCAACGCCCGCAACGCCGCCTGTTCACGGTCGCGCAGGCGCTTGCGTTCAAGCAAGTTATCAATACGCGCATACAAAAACACCGACTTGAACGGCTTGACCAAATAATCGTCCGCGCCCATCCGAATACATTTGACAATGCTATCCGCATCATTCAACGCGGACAGCACCACCACAGGAATATGACGCAAGGAGACATCATTTTTGATTGTTTCTAAGACTTCAAAGCCATTGACTTCTGGCATCATAATGTCCAGAAGCACCAGATCGACCGGCTCAGTGGCAAGAAGGCGTAGCGCTTCCGCACCATTACGCGCTTCCAATACCTCATGCCCGCGGCGTTCCAGGCGCATACGCATCAACGCGCGCAAGTCATCGGTATCTTCAACGACCAAAATGCGACTCAGTTCCCCGTTGTTCCTCTTCATAGATTCAACCTGTTGAAAAAAATGGGCGTGGTTCTCCCATGGTACAGGAGATATGATGAAAGGTAAACATTACAACACACATTACAATATGCCCCGACGCCATAAAAAAAGGATTGGCGCTTGATTGCACCAATCCTTTTCCCCTTTTTATGTGTGGGTTTACGGCAAAAACAGACGTGTATCCGGTCGAAACGCCGCCCACGAAAACCAAAAATGATTGATGCTCACAACCGGCTCCAACTGGCGACCAGCCAACGCCCCTTCAACGGCTTGCCCCAACGGCGACCACCGTGAATTGGTTTGCTCATCACGAATCGCTTCCCCATCCCACCAAAACGTCAGCACCTGCCCATCGAGCAGACGCGAAAACGCTAACGCCGCGCCGACATCGCGGCTCTCAGCGATGAGATTCCCATCCAACGCCGAAGCGGTTCCCTCAGCCCAAAAGACGACAATGGGCTTGCCGTCAACGGTTTCATTGGCGACATGCACCTCCGCTAACACATCATAAGGAAACGCAACTGCGTCATTTTCGCCCGCCACTGTGAGCACACGCGCCATCGGCGGCAAGCGGCCATCAATGGTTGGTCCATCATACAAGAAGGGGCGGCTTTCAATATCATCATACCCAACATAGGGGTTTCGCCCATAGGCGCGGTTGAAGCCCGTTTCGCGTGAGAGCACGTTGCCGTCGGGATACGCCTCCTTGAAGGCTTGCCAGGACACAATCGCCGCGGGATAGGTCGTCAACTGCGCCCCCGTCAACGTGCCCACAATGGCTTCCCCCGTGGCTTGTTGCCACCAACTCTCCGTTTGGCGGTCATACATGATGAGATTGCTGTACCGCAAACGCCCGGTTGTTCCAAAATCAAGCACAAGGTCGCCATACCGCCGGTCGAAGACAATGGCGGTATTACACAATGGGCAAAATGTCACCGTCACCGGTACACCGCCCACTTCCGTGTTGACGATTTCATGCCAGGTCAGAATTTGAAGCGGGAAGGCGCGCGCATCACCATTCAAGGCAAACAAAACCACCGGCTCGCGGTCGCGCAACCACTCGTCGGCTGCCTTCACACTCACATAGCGCGGCGCATCAATGGCTGGAATGCCGTCTTTGGGCGGTCCCCCCGACAAGATTTCGCGATACGGCACGCTGTGGCGGGTAAAATCTGTGGAAAACTCGCGCGCTGCGCCGGGTGGAATATCCTCCGGGTCGAAAGCGGGCGTGGAAGAAGGGGTTGCCACCACACCGCTGTTTGCTTGCGCTGGTTGTGTAGCCGACGGCAGCGAAGCATCTGGCGGTGTGCGAGCACATGCCACGGTCAACGCCATCACCACACCAAGAGCCAGATAGTGCCACATCACCGTCTCCTTTCATCATTCTAGGACAAGAGGCATACACACGTTCAGAGCCGCTCGCCGGCGTCAATCTTACGAAAACAGAAGCCCCCGAACGTGTTCATGTTCGGGGGCTGGCAGGCGTCAACACCATCAGGTCAGGATTCACGCACTCCGATCGCATCCAGGCTGATAGCGGCGGGATGCGGTGGCGGAGTGCGGCGTGGTTTACGCTTCACCACGCGCCCTTCCAAATCGTAAGGCATCGCCCCCGTAATGCGCACCGTGAGCCGCTCGCCAGGGTCATATTGCCCACGCACGAGCACATAACCATCCACCTCGGGCGCCTCACGATAGGAACGCGCCAACGTCAACCCGTTTTCGGCGTCGTACCCATCCACCACCACCTCCAGCGTGCGCCCCAACTGCGCTTCCTGACGCGCAAGCGCAATCGGTTGCTGGTGCGCCATGGCACGCTCCCAACGCTCTTGCTTCACCTCTTCGGGAATCTGGTCTGGCAATTCGGCGGCGGGTGTACCCGGTTCAGGTGAGAAGGTGAAGACCCCCACCTTGTCGAATTGCACCGCACTCATGAAATCAAGCAAGTTCTGGAATTCCTCTTCGGTTTCCCCTGGGTAGCCGACAATGAACGTGGTGCGCAGGCTCACATCCGGCATCGCATCGCGCATCTGCTCGAAAAAGCGGTAAATACGCTCCAGTTTGTGCGGGCGGCGCATACGCTTCAACACGTTGGGGTCGCCATGCTGTAAAGGCATGTCCAGGTAGTTGCAAATGCGTTCATGGCGTGCCATCACCTCAATCAGGCGCTCCGTGGCGTGCCCCGGGTACGCATACATCAGGCGGAACCAGACATCACCTTCCACTTCCTGCATCAAATGTTCCAGCAACGTGGGCAAGCCGTCGGTTTCGCCCCAATCACGCCCGTAGGCTGTCAGGTCTTGCGCCACCAGCACAATTTCTTGCACACCTTGCGCCACCAGTTCCTGCGCTTCGCGAATCACCGTCCCTGGGCGCTTGGAACGCTGTGGACCTTTGAAACTGGGAATGGTGCAGAAAGCGCACGGGGCGGAGCATCCATCGGCGATTTTGAGATAGGCGCTATGCCCTTCCGCACGGCGGCTGACGCTATCGGCCACATGGTTGCGCGCATCCGGCGGCATCGCATAGGCGCGCCAGCGGGCTTCTTCTTCGCGTTCACGCAATTGTTGGATGAAATCGGCAATGCGTGTCCATTGTTGTGTGCCGATAATGCCATCCAGCGCCGGGACTTCATCGGCAAGTGCGGCGCCATAGCGCTCGCTCAAACAGCCGGCGGCAACGAGCAATTGCCCCGGCTTCTTCCGCTCGCCCAATGCGTTCAGGGTTTCAATACTTTCTTGCCGCGCGGCTTGCAAAAAGCCACACGTATTCACAATCAGGACATCAGCCTCATCGGGCGTGCCGGGTTCATACCCCGCCGCCCGCAACAACGTGCCAATGCCTTCACTATCGGCAATGTTTTTTGCGCATCCTAAGGTGACAACATGATATTTCATACACGCCTCACTTCTGCCTTACCCCGTCGTCGTCGGTACAGGGGTGGGTTGCGGTTCGCCCAATACGGGCATACCGCTCTGTGCATCGAGATAGATTTCACGCGACAATACTTCACCAGATTCGCCCAGCACGCCAATATCCACACCATTGACAAAGACATGCGTACCGCCGGCGTTCCCTGTGCGCAAGAACAGACGTTCACGCCCCACCCATTCCTGCGTATCGCCGGACTGCAAAAGCCCCTCGAACACCTTTTCACCATCCACTTCTACCAACAGCCACACATCCTGCTCAGCCACCACACGCACTTGCAGCCCATCCACCACGGGCGGGGCTTCGGCTTCGCCCGGTGTGGGGGTTGGCGTGCGTGGTGGGCGCGTGGCGGTGGGCACAGGGGTAGCCGTCGGTGTGGGAGTTGGGGTCGGTGTGGTGATGGTTTCCCCCCCTTGTGAGCCACTGCCGGCAATCAGGACGGTCGGCGTCGGTGTGGGCGTAGCAACGGTTTCCGCTCCCAACAAGCCAGCCAACCCCAAACGGTCGAACCACTCGCTCCGCTGGGGGTAGAACCACATCAGCGCGCCCAACACCGCCAACACCCCAATCACAAGCCCCACGGCGGAAAGCAAACGCCCCCACGGAACAGGCGAGGGCGCAAGCGGCTCATCAATCTCACGATCAACGCTAAACTGCTCGGCTGTCAGCACCTCAATTTTGGGAGCCCCCAACGCCGCCATCAACGCCTCTGGGTCAAGCCCCACTGTACGCGCAAAGTTGCGCACAAATCCGCGCGCCACAACGTCATCCGGCAACGCGGCAAAGTTATCTTGCTCAATCGCTTCCAGATATTCCAAACGAATGCGCGTTTCAGCGGCGACATCTTCGAGCGAAAGCCCTCGCGCTTCGCGCGCTTCTCGTAATTGCTGTCCAATGCTTGCCATGCGGGTTCTCTCCACATGATATTGTCAGGTTTGCGGCAGCGAAGTATAAGTGAGAAAAGCGAAAAACCAAATATCATCTCCTCACCTTCCTTCAAAATCGCCAAAAATTTTTTCAGAATTGGCCGAACCCGCCCCGTTCGCCTTCATCTTTATTGATTGGCGCTCCGCCTTGCGTATGCTATACTCTCGCGCTGTGAAATCTCTCACGAGTCGGGTCGCCTATGCAAAAAAGTGTTCAACAACCGCAACGAAAAATCGTATCGGATCAAGGACTTCCCTGGTTCGATATTTTTATGGCCTCGCTTCTGGTGCTCTTTATTGTCGCGGGGCTTTTTACCACATTCCTGACCTACAAAGCCGCACGGCACATCGTTGCAACAGCCAACCTGCCTTTTGCGACGGTCGCCACAGGCGCCTCATCTTCCCAAGGGCAAGGAACAACAGCCGGTCCCATCTCGCTTCCCTCAATCTCTTTTGGGAGCGAAGAGAACGAGCAACTCTCGATTGCCGACCTGCAAGAGCCGCTCACCATCCTGGTTTTAGGGGTGGACAAGCGGGATGAAGCCGAACGCACATGGCGCAGTGATACCATCATCTTGGTGCGGATTGACCCCCAGACGAAAAGCGCCGCCATGCTCTCCATCCCGCGCGATTTGTACGTCACCATCCCCGACTACGGCTTTGGCGAGCAACTGAATCGCATCAACACGGCTTTCTTCTTTGGCGAAGCCTACGACTACCCCGGTGGGGGGCCGGCGCTGGTGAAACAAACCATTCGCCGCAACTTTGGGATTACTGTTGATCGGTACGTGGTGGTTGATTTCGACGCCTTCCGCAAAATTATCGACTTGATTGGCGGCATTGACATTGAAGTCCCCGAACGCATTGTTGACCCCTACTATCCCACTGAGGACTATGGGTACATGCGGGTGGAGTTCGAGCCGGGGTTGCAACACATGGATGGCGAGCGTGCGCTGATTTACGCGCGCACGCGCCATTCGGGGAGCGATTTTGACCGCGCCGAGCGTCAGCAACAGGTCATTCTGGCCGTGCGCGATAAGGTGCTCAGTTTTGGCATCCTGACGAGCCTCACGCCGCGCCGTCTCTACCAAATGGCAAACACAGTCTACAGCAGTATCGAAACCGATATGACGATTGACGAGATGATTGCATTGGCGCGCTTGGGGAGCGAGATTGACGCCGCGAATATCCGGCGCGGCATTATCGGGCCCAACTTCGTATACGACCTGAAACTGGAAGGCTTGGGCGATGTGCTCCAACCACGTTGGGACAAAATTTACCCGTATGTGCAAGAAACATTGGGCATTTCGGAACTCTTGCCCATTGCACCATCGCCCACCCCACCGCCCACACCAACACCCGACCCCTTCGCCACGCCAACCAGCGAGCCAGTGGCGACGCCATCCGTTGAAACACCATAACGCCTTGTGCAAGAAAAAAGCCCCGCTCGGCGAGCGGGGCTTTTCGCTGCGTGGCGCTTACTCGTCCTCAATTTCAATGTGGACTTCTTCAATCGTATCAGGATCGGGCAAGAGAAAGCCGCGAATCACCGGTCGCGTCTCATCCGCCAGCGAGATGATGTAGTAAATCGTATCCGGGTAGAGCGGCTGGTTGTCGAACGGGTCAAACGCCAGCCCACGGTCGGTTTCCGAAGGATAGGCTTGTGTGGCGGGATGGCTGTGATAGATACCATGCAACTGCCACCCGCGCGATTCCATCTCGCGAAAGGCTTGCAACTGCGCGTGGGGGTCCATGTGGTAGGTGATGATTTTGTTTGTAGCAATGTTGGGCACACGAAACAACGCCACGGGACGCCCCGAAGCATCCCCCGCCACCAAGCCGCAAATCTCTTCCGGTTTGCCCTCACGCGCATGGGCAATCATCTGCTCTGCAATTGTCCGCGGCAAATACACCGTTTTCGCACTCATGCCACAAACCCCTCGGCTTTCAACAATTCGCCATTGAGCAGCGCCGCGGCTGCCGCGCCGCGTTCCGTGTTGTGCCCCAACACCACAAACTTCACATCAAACAATGGGCACTCACGAATGCGCCCCACGGTAATCGCCATACCGCCCGCCGCATCACGGTCGCGCACCGGTTGCGGCCGGTCGTCCTCTTCACGCACCACAATCGGCGTCGGTGCGGCGCTCGGCAAATTCAATTCTTGCGGCTTACCACGGAACGCCCGCAAAACCTCGGCCACCTCCGCGGGCGTCGCCTGCTGCTTCAGCTTGACGCTCACGCAAAGCATATGGCCGTCACGTGTCGCAACACGGTTTGCCTGCGCACTAATCGCAATAGGCGCCGCCTCAACCGTATCATCCGAAAGCGTGCCCAACATTTTGAGCGGTTCGCTTTCAATTTTGGGCTCTTCCCCACTGATGAATGGAATCACGTTGTCCACAATATCCAGCGAAGCAACGCCGGGATACCCCGCCCCACTAATCGCCTGCATCGTGACGACAAAGACTTGTTCCACACCAAAAGCATCTTGCAACGGTTTCAGAGCGAGTGTGAGCGGAATGGCAACACAATTTGCATTCGTCACAATCCCGCCCGTCCACCCGCGTTGGCGTTGCTGAACATGCAACAACGCCAGGTGGTCTGGGTTCACCTCGGGCAACACCAGCGGCACATCAGCGTGCATGCGATAATTGCGCGCATTGCTGGACACAAACGCCCCAGCCTGGGCAAACGCCGCTTCAATGTCCGCCGCAATGCTGGACGGCAACGCCGAAAAAACCAATTTCGCCGGCACATGCGCCGGGTCGCTGGGCTGAACAATCATGTCGGCAACCTGCGGCGGCGGATCACCGGGAAGCCGCCATCGCACCACATCAGCATACCGTTTCCCTTCCGAGCGCGCCGAGCCCGTCAATGCCACCACCTCAAACCAGGGGTGGTCAGCCAGCCGGCGCACGAGGCGCTGCCCAACAAGCCCTGTTGCCCCCAGAACGGCCACCGGAATCTTCGCCATAACCCCTCCTTTTCATCAAAATTGGCATAGAAAAAGCCGGACGTCTTGGGAGACGTCCGGCGCCGTTGCTCACGCCTACAGTATAGAGAAATCGGGCGAAAAGGCGAAACCGTCAAACAGCCGTGATGGGGTCAATAACGCCAATGGTCAGCAAAAGCATGAGGATCACGCCCAGCGCCAAGAACCCCAACAAAACCAGTGTCGCGATACGGTACGGCGCATCGGGCGCTGCAAAAAATTCACGAATATCAAACCCCGTGGACGTTTCCAAAGCGGGACCCGAAAGCAAGCCGGTTCCAGGGCGTTCTTCCTCATCGGTGTGCAATTGCGCCCGCAATTGCGCTTCAATGCTCGAAAAACCCGCTTCTTCCGCCGCTGAAGTGGGTTGCGCTTCCAGTTCGGCGATTTGTTGTTCCGCCCACGCCAGCCCACGCCGTGCACGTTCATTCAGAGGGTCAATTTCAAGCGCACGTTCCAGGCAATACTTCGTTTCATACGGGTCGTCCATCACACCGGCAAGCCATAGCCATGCTTCGGCGTTGTTGGGGTCAATATCCACAGCCGCCTGAAGGTATTGGCGCGCTTCCTCACGACGCTCATTGCGTGCGGCTTCGCGTCCACGCGCGAGCAATTCTTGCACACGTTGCGTCACATCGCCTTCATCCATGACCATGGGGAACTCCTTTTGTCCGCTCGTTTCTTCTGGCTGGTGGGATGATACCACGAGGACTTGCGAGGAGCAAGGTTTTGGCACGGTGTGCGGATATGACCCTCAGCCCAAATTTGACACAAAACGGGAACATTGCTATTGTATCGGCGCTTTGCCCAGGGGGGTAGCTCAATTGGCAGAGCAGCGGTCTCCAAAACCGCAGGCTGCAGGTTCGAGTCCTGTCCCCCCTGCTTCGTTTTGAAAATAGCGTTGCTCTTGCTAAAATAGGGACGTTGATAAGCGGGCGTAGTTCAGTGGTAGAACGTCTCCTTGCCAAGGAGAAGGTCGTGGGTTCGAATCCCATCGCCCGCTCTCTGCTGGAAAACAGAAAAGCAGATGGGTTTATCGATCGGGGGTCGTCTAATCGGCAAGACAGCGGACTTTGGATCCGCCAATCCAGGTTCGAGTCCTGGCCCCCGAGTTTTTTATGGAGTAGAGGCTTATGTTCCGAAATAACGTGTTCCTGTTCCCACATCGCATTACACGCACACTCGCCAACTTGCGGGGTCCTAAGTGGAAGGAACTGGTTGAGAGCGTCGCACAAAAAGAAGAAACCGACCCCGAGGCGTTGGCATTCCAGCTGATGATGGTGCAATTATGTGGGTGTTTGAAATGTCAGCCCGGCTCTTACAAACTTTCCTTGGGCTGTCAGACCTGTGCATCACGTACCATCAGCAGCCTGAGCGGAACCGACGCTGCCCTTCTTCGCCGCTATCGCAAAGCCCAGGAAGAAGTGAATGAGTTTCTGGCACTACGTCATCAACAATCATCCGAGAACGTGATGGCGTAAAAAGGTTTGAGGCCATGTGCCATTCAGTTTTCATACACAAGCGAGAATACACGATTGTATAAAAAGCGGCCTTGCCCTGTGCAGGCCGCTTTTTGCTTATCAAGCGAAGAGGGAGTCAAGTCATGGCTGGTGTGCTTGTGCTCAACGCCTCTTACGAACCACTCCATACCGTCTCTGTCAAGCGTGCCGTCGTCCTGCTGCTCAAAGAAAAAGCAGAACTGCTTGAAAGCGATGAGGCGTTCATCCATTCGGCGCATTTGAGCCTCCCACGTCCGCTGGTCATTCGCCTGTATCGCTATGTTCATGTGCCGCGTCATTGGAGCGTTCCATTGACACGGCGCAACCTGCTGCTTCGGGACGAATTCACATGTCAATACTGCGGCAAGCAACCGGGGCTTGAACACTTGACGATTGACCATGTGGTGCCGCGCTCGCGCGGTGGGGAACATTCGTGGGAGAATTTGGTCGTCGCGTGTATTGCTTGCAATCGGCGCAAAGGCAATTACCTGCCGCATGAAATCGGCATGACATTGCTGCGTAAGCCTTTCCGCCCACGCTATTTTGGGCTGACGTTGTTAGGCAATGGAAACGCGCCCGATATCTGGAAGAAATACATCTACGCCTAACCGCTACGATACGTGCGGCGGAAGCGTGGCGTTGACGAGCCACAAGAGGAAGATTGTCGCAATCAACCAGGCGGCAATCAACATCCAGGGGCTTTGATTGACAACCGCTGGCCCTTCGAGGAGTTTGCGCTCCGTCTCGCCCGAGGTTTTGACTTCTTCCAGTACGTAGTAGTACGTCACGCCAGGCACAACATTCGTATCAATAAAACGATATTGCGGATGGTTCTCCTCATCCGTCGTCGCCGGTATCATCTCCAACATCAGCGGTTCAAAAGGTCCTTCAGCCGACTGCCCCCGGTAAAGATAAAATCCTTGAACATCTGCATGTTCTGCATCCCAGGCCACGGTAATAGAAGGCGTCAAAAGTCCAGTGCCCCACATTCCCAACAATGTCAATGCTGAAAGAAGAGCAATCAGCCATGTTTGGCGACGACGCAATGCCATACGGGATACTCCTTTCTCACGATAAAATCTCATCCATACTGACAAGATTATGTTTGAGAGCAAAAAGCAAGAGCTCTACACGATTATTCATGTCAAGTTTGTTGAAAATAGACGTAAAATGGTGCCGCACGGTCGATTCGCTAATGGACATTCGTTCAGCAATATCGCGATTTTTCAAACCTTTGGCCAACCAACGAATGACTTCACGTTCACGGTCCGTCAAAGATTCGATTTTCTCCTGTGTTTTATCTTTCGAGGTCCCCATTTCCGAGCGTGTGAGGCTATTCAAGACCACAGCCGTCAATGCGCGATCAAGCCAAAGTTCGCCCTCAAAGACTTTGTAAATTGCACGGCTCAGGAGCATCAAAGGCATACGAGAGGGCACCACACCGACCACCCCCCGCAAGACCGCTTCGTGTACCAATTGCCGTGTTTCATGCTCGGTATACGTTACTAAAATAACTTTTGCATCGAGCGCCACAAATGCTTCGATCAAGTCCAGGCATCTAGTGGTTTCTTTGACGGGCGGCAGAAACAAAACCACCTCGGGATGAAACTGTTGGACTTGCTCTAAAAGCGTGTTTGAGTCTTCTTCAGAATATTCCTGTGGGAGCACAAAATGGGCGACGTCCAGTTTATAGCGTTGTTGGAGCACGCTCGCCAACGCTTCCTGCAAAAATTGCAAAGGCCCACACACGGCTACACGTATTGCGGTTTCTGGCATTGGTACCTCCTTTTTGGCCTCCCCATCTCAACGCCAGCGCCGCGAGCGGCGTGGAATTTCACTCAGGAGCTGCGTTCTGGTATACCGTTCCACGTCGGTGCGTGAGCGAATGGTATCATCAAGGTATTCCCAGAGAAACGTAAACGCGACAGCAGCGATCAAAGCAAGCACGATACGCAAAGGAATGTCCAGTTTCTGACGCAGCCCTCCCCCTACGGGAAAAGGACCATGTTGCCCCACGACAGCAATTTGCGTGCGTGTACCCCCAATCAACGGCAAAAACCGGTCGGCTTCGGATTCCAGGGTTGCCACAACAGCTTCACCAATACGCTCCAAGGCCTCAGGGGCTCCCCACGTGATGGTGATGGTCAAAATGCGGTGTTGTTTTTCAGCCACGGTTGCGCCTGCAATCGCCCCCGGTGGCACTTGCAAATCGCCCAAACGGGCGCTCACGGCTTGCGCAAAAGCGGTCTCACTCACAATCACGCTCAAATCGTCGGCAATGTACTCGCTGGCTTGCGCAGCCGCCAAGCGGGGGTCTGTCTCCCAAGCCATTCCATCTTCTTCAAGCGGCTCCACGCCGACAACCAGCCGAATCACATACTGATACACAGGCGCCGGCGGCGTGTAGGTTAGCCAGCTCAATCCGCCCACTAATGCGGGCAAAACCACAAGCAACCACCAACGTCGCCGTAAAATATGCCAGTATTGGCGCAATTCCATCAACCAACCTCCTCGGTATGCCGAACGCCTTGGCGAAATCGGGCTTGGTGCTCGGCAAACGCCTCTTCCACAAATTCACGTATGGCTGTTTTGAAGGCGGTCGTGTCAAAGCGCACTGCATGGCGCCGAATACGGTCAGGGTCAAACGTCATGCGGTCGAGGCGTTGCACGGCTTCTGCCAGAGCGGCGGGTGTTTGTTCGTGAAAGAATGTTCCGGTCACGCCTTCGATGACCGTATCCAATGCGCCCCCAGCGGCAAAAGCAATCACGGGACGCCCCGCGGCTTGCGCCTCGATTGGTGCAATGCCAAAGTCTTCTTCGCCGGGGAAGACGAAAGCGCGGCACCCCTGCACCCAACGGGGCAATTCTTCATCACTCACGCGCCCCAAAAAGCGAACGGTGGGCCCCGCAATGCGCTCTAACGCTTCCCGATCACGACCATCGCCAATAATCACAAGCGGCTTTTGTAATTGCGTGTACGCTTTGACAGCGAGGTCAATGCGCTTGTAGGGGATAAGTCGCGAAACGATCAAATCGTATTCGCCGGGGGGCGCATCAGTGGCAAAGCGTGATGTTTCCACAGGTGGATAGATAATCACCGAATCGCGGCGATAGAATTTTCGCACACGATGCTGGATAGCCGTCGAAATGCTGACAAAGCGGTCCACACGATCCGCCGCCACGCGGTCCCATACACGCAACGCACTCAAGAAGGGGGGCAAAACGCGCTTTGCCCAGCCGCCAATCCCTTCACGTGCGATGTAGGTGCTGGTATTCCACAAGTAGCGTGTCGGGGTAAGACAATAGCAGATGTGCAACGTTTGCGGTGGGGTGATAATGCCATGGCAAAAACCGCTCTTGTTGCTTATGACCACGTCGAAACCGCTGAAATCGAACTGCTCGAACGCCAGCGGATACAACGGCAAAAACGCTTGATGCCGCTTGGTAATCCCCGGAATGCGGTTGAGGAATGAGGTATGAATCTCCCACTCTCGCATGAGGGACGGCATCGCATCCGGGTCATAGATACTTGTAAAAACCGGCGCTTCTGGAAAGATTTCTTTGAGCGTGATGAGGACGTTTTCCGCGCCCCCCATTTGATTGAGCCAGTCATGGACGAGTGCAATACGCATGGATTTCACGCCTTTTGACAAGATGGTTGACTTTTAGAGACAAGGCAATAATGATGTATTGAACACAAGTCAATCGTTTCTAGCAGTGTATCATACTTTGGTTGATTGAATGAACCGCAAACGGGTTTTGGAACGGCTTTTTGAATACCTGTATACCGACCTCTGGTGGTTTTATGACAGCGCCGCCTGGATCGCAAGTGGCGGTCTTTGGTACGAATGGGTACGTACCGCTGCCCAGTTTGTAGAAACGCCCCCTGTGCTCGAAGTCGGTTTTGGACGTGGGCGCTTATTAGCCTTTTTGCACAGCAAGGGGATTCCCGTTGTTGGTGTAGACCGCTCCGCACAGATGGTACACGCAGCAGACCGCATGTTGCGCCGCCATCATCGGCACGTACCTCTCGTGCAAGCGGATGGGCGCACACTCCCCTTTCCTGACGCCACATTTGGCACGTTGATCACAACTTTTCCGGCGCCCTATGTGCAAGAAGGCCACACCCAACAAGAATTTGCACGGGTCCTCCGCCCTGGGGGACGCTGGATTTGCCTGGATGCGGCATTTGGGGCGCACCGCTGGGCGATACGGCTATGGCCGGCAACGCTTGTGTACACATTCGCCGGGTGGCGCATGCACAACACAAAAGGCGTGATTGATACCTCTATCACGCCCACTTTCGTCAACCTCCATCTTTTCGACTGTCACGTGGAGATCGTCCCTGTTCGTGAAACCTACGTGCGTCTTTTGCTATGTAAGCGCCGTCTCATCTGAACGCATCTCACGCTCTATGTCCAACTCGCGCTCGACGAAACGTTCACGCTGGCGCAGGCTCCACCAGTAGATGAGATACACAAGCCCCATCGCCAAATAGCCGCCGAACAAATATTCCGCGTTGGTCACGGCGTCCCTCCTTCCTCGCGCAGACGCGCCAATTCGGCGCGTGCCATCTCCAAACGAGCACGGCGCACCAAAAAGTACGCAAAGAGCAGAAGCACTGCCACCATGCAGACCATCAAGGTGATTTCCATGGACTGCGTCAACGCCAAATCCCCTTGCGCCGTCTCGGCGGATTCTCCGCCAAACAAAACCGGGTGGATGGTGCGGTCAATCCAGCGCGTGCTGAACCAGACCAACGGGATATTGACAAACCCCACAATGCCCATCACTGCGGCAAAGCGGGCACGGCGTTCCGGGTCGTCAATGGCTTGGCGGAGCATCATGTACGCAATGTAGGTCAACATCATGATGGTCACACTCGTCAGGCGGGCATCCCATGTCCACCAGACATTCCAGACGGGGCGCGCCCAAAACATGCCTCCTAAAATCCCCGCCAACGAGAACACAATGCCCGTCTCTGCACCAGCCACCGCCCACATATCGCGTTCCGCTGAGCGTTCGACAAGGTAGGCGATACTGGCAACAAACGTCACAAAAAAGCCTGCAAAGCCGGCGATAGCGGCAGGCATATGGAAGAAGAAAAGTCGGTACACATCCCCCATCGTGGCTTCGGTTGGCGCATAGAAAAATGCCATCCCCAGGCCAACCAGCACAAAAACAAGACTCAACCACCCCAGGCGTGTTTGCCAGACGCTCAATGATTCCAACGCCGCAGTATGTGGACTAGTTGTTTTCGCAACTTTGACGGTCATATCGCTTTTTCGTTTCCTTTTTGTTTATCAGGCTGACGCATGTTGTGCGGATTCTTGTGTTGATTGATGCCCCATGTTCATGGGCAAACGCACGGTGAACGTTGTGCCTTTGTCGCCACTTTCAACTGCAATTTCACCGCCATGCGCCTGGACAATCTCGCGCGCAATTGCCAAACCAAGCCCAACACCACCACCACTACGCGCCTGGTCGGCACGATAGAAACGGTCGAAAATATGCGGCAAGTCTTGCGCGGCAATGCCAGGCCCATTATCCATCACTTGAATTTCAATCCACCAGCGCCCCAGGTCACCGCCGGCGCCATCTTGGGCCACACCGCGGACACCACCCAGTTTACCAATCAAGCGCACTTCCGGCGCATCAGGAGATTGTTGCGCATACTTGAACGCATTATCCAGCAAGTTTGTCAATACTTGTTCCAGGCGGTCGGGGTCGCCAATGATAGGAAGCGCTTTGCGCGGATGGCGCACTTTGAATTTGATGCCTTCGGCTTCAGCACGAGACGCATAAATATCCTTCAAGCGCTGGATGATCTCGTTCAAGTCCACATCACGCCGCGCCATGATAAAGCGTCCCGATTCAATACGCGCCAGGTCGAGCAAGTCTTGCACCAGGCGCGAGAGGCGTGACGCTTCTTCATGAATAATTGCCGCCACACGCTGCTGCTGCGCCGGGGGAACCGTCCCATCCATCAACGCTTCGGAGAACCCTTGAATGCTCGTCAATGGGGTACGCAAGTCGTGGCTGACATTTGCCAGGAAGTCGCGCTGTGTATCACGCGCTACATTGACTTCATCAATCATCGTGTTGAAAGCCCGCGCCAGTTGGGCAATTTCATCATCGCCGCTCGTATCCACTTCAGCTCGCGCACTAAAATCACCGGCGGCAATACGCTTGGCGGCTTCGGTGATTTTGCCCAGCGGCTCGGTAATGCGGCGCGAGAAGTACCAGCCAACCGCCCAGGAAACCAGAACCGCCACTGCCATCGCGCCCAAAAGGCCGGGCAACAGCTCTATCCAGCTATTGAGCAAGCTGCTGCGCGGCACAGCCAATAAGACCACGTTGTTGGCCTCGCTACCGCCAATGGGGATAGGCGCCAGGAGCAAATCCTCGCCATTGCCGCGATACGAAAAAACAGAATCGGTGCGCAAAGCGGCGGCAATACTCGCCGGATCGCCCAAAGAAGCGCCTTCCAGCGTGTCGCCCGTATCGGCGACCACTTGCCCCTCGCGATTGATGACCAACAAGCGCAAACCGTGTTGCTCAGCAAGGGCACGCAATTCGCGCGCAGCCAGCGAACGATTAGGCGCATTGCGCAAGACAACCGCCGCTTGCCTCGCCATGCTCTGCAATGTGGTGCGTGCCGTGCGTTCTTGCTGAACACGCAGCACAAAGGCCCCGGCAGTGCCTGCCAGCAATGTGGCAATCAACGCAATGATGAGATAACTGGTCGTTAAGCGCTTTTGGAGTTTCATACCTCTTCCACCAATTTGTACCCGATTCCCCAGACGGTTTCGACTTTGACGCCACTCTCTTCGAGTTTGTCACGAAGAGAAGCGACGTGAACATCCACCGTACGCGTCTCGCCAACGTAATCGTAGCCCCACACCCGGTTGAGTATCTGCTCACGGCTGAGCACTTGTCCGGGGTGGCGCAAAAACGTTTCCAGCAAATCGAACTCTTTCGGGCGTAAATAAACTTGCTCTTTTCCGATAAACACCTCACGGCGCTTCGGGAACAACCGCACGCGCCCTAATGCTAACGGCACCTCGCGCGTTTGGTCTGATGAGCCCTCTGTTCCCCCAACACGCCGCAACACGGCTTTTACGCGCGCCACCAATTCACGCGGATTGAATGGCTTGGTGACATAATCATCAGCCCCTAACTCCAAGCCCAAAATCTTGTCAATATCATCACCACGCGCCGTCAGCAGAATAATGGGAACACGGTTGCCATCTTGCCGCAATTGTCGGCAGACGCTCAACCCATCCAACTCCGGCAACATGACATCCAACACAACCAAATCCGGCTCGATTTCAGCCACTTTCCGTAACGCTTCTACACCATCAGCAGCGTAGGCGACATCAAAGCCTTCTTGTTCCAGGTACAACCGCACCAGTTCAAAGATATGCTGCTCGTCGTCAACAACCAAAATGGTGCTCATCGCGCTTTTTCGATGACTTTCTGGCGAATATCCACGCGAGCGCCCGCACGACGTTCGCTCAACAAGCGCTTGATATCATCAACAAATTTTTCAGCCGCCACACGCCCACGCTCAACGATGGGCTTCCATTCTTTGTAGTTCATCCCATCAACGTCGGTAACGTCCGGCTGGATGAGCACATCTACATTGCTCATGCGGCTTTCAACAATACCCGCCTCCATAATTTCCTGAACACCCAACACAATGTTCAACACATTGGGCAACCGACCGCTTTGCAAAATTTCTTTGCGGTGGGCGCGTTCGGTCAGGTTCACAATCACACTCGAGGCGATGATGATATTCACATCGTTTTCAAGCGTACTGGCAGGGACAGGGTTGACGGCACCACCGTCAATCAAATAGCGTCCATCCACATATGCGGGCTGAAAAATGCCCATGATGCTGGTACTCGCACGCACTGCATCCGCCAGAGGACCTTCGGTGAAGATGACTTCTTCCCCTGTGACAAGGTCTGCCGCCACCACTTTGAGCGGGATTTCCAAGTCTTCGATATTGGCGTTCCCAAACCATTTTTCGGCAAGGTAGCGGCGCATTTTTTCGCCTTTGAGAATGCCGGTACGGAACGGAAAAGCAAAGTCATACAAGCCGAAGCGGAAACTGGTGGCTTTGGGGAGATGCGAAACAAATTGATAGAGATACTCGATGGAAGGGCGGTAGGCGTACAAACCGCCAATCAGCGCCCCCATGCTCGTCCCCGCAATGTAGTCAATGGGGATGTTGTTTTCACGCAAGACTTCCAACACCCCCACGTGCGCCAATCCGCGCGAATTACCGGCGCTGAGGGCAATCCCCACCAACTTGCGCGCGACACGTCGCGCCGCGCGATCGACATCCTTGCGGCTTGGTTGCACATGCCAATAATTCTGCCGCCCATACCGCCGCAACCAGGTGGTGCTGTGATGGTCCACTTCGATAATAACTTCCCCAAGTTCAGCGGCTTTCCTCGCCAACGGAGTTTGGCGAGTGCGAATCACCATGACAATGCGGTTGTACTCATCCACCTCTTGACCGAGGAACTCGGCTAACTCCTCAGGACGTGCATCCCATGGAAAATGGTGAACATCCACATCGGGCGGCATGTCGGGCAAAGATGGACGCAAGCCGCCAATATCCACCACCAACACACGGTCGCCCGTGACGGCTTTCAAGCGTTCAACAAAGAAAGGAATATGCTGCCCTGTGATGGTAATGAGGTTGGTTTCGTCAATCTCAATGGGCTGTTGAATGGTTTTGCTCAGGCGGCGGCTGAGTTCCTTGCTGATATTGATGGCGATTTGTGGGTATTCTTGCAAGAGGTCGTCAAGGTCGCGTTTGTGCAGTTCCCAAATCTCAGCATCAATCGCCACCCGCACCGTTGCTGAGCGCCGCTCGCCCAACAACAGCGCCATTTCGCCAAAGAACGAACCGGGTCCCAAATGGGCCAGAACGCCGCCAGTTGGCTCACCTTCCCTGTCGGCTAATACTTGCACCTGGCCGCTTTCAATCACAAACATGGATTCGCCCGGTGCTCCGGCAGGGAACACAATGTCGCCTTTTTTGTAGCGGCGGAGTTTCATCCGCTTTTGGATAGCGGATAAGGCTTCCTGATCAAGCCCCTGGAAAAATGGTACTCGGCGCAGATTCTGGTTCATCGAGTTCCTCGTATTGGGAAACCGGTTGTTTGGCGCTCAAGTATAATACAAAAGTTTGATACTTTTGAAAAAAGCGCACGCGCCTTTCGCTTTTCTACCTATGCCAACACCCGTTTGTGATGGATAAAAGTCCCATTTTTACGAAAGAACCGATAACAGCGGCACAGCAACTTGTGGGTAGAGCAAGCGCTGAATGGACTCCACCGAAGATTCAGCTGCCTGACGCCCCCGCGCAATCAATTCCTCCCACCGGTCGTATTCAAACCCGCCAATATCGCTCACGTGAGGACGCAAGAGCAGATCGGCGCTGTGCTGTGTCTGGTGCTCTAGCATGACCGCCCCCATGATTTCCTGCACCCCCATGATAATGTTGACCAAGCCCGGCACACGCCCGGCACGCGCAATCGCGCGGCGGGTACGGCGTTCCGATAAGCTGGGGATTGTGCTGACAACAATCAGGATATCCACTTCATGCTCGATAACGGAGATGGGAATGGGGTTGACTGCGGCGCCATCCACCAGATACCGCCCGTTGTAGAAGAAAGGTTGGAAGATGCCCGGAATACACGCGCTCGCCCAAACCGCTTCGGTCACCGGACCAGTATGGAAGACGACTTCTTGCCCGGTGACAAGGTCGGTGGCGACCACATAGAGCCGCCGTTGAAGGTCGCGGAAGGTTTTGTGGTGAAACCATTGTTCGGCAAGATAGCGCCGTGCTTTTGCGCCTTTGATGAACCCGTGCCGCGGCCACCACGCAATATCGTACAATCCAGAGCGCCAGCTGGTTGCCCAGGGAAGATGCGCAGCAAATGTCTGTAATCCCTCGGCGTCGTAGCCGGCGGCGTAAAGCGCCCCCACCAATGCGCCCATACTCGTCCCGGCAATCACATCCACCGGCACGCCGACTTCTTCCAGCACTTGAATAACGCCAATATGCGCCAATCCCCGCGCATTTCCCGAACTGAGCACCAGCCCCACGGTTTTGTGCGCCAGTTTTCGCGCCATGTAATCCACTGCACGCGGTTCAGCCAGTGCATGCCAGTAGACGCCCCCCGCCAAGGAAGAGACCCAATGTGTGACTGGCGTACCCAACTCAATCACGACATCGGCTTGCCCAACGGCGGTACGGTTCAACAGGGTGTCGGACGGGGAGATGAACATGATGATACGATCGTAATCCGCGGCGTTGTCACTCAGAAAGATGGGGAGCGCTAGCGGGTTTTCCTGTTGCCATGTGTACCATTCCACCCGGTTGGAAAGTCTCCACTGCTCCGGCTGCCAGTCGGCACGGGTCGCATCCACCAACAACAGGCGTTCAGCGCTCACCTCTTCAAATCGCTGGATGAACGCCATAGCCGTCGGTTCATCCGCCAGCAGTGCCACCAGCCGCCACACACGATTGATGGATTCACCGTGAATGGTTCGGCGAAGCCGCAAACTCAATTCGCGGCTCATGTTGATGGCAATCACGGGGTGTTCTTCAAGCAACGTTTCGAGGTCTTCTTTATGCAACTGCAAGAGAACGGCATCAATGACCACACGTACCGTTGCGGAGCGAGTCCCCCCTAACAACAACGCGACTTCGCCAAAAAACGAGCCAGGCCCCAAACGCGCGAGCACATTCTCCTTGCCGTCTTCTTGTTGCGCGACGACTTCGACTTGCCCGGATTCAATGAAGTACATGGCGTCGCCCGGTTCACCTTGCAAAAAGACGACATCGCCTTTCTGGTAGGACACGCGACGCAAACGCCGCGCCATTGCCGTGAGTGTTTGTTCCGGCAAGAGGCTAAAGAATGGGACGCGTCGCAAGTTCAACGCCATGTCGGGTTTGGTCACCATGGTTCACTCCCAGCACCAGTTGGTCGGCTTGTGCCACATTGAGGGTAAGGGGGGCAGATGAAGGGTGTATGAAGCGCTTCAAAGAAGCACGTGGAGTTTTTTTCAATGAAGGGCGCTTTATCCGCGAACCGCAACAAAAAAGGCGAGCACTGAAACGTGCTCGCCTTGACGCTCGGAGCAAATCTGCTTATGCGTTGACGCTGGGCAATCCGGCTAACGCCATGGCGATTTCTTCTTCGGGATACTCGTAATCTTCGAGCTTGCCCGCAAAATAATCCATGTAGGCTTGCATGTCGAAATGCCCATGCCCGCTCAGGTTGAAAAGAATCGTGCGGCTGACGCCTTCTTCCTTGCACCGCAAGGCTTCACGCAGGGCGGCCGCCACCGCGTGGTTGGATTCCGGCGCGGGGACGATGCCTTCGGCACGGGCAAACTGCACGCCGGCGGCAAACGCCTCGGTCTGGTGAACTGCCACGGCTTCAATCACCCCCAGCTCGTACAAGTGGCTTACGAGCGGCGCCATGCCGTGGTAGCGCAAACCGCCGGCATGGATGGCGGGGGGCACAAATTGGCTGCCCAGCGTGTGCATTTTCACCAGTGGCGTCAGCCCGCCGGTGTCGCCAAAGTCGTAGGCATACTTGCCACGGGTCAGCGACGGGCACGCCGCCGGTTCGACGGCAATGACGCGGGGGTTGCTTTCACCACGCAGTTTGCGCCCGATGAACGGGAACGCCAGCCCTGCGAAGTTGGAACCGCCGCCCGCCGCCCCGATGATGATATCGGGCTCGTCGTCCGCCATTTCCATTTGCTGCAAGGCTTCCAACCCGATGACGGTTTGATGCAAGAGCACGTGGTTCAGCACGCTGCCAAGGCTGTATTTCGTCTCAGGGTCTTTGGCGGCGACCTCCACGGCTTCCGAAATGGCAATCCCCAGCGAACCGGTCGAGTTGGGGTTTTTGGCTAAAATGGCACGCCCGGCTTCGGTTTCGGTGCTGGGGCTGGGTATGACCTGAGCGCCGTATGTCTCCATAAGGGCGCGGCGGTAGGGCTTCTGCTCATAGCTGACCCGCACCATGAACACTTTGCATTCCAGCCCAAAGAAAGCGCACGCCATCGCCAGAGATGACCCCCATTGCCCCGCGCCCGTCTCAGTCGCAAGGCGTTTGACGCCTTCCTGCTTGTTATAGAAGGCTTGCGCCACGGCGGTATTGGGCTTGTGTGAACCACTGGGGCTTACGCCTTCATATTTATAGTAGATGCGCGCCGGTGTGTCGAGGAGTTGCTCCAATCGCCGCGCACGGTAGAGCGGCGAAGGGCGCCACTGACGATAGACTTGCCGCACCGGTTCAGGGATTTCAACCCACGGTTCAGTCGTCACTTCCTGCTGGATAAGCGCCATCGGAAACAGAGGGGCTAAATCATCGGGACCAACGGGTTGCCCGGTGCCGGGATGCAAAACAGGCGGCGGGGGTTCTGGAAGGTCTGCAACAATGTTATACCAGGCGGTGGGAAGCGCGGATTCTTCCAGCAAAAACTTGATACGGTCAGACATACTTTTACCTCCTGAGGGGTTGATTGAGTGGCGTGGCACCATTGCCGTGGCTCGCGTGAAGCGCATTGTGGCAAAGGCTCTTGCGGGCGTCAAGTGGGGAGGCGAAGGGAAGATTATAGGCTTGTCGTTTTAAGTAATAAAGGTATACTCAATAAAAACATACAAGGAGCACTCTTATGACAGAAAATATCAGTACGCTCCGTGTTGTTATTTTGGTGTTTGAGATCACCTTCAATTTTTGGCCTCTCATTCTCGTTTCTGCAATCGCACAACATAAGCGTGGCTCACTCCTACGAGGGTTGTTCATCCTCTGGATATTTTTGGCCATTGGACGCTTTTTGATGTTCTTTGAACAAAAAATTGTTTTCACTTCTTTCCTGATACCAGAGCCCTTAAATACGCTTTTGTTTTTCCTCATAGGCGGCGCGATCCTTGGTCTTTTGAAATTTCAAGAATATCGCAAACAAAACCATCTATGGAAAAAAGCGGCAACATTAACTGATGGCCAGGATTTAGCAGATTTATCACCAATAGAATTTGAAGAAATGGTTGTCGAGTTGTTTAACCTATTAGGGCACAAGGCCAAACGAACAGGACGAAGCGGTGATCACGGCGTAGATGTCGTTGTTAAAGCCCAAAACGGCGAAAAATGGATCGTTCAATGTAAACGTTGGCGCAAACCGGTAGGCGAAAATGTTGTGCGTGATTTTTATGGTACTCTTCAACATGAAAAGGCCTCACAAGGGATGATTGTCGCCGCAAACGGCTTTTCAAAGCCTGCAAAAGAATGGGCAAAAGGCAAACCCATTAGTCTGATAAGTGGTGATGAATTTGTGCAAATGTGGAAAAAAGCACAGGCCCTGCGAGCCAAGAAAAGTCAAACCAAACACCCTAAAATAGCAGGATAGGCCTACACAAAGCGGGATTCAACAAATAAATCCCGCTTTGTGTTTCCTGTGCATCTTGCACCTTTCAGCAAAGGGTATTTCCCAATCGCCATTTGTGCGCTACCACCTTCCCCCTGCAATCAGTAGCGCGATTCCCCATTCTTCTCAATCCCCCATCACGCCCCTCACTTGACGCTCACCCCAATACACGGCACAATGGGCACCCGTAGCGACGTCTCACAACCTCGTCGAAACAAGGAGGGGCTCATGGCTGTTGGCATCAACCAAACAGCACCCGATTTTGAACTGCAAGACTTGCAAGGCAAGACCTACCGCCTGAGCGATTACAAGGGCAAAATTGTCGTGCTCGTCTTCTGGGCGGCTACGTGCGACATCTCACGCCGCTATGTGCCCTACCTCAACGGCTTTGCCGAGACCTACTGGGCACGCGGTGTTGTCACGCTGGGCATTGATTCGCACGCCTTCGACACCGAAGAGCGCTTGAACATGGTCCTGCGGAAACGCCCGCTTACCTTCCCGCTGCTGCTCGACCGCGACGGCAAGGTCGCCGACACATTCGGCGTTACCCTCACGCCCACCGTGGTCGTGCTCGACGGCGAAGGCGTTGTGCGCTATTGGGGCGCCATTGACGACCGCTCCGAAGAAAAACCCGCGCCCGACAAAATCTACCTGGAAGAAGCCGTTGACGCTCTGCTCCTGGGCGATGAAGTCCCCGACCCCCAAAACGAACCCTGGGGCTGCGAAATCGAACGCACCGCCTAAGTGCAACACAACCGGCGAGGCAGACGTATGTCTCGCCGGTTGACAACTGACACACCAACACGCAAGCGCCTATGCCGCATCACACGCAACCATCCCGGCACAAACGACCCTGGCCGCCACTCTACCGCCCACTCGTCCTCATCGCCGAAGTGGGCATTGTTCTCTTGCTGGTCTGGCTGGCACGCCCCTATTGGTCGGTCTTTCTCGTGGCGGCGCTCCTCGCCTACCTGTTGAGCATGCCCATTGATTGGATTGACCGTCACACCTTCATTCCGCGCTGGCTGGCGGTGCTTGGCGCGTACCTTGTGCTGTTGCTGATTGTGTTCAGCGGTCCTGTGCTCGCCGTGCCCTTCCTCGTCTCACAAACGCAAGAACTCTTCCAGGGCTTGCCCGAATTCATTCAGCGCATCAACCTGGCTGTTCAAACTTGGCTGGAAAACCCGCCCACCATCCACATCTTTGCGTTCCAGTACAACCTCGAACCGCTTATTGCCAGCTTTGCCGACATCTTCCCGCTCTCCGCTCCATTGACGCCCCCTACCGCGCAAGAAATCGCCCAAACCGTGCAGCAAGTTCTCCGCTCGGCGGGGAGCGTGGTAGGTGTCGCAACCGGCATCGTCGGGCGGGTGTCGGGGTTCGTCCTGTCCACGTTCATCGTCTTCATTCTCTCCATCTATCTCCTTGTAGATGGACCACACTGGCGGCATCGCCTGCTGAGCATCGCCCCCGAAACCACACGCGACGACCTCGATATCCTTCTGGATGAAACAGCGCGCGTCTGGCGCGCCTACTTCCGCGGGCAACTCATTCTCTCAACCGTCATCGGTGTGATGACGTTTGCGGGGCTCGTTGCCCTGGGCATTCCCGGTGCGCCGTTGCTCGCCCTCATTGCCGGCGTGCTGGAAATTTTGCCCAACGTCGGTCCCATCATCGCCGTCATTCCGGCGGCATTCGTGGCGCTTGTGCAAGGTTCGCTCTATCTCAACTTGCCCGGCTGGCAAGTCATGTTGCTGGTGTTGGGCTTGTACACCCTTATTCAGCAACTGGAAAACAACCTGCTCGTTCCTCGCATCCACCACGAAACAGTGGATTTGCCCCCTGTGGTCGTCTTTCTCGCCGTCCTGGTAGGCGCGACCCAAGGCGGCGTGCTGGGCGCGATTCTGGCGGTGCCCTTGCTGGGCACGCTCAAAGTCTGGTTGCTCTACGCTCACGAGCGGCTGATTGCACCTGACCCATTCGTGCCCGAAGAGGTCACCTTCATCCCACCACCCTACCTGCCAGATGAGTTCCCACTCCTCGACGCCAACGACGACGAAGCACCCCCAGCCGAAGATGACGAGATTGACACCGACGCCCCCTAGTTGCCCTCTTGCCGTCTTTTCGCCAAGATGAGACCATCATCCCCACAAGGAGGCGGGTTATGGAGGGTATTCACCCTTGGGCGTCGTGGACGTGGCATAACGGTCAATGGGAAGAAGAAGCAGACGGAGCAGTTATTGAAGAAGGGCTGGTGCGCATCCACCTCAACGGGCGCGAATTAGCAACGTTCATGTGCACGCCCTATCACCTTGACGAACTCGCGCTGGGCTTTTTGCGCGCCGAAGGGCTTATCGCCTCGCTTGATGACGTGCGCATGCTCAACATCTGCCCCAACCGCAATTGCGTCGAAATCTGGCTCCAAGACTTGACAATAGAACCCCCATCACGTCCGATCATCACATCCGGTTGCGGCGGCGGCATTACGTTCGATGATTTGAGCGCACGCGCCCAACCGCTTCCACTGCACACACACCCCATCATCACGCCTGAAGCCGTCGGGAACCTCATGCGTCAGTTGCAAGAAGCGGCAACACTCTACAAACAGGTGCGCGGCGTCCACACGTCGGCGTTGAGCGATGGCGAACGGTTATTGCTGGTTGCCGAAGACGTGGGACGCCACAATACAATTGACCGACTATGGGGACAAGCCTTGAAGCAAGGGCTTCCAACCGAGGGGAAAATCCTGGTGGCAACCGGGCGCATCAGTTCCGAAATGCTCAACAAAGCCGCCAAAATGGGCGTGCCGGTTGTCATTTCACGCACATCGGCTACCAGCCTGTCGGTGGCGCTGGGGCATGCGTGGCAAATCACGGTGATTGGCTACGCCCGCCACAACCGCTTTCGGGTGTACACATGGCCGCAGCGGGTTGGGTTGATGAAGAGTTTTTGATAGAGAAATTTAGATAATTAACTAATATTAATAAATTGAACATAAAGCACAAAAGACGATTGTATTTGTTTATTTTTATAAGAATTTAGTATTTTATTGTTTGAATGGCAAAACGTTTTTGTTTATAATTATCAAAACGCTTTAAATCTTAGAGGAGGTTAAAATGTGCGGGACAGATTCTTCAGCAGCGGGAGCATCGGCTGCACGCTATAAATTGGCTCGTTTTCTTAACGATAATGGTTTTAAAATTTTGTCATCTACATATGGTTGCCCACCATCTGATGAAGATTTTTTGAATGGAATTTTAAAGGCAAGCAAAAAACAAAAATCGTCCTATAGTTCCTCATCAGAATTAGTGATAATTTCTTTTTACTGGTGGCAAGCTACACATATATTTAAGATTCCAAGATTTATTTTAGA
This sequence comes from Ardenticatena maritima, assembly GCF_001306175.1. Lineage (NCBI taxonomy): Bacteria > Bacillati > Chloroflexota > Ardenticatenia > Ardenticatenales > Ardenticatenaceae > Ardenticatena > Ardenticatena maritima. The sequence goes on from NZ_LGKN01000004.1 coordinate 651,389, forward strand.
CGCCCTACAAAACAAAAAACTCACAAAATACAGTTTGTTTTCCATCAAAACGAGTTATGGTAAAAGCACATTTTTCTTAACTATAAATCACCAAAATCAATTTAAAGTATATCGTTATAAATATTGGCAACCGAATGAAGATGTTTTTGAAATATTTGATGTGAAAGTTGCCTATTAACTAGATTGCAGACGACAACCGGCACGCCTCACGATAGGGGAGAATGTAGAGAATCTCACCGCGGCGGTGGCGCTCCTGCATGTTCTGCCAAAACTCCACCGTGAACAAATCCCCGTGGTGCGCCACAAACACCTCGCGCAAACGTCCCGTCAACTCCCAAAAGCGCGGAAACTCCTCTGGAAAAACATCATTGGGCCCCACATGAAACCAGGGCTGTGCCGACAACGCCTCTTCTTCATCACGCGGCTTGGGCAAACGGCGGAAATTGTAGTCGGTCAGCAATCCCAACTCATCATAATCGTAGAACACAACCCGCCCGTGGCGCGTGACCCCAAAGTTTTTGAGCAGCATATCCCCCGGAAAAATGTTCATTGCCGCCAAATCCTTGATCGCCTGCCCGTACTCAATCACCGCCGCTTCAGCCGCGGCTTCATCCGCCGCCTTCAAGTACACATCCAGCGGAATGAGCCGCCGCTCGACATAGCAATGGCGCACAACCACGCTCTCGGCATCCGCCTGCACGGTTGAAGCCGCCACACGGCACAACTCATCCACCAGGCGGTCATCAAACCGAGCCCGATCGAAGCGCAAATGCTCAAATTCCTGCGCATCAATGAGCCGCCCCGCGCGGTCATGCCGAAACACAAGGCGATAGCGTTCCATCACATCGCGGCGGGTGGTTGTTTTGGGTGGGGCGAACTGGTCTTTGATGATTTTGAACACCAAATCGTAGGTTGGCATGGTGAACACCGTCATCACCATGCCCGGCGTACCGGGGGCAATCACAAATTTGTCATCAGTCGTCGCCAGGTGGTAGAGCAAATCGCGGTAGAGTTCAGTTTTGCCATGCTTGTTGAACCCCAACGAAATGTAGAGTTCCGCAATACGCTTGCGGGGCAACATCTTTTTGATGAAGTGCACCAAATCGTAAGGACGCGGTGCATGCACATGAAAATAGGAACGGGCGAAACTGAACAGAATGCTCACATCGTTCTCATCCAGCAAGACAGCATCCACCAGCACCCCCCGCCGCCGATTGTGCAGCGCAAGCACCAGCGGCACCAGGTAGGGACCACAGAACAACCGCCCCACCAGATACGCCGCCTGGTCGCGGTAGAACACTGCATCCACCACTTCGGCGCGGTCAATCACGCGCAATGCGCCGCTGGTACGCAAATGGTCGGCGATACGGGCGGCAACCTGTTGGGCGTCGCGCTCGGCGTCTTCATAGGGGACATTGAACGCAAAATCATTCAGGATAGCCAGAATGAGTTCGGCGATAGACCAGGTGCGCCCATATGTGCGATAAATCGGGTAGCGGGCGGGGGTGGGCGGTGCGGCAAAGTCTGTATGCACAAATTCAATCTGTGGGTCCACCCCCACCGTGGTGAAAATGCGGCGCGTAATCGAATTGAAGAAGGTCTCCGCCAGTTCCCAATCGTCGCGCTCGTCAATCAAGCCCGAATAGACCGCCTTCATGCTCGCCCACACGAGTTTGTTGTGCAGGCGCTCCGCAAGCGTCTCGCGAATATCGTACACCACGCCGTTGACCACTTCACGGTACAGGTCCAGCCGTTCGGCGGCATCTTGCCGCGCACCATGCCAATCGCGCTGCTCGAACCGCTCCTGCGCACGTGCGGTAATGGCTTCAAAGCGTCGGCGATAGGTCAAGAACCCATCGAAAATGGTATGCGCGCCGATATTGGCGAGACGGCTATCGGTCAGGCGGGTCTGCGACTGCATGCCAGGCTCCTCATTTCTGCTTCATTGCAGACAACCACAGGCGACTTTCCCTCACGCCAGAATGGTCGTGCCCGAGGCAATTTCCTTTTGCTTGAAGTGGCGCGGCTGAGCATACGGATAGACCACGCAATTGCGCCCAATCACCACCTCGGGGGGAATCTGCGCGCCCTTCCCCACCAGCGTGATGCCTGTATTGAGCACGGTTGGTTGCTCATGGTTGGGGGTGTTATCCTCGCCAAACCCCACATGCGCCCCCGCACCAATCACAACGTTTTTATCCACAATCGCGCGGTCAACCACCGCCCCACTCTCAATGACCGTATCGGTGAAAATGATGGAATCACGCACCTCAGCGCCCGGCGCGACATACACCCCCGGCGACAACACCGAGCGCACCACACGCCCGAAAACCTGCGCCCCGTCGCTGAGCAGGCTTGTTTCCACCTGCGCTTCGGGGCTGAAAAAGACCGGTGGGCGTTCTTCGCTTTTGGTGTGAATCACCCATTCAGGGTCGTACAAATCGAGCGCGGGGGTTTCCGCTAGCAAAGCGGTATTGGCTTCCCAGTAGGCTTGCACCGTCCCCACGTCCGCCCAGTAGCCGAGGAAGGGGTAGGCGTAGAGCCGCTTGCCGGCTTCCAGCATGGTGGGAATCACTTCACGCCCAAAATCGCGTTGCGTTTTGCCGGGACCACTCAGCCACTCAATCAGCAACTGGCGGTTGAACACGTAAATGCCCATGCTCGCCAGCGTACTGCGTGTGCGGCGCGGTTTTTCTTCAAAGTAGGTCACGCGCCCATCGGGGTCAGCCGTCACCATGCCGTAGCGCCGCACCTCATACGGGTTGACAGACCGCACCGCAATGGTGACATCGGCGCGTTGTTCAACGTGGTAGCGCAACATGGGGCGGTAGTCCATCTTGTAAATGTGGTCGCCCGCCAGAATGAGCACCACATCGGTGTTTTGCTCGCGCACCACATCCAGGTGGAAGCGCACCGCGTCGGCTGTCCCTTCCTGCCAGGCGGTGTTTTCTCCCGGTCGCGCCTGATATGGCTGCAACAGCCGCAACCCGCCGGTGGTGGTTCGGTCCAGGTCCCAGGGGCGACCAATGCCGATATGCTCGTTGAGCGAACGCGGTTGGTACTGCGTCAACACAGCAACGTTGTAAATGTCGGAGTTGACGCAATTGCTCAGCGGAAAATCAATAATGCGATACTTGCCGCCAAACGGAAGCGCCGCCTCTGAGCGTAGTGCAGTCAGCACACTCAACGCGGGGCTAGCGCCACCTGCCAAAATCATCGCCAACGTTGAAGGAAATGTCGCCATGAGCAGACTCCTGCCTTATTCGATGGTTTCACCCGACGGCACTACACCGTCGAAAGGAGCGAAAGCGTCTTCGTCCACATCCGGATGAATGAGCACATTGCGCCCAATGCGCGTATTGGGGGGCACGTGCGCCGCCTTGCCGATGACACTGATACCGGTGTTGAGTTTATCCGGCTCGGTGCGGTTCGGCGTGTCAACATCATCGCCAACCCCAACCAGCGCCCCCGCCCCAATGACGACATCTTTATCCACAATCACGCGGTCGAGCACGGCACCCGGTCCAATCCAGGTATCGTTCATCACAACTGATTCGCGCACCACCGCACCCGGCGACACATACACCCCCGGTGAAAGCACAGAACGCTCCACACGCCCGCGCACAATCGCCCCGTTGCAAATCATGCTTTGCACCACGTGCGCTTGAGGTCCCAGTTTGGCGGTGGGGCGCTCATAACTGCGTGTGTGAATGACCCATGAGCGGTCATAGAGTTGCAACGGCGAATCGGGGCGCAACAAATCCATGCTGGCTTCCCAGTAGGATTGAATGGTGCCCACATCCACCCAATACCCATCGAAGGGGAACGCGTACACTTTGTGCGTTTCAAGCAGCGCCGGAATCACATGTTTGCCAAAATCCAGGTCGGGGTGCTGTTCACCAAGCGCCGGCAGCACCGTCCGCAAGACATCCGCGCGGAAAACGTAAATGCCCATGTTCGCCAACGTGCCGTATTCCGGCGTGTCGGGCTTCTCGTGGAACTCAGTCACGCGCGATTGACGGTTGGTCGTCAAAATGCCGAAGCGGTGTGTTTCGTGCTCGGGCACATTCATCACGGCAATCGTCAAATCGGCTTCCTTCTCCTGGTGAAACGCCAGCATGGGGCGGTAATCCATCTTGTAGATATGGTCGCCCGAGAGAATCAGCACCGTATCAGCGCGGACTTCGTCCAGATATTCAAGGTTCTGCAACACGGCGTCCGCCGTCCCACGATACCACTCCTGATGCCCACGCCCCTGGTAAGGCTGCAAGACGCGCAACCCGCCACGCGAGCGGTCCAAATCCCAGGGGCGACCAATCCCCAAATGGCGATTGAGCGAGTGCGGGCGGTATTGGGTCAACACGGCAACATCAAAAACGCCTGAATTGACGCAATTGGAAAGCGTGAAGTCAATAATGCGGTATTTTCCAGCAAAGGGCACAGAAGGTTTGGCGCGTTTGTGCGAAAGAACCGTCAGGCGCGTCCCTGCACCACCGGCGAGGATAATGGCTGCCACTCGCATAGGGGTCTCCTTTTTGGCTGTTGGTGCATGCTACAGGCAAAGTGTATCGTGTTTGAAATGGGGTGGCAAGTGCACTTTGGGCATAAAAAAAGCGCGCCCGCAAGCGCGCTTGACCAGAGCGGAGAGGGAGGGATTCGAACCCTCGAGGGCGGTTTCCCACCCTACACGATTTCCAATCGTGCCCGTTCGGCCGCTCCGGCACCTCTCCAAATGCCTGCGGCATTCTATCCCCCAACCCTGCGCTGTCAAGTTTTGGGGCAAGAAGAGGCCGCTTGCCGGCGAACATTGACCCCACTTCTCCCGCCGACTATAATTTGACCAGCCGCAAGGCACATCAACAAACAATCTCCTTCGTCTGTGACGGGCGGAACACAGGAACACATACATTCATGTATCGTATAAGGCTTGCCGATATTTGGCTGGTCTATCGGCTCCAACACAAAGGGGTTCGGTTAGACGTGCGTTCAGCCGTGTTGGAACCTGCGTCGCCGTTGCGTCTGGTTCTGCCCGCGCTTCTTTCGCCGTGGCATCACCGCGTTGTCACCATCCCCTTGCGCCGCCGTGACCAGGGACGACGGCAAAGCGGTTTCCTGCAACTGCGCTGGCGCAGCAGCCTTCCAGCCATGGACGTGCTCTACATTGCACCGTCGCTGGAACACGCCCCTGGTGTGACATGGTTTTGGAAGCACCTGTTGCAACGGGGCGCTGAGGTTGCGGGAGCCGCCGGGGCGCAGCGGCTGTTCGCCCATGTACCCGCCGAACGCCACGCCGAAATTGAAGTGTTGCGGCAATCCGGGTTCGCCTTGTACGCCCAAGACCGGCTCTTTCGGCTCGATCCACCGTGGCCGCTGGCGGAACAAACAACCGTCCCGCGCCACTGGACGCCGCAGTTCGACGTGGATACACACGGCATTCAGCAGTTGTACCGCGCAATTACGCCGGCTGTGGTGCAGCAAGCCGAATCCATGGGCAACAACGGCGATACCGCCGGCGGTTGGTGGGGGGAAACCCGCGAAGGATGCTACGTCGTGCGACCAGGACCAGGCGAGGTGTTGGGCTACCTGCGGTTGACGCGCGGACAACGAGGGCATTGGCTGAAAATCGTGCTCCATCCGGAGTTGAGCGACCGCGCCGATGCCCTGGTGCAAGAAGCGCTTAGCCTGATGCGCGATTGGCCTAAGCGCCCCATTTTTTGCGATGTGCGCGAATACGAAGGCTATGTGGGCGACGGATTGCAGACACACGGCTTCCGACCAGTGATGACGCGCCGTTTGCTGGTGCGCCACACAACGGTGCCGGTGCGTGTGGCTGAGCGTCAGCGGCTGCATGTGCTCAACGGTTCGCGCGAACATGCGCCCACCATGAGCGCCAAGCAGATGCCGCCCACGTATCCGTTCGCCAAAGATAAGCCCTAACAGATTGAAACAGAGGAGGACAATCAGGGAATAGGATGAAACACATGGAGACAGCCAACGAAACTTTGGAAGCAATCAACACGAGTGAGGGAACCTCAACCGTGGTCAACCAGATGATTACTGATGATATCGAAGCCTTGTTCGACGTGTTGCCGCCGCGCATTCGCGAGCGGTTGCGCGCCATGCCCGACGGCGACCAACTGATCGAAATCGTCATGGACCTGGGACGCCTTCCCGAAGCGCGTTTCCCCAACCGTGAAGTGGTGCTGAGCGACCACGAAATCACCCATGACGACCTGGAATACGTCGTAAGCCGCATTGGCGAGTTCGGCGGCGATAACCGCGCCGGTATCGAGCGCACATTGCACCGCATTAGCGCCATTCGCAACCGGCGCGGCGACATTGTGGGGCTGACCTGCCGCGTGGGGCGCGCCGTCTTCGGCACGATTGACATCATCCGCGACATCGTCGAAAGCGGCAAAAGCATTCTTCTGCTGGGGCGCCCCGGCGTGGGCAAAACCACCATGCTGCGCGAAACGGCGCGCGTGCTTGCCGAGAAGAAGCGCGTCGTGATTGTGGATACGTCGAACGAAATCGGCGGCGACGGCGATATTCCGCACCCTGCGATTGGACGCGCCCGCCGTATGCAAGTGCCGCGCCCCGAACTGCAACACGAAGTGATGATTGAAGCGGTCGAAAACCACATGCCCGAAGTCATCGTGATTGACGAAATCGGGCGCGAACTGGAAGCCCTGGCGGCGCGCACCATCGCCGAGCGCGGCGTCCAACTGGTGGGGACGGCGCACGGCAACACGCTTGACAACCTGCTGATGAACCCCACCCTGAGCGACCTGCTGGGCGGGATTCAAAGCGTCACCCTTTCGGACGAAGAAGCCCGCCGCCGCGGGACGCAAAAAAGCGTGCTGGAACGCAAAGCGCCGCCCACCTTTGACATCGTCATCGAAATTCAAGACCGCGATACGCTCGTCATCCACCACGACGTGGCGCGCGCGGTGGACGCCATGTTGCGCGGGTATCCCGTCAACAGCGAAGTGCGCCGCCGTGACGAATCGCGCCCCAGCGGCTACGTCAGCGAAGAAGTGGCGGTTGAACCGGGCGAAATGTTGCGCCGCGCGGGTGGCTTGCGCGGGCGTCCAACGCTCAATGAGCGCACCCCCACACGGGGGAGAAGCAACAACGGGGGGCAAAGCCTCGCCGAAAGCCCGAGCGCCATCCAGCCTACCGCGCCGGTCCGTTCCACCATGCGCGTTTATCCCTACGGCATTAGCCAGAACCGCCTGAAACAAGCGGCGAAAGCGCTCAACCTGCCCTTGCTCATCGTCACCGACCTGGGCGAAGCCGACATGCTGATGACCTTGCGGAGTTACTACCGCAAACGCCCACAAATCATTAGCGACGCCGAACGGCGCGGCTTGCCCGTCTACGTCCTGCGTTCAAACACTGTGGCGCAAATGGAACAGGCGCTGGCGGACATTTTCGGGCTTGCCGCCGAAGTGGACCCTTACACGCGCGCCATGGAAGAAGCCCGTCTCGCTATCGAGAAAATTCAATCGGGGCAGGCAACCAGCGTGGAACTCTCACCGCAAAGCGCATACATTCGCCGCCAACAGCATGAACTGGCACGCCAGGCGAACCTCATTAGCCGCAGTCTGGGCAAAGAGCCGCGTCGGCGTGTGCGCATTTACGCCAACAAAACGCTCTAATCCGTACACCGAGAGAGCAAGAAGGTGGCCTGACGCGCCACCTTCTTCTTTTTTGGCTCACACGTAAAAGCGCGTTGACATGCGTAGTGGCAAGGCTATACTACGCCCACGTACCGAATGGGAGCGGAACCCCCGCGAGAGGATGAATCATGTTTCCAGGCGACCCTTTCAACCGTCGAACCGTGCGCAAAATTCCCGTGCGCCCACGCAACAAACGCGATGACAAACAGGATGAACCGACCGACGACGTCGCCGCGCCACCCGCGAGCGACGATCCCCCCACCCCATCCACATCACGCGATACCGTGCTCGACAATATCACCAAAGCCTTTCAACAGGAACTCGCGCAAGCCTACAAAGAGCGCGACGAATGGCAACAACGCTACGCCGAGTTGGAAAAAGAAACGCGCCACATGCGTGAACGCCTGCGCCGCATTGCCGAAGAAGAAGCGTTCCGCGAGCAAATTCGCACGCTTGAAAAGATGCTCGACATCGCCGACAATATCGAACGCGCCCTCGCCGCGGCTGACGAACCGTCCGCCCTGGCGGAAGGCGTGCGGCTGACGTACCGCGAATTGATGCGCGCCCTGCAAGACCTGGGGGTTGAGCGTATCGAAGCCCTGGGGCAACCATTCGACCCGGCGTTTCACCACGCTGTGGGGGTTGTGGCAACAGATGAGCATGCGCCGGGCACGGTTGTCGCCGTGGAGCGCCCCGGCTATCGCTATCGGGGGCGTGTGTTGCGTCCGGCGTTTGTGCATGTTGCCGCCGAACCGACGACATAAAGCATCATCTCCATCAAATATCCACACTGTTGGGATACACTCAGCGCAAGCAAAGATAGGTGGCCTATGGCAAAAGATTACTATGCCATTCTAGGTGTTTCGGTGACAGCAACCCAAGAAGAAATCAAACACGCCTACCGCCAATTGGCGCGCCGATACCACCCCGACCGCAATCCGGGGGATAAAGTCGCCGAAGAACGCTTCAAAGAAATCAACGAAGCCTATGAAATTCTGGGCGACCCGGTCAAACGCCGTCGCTACGACGCCACCCGCACAACGTCGCATACGCGCTCATTCAGCGGCTGGAGCCGTCCAAGCGGCGGCTCGGTGAACTTTGAGGATATTTTTGAATCCATCTTCAACAATTTTTCGCGGCACCAGCAGGCAAGCCCGCAACAAGCCGATATTGAGCAAGAAGTCGAAATCACGTTGCGCGAAGCCTACAACGGCACGCGCCGCTTGATTACACTGAACGGAGAGCAATTTGAGGTGAAAATTCCGCCCGGCGTCTATACGGGCGCAAAAGTGCGTGTGCGCGGCAAGGGGCGCCGCCTGCCCAATGGACGACGGGGCGATTTGTACCTGCTGATTGAAGTCATGGACGATCCGGTTTTCCAGCGCGTCGGCGATGACCTGATTGTCCCCGTCAAAATTGACCTTTACACCGCTGTGTTAGGCGGTGAAGCCGACGTCCCCACGCTGGACGGCAAAGTTGTTTTGCGTATTCCGCCGGGCACAGGCGGCGGCAAACGATTGCGAATTCGGGGCAAAGGTATGCCCAATTTGAAAGAACCGGGGCGTTTTGGCGACCTTTACGCCGACATTATCGTCACTGTGCCAACGTCACTCTCGCCACGCGAGCGCGAACTGTTTGAAGAATTACGCCGTTTGCGTCAGGGGAATGCGTAAACCACAATGCAACGCCAACAAATTGACCATCATGAGGAGTAGGGACGATGAGCCGAAACAGTCGCGCACTCATCACAGCCTTTTTGAGCATCATTCTGGTTTCTATTTTGTGCCTCTGCATCATGGTTGCGGGTATCTTTTTCTGGGAACAGAGCGGTGGCTCGCAAGCCTTTATGGATTCTTTTACAGAAACACAAGAAGAAACACCTGCCATAACGGCGCCTGAACAAGAAGAAGCACAACCCCCAAGCGAAGAACCCGCTGCGCCCACCGACCTGGCCGCATTGACGGATGAACAAATCGTCGCGGCGCAAAGTCGGGTCATTCGGCGCGTCTATGAACGGGTTGCGCCCAGCGTGGTGAACATCGTCGTCACAAGCGATTCGCTTTTGGGCGGCGGCGAAGGCAGCGGCTTCGTGATTGACAAAGAGGGGCACATCGTCACCAACAACCACGTTGTCGCCGACGCAAACGAGATTATCGTCAAATTCTCGGAAGAAACGGAAGTCAAAGCCTCGTTGGTCGGGACAGCGCCGGACGTTGACCTGGCGGTCATCAAAGTTGAGGTTGACCCCTCTATTCTGGTGCCCGTTGAAATGGGGAGCATGAACGACCTTGCTGTGGGGGATTTGGTCATTGCGATCGGCAACCCCTTCGGGTTTGAACGCACAGTGACAACCGGCATTGTGAGCGCCCTGGGGCGCACCATTCCCCGCGCCACGGGGCAATTCTCCTTGCCCAACCTCATCCAGACCGACGCCGCCATCAACCCCGGCAACTCTGGTGGTCCCTTGCTGGACATTCATGGCCGCGTTGTCGGTGTGAATACCCTCATCTTCTCCCAAACCCCAGGCGCCAATTCGGGGGTCGGGTTTGCCATTCCCATTGATACGGTAAAGCGCGTCGTGCCGGACCTCATCGAGACGGGGCAATTCCAGTATCCGTACATTGGCATTCAGGCGCTGACGCTGACGCCCACGCTCGCCGAGGCGTTGGGCACCAGTGTGCAACATGGCGTTCTGGTACAAGAAGTGATTCCCGATTCACCCGCTGAAAAAGCCGGCTTGCGCGGTGGCGACGAAGAAGTCGAGATTCCAGGGTTCGGGCTTGTTCGTAAAGGTGGCGATATCATTATCGGGGTTGACGATGTGCAAGTGGAATCTTTCGACGACTTGATCAACTACCTGGACACGAAGCGCGTCGGCGACACCATCCGCTTGCGAATCGTGCGCAACGGCGAAGAGCAAGAACTGGACCTGACGCTTGGTCCGCGCCCGCAATCGTTGCCGTAAACCATACACACGCTTCACACAAAACCCCCGCCACACCAGGGCGGGGGTTTTTCTCTTCCACAAACCGCCTATTTGAGCGACGCCAGCAAAGCGGCATACGCTTGCGTTGCACGCCGTTGCACATCGGCAACACCGGCGCGCACTTGCTGCATGGGGTCGCTCACGCGCCACGTTCCCGGTTCCGCCATCGCATGCAAGAACCCACTCAATCGGAACCAATACACCAGCATGCGGTATGCCGGCAGCAAAAAGAGTACCCACCAGGCTGCACGTGCCCGCCGCCAGGCAAAAGGTGGCGCGCTGGAGAGCGCCACCGCCACCCACAGCAGGTCAATACCGAGATAGAAGAAATACAACACGATAAACGTCGTCACAATCAGCGAAAGCGAATACCCAAAAAACACCAGCACAGGCAACAAAAACGTCCAGACGGCGCGCGGAAATGAAAGCGTGTGGTCAATCAGGAGCACACGGCGCGGGTTGAACCCCCAAAACGCCCACCAGGGGCGCTTGAGCAAATGGCGGTGGCGGGCGCTCACCTCAACCTGTCCACGTTGCCAGCGCACACGTTGCGCATAGAGCGCGCTCAGTGATTCAATGGAATGGACGTAAGCAATCGCCGTGGAAATCGCGCCGACACGCTTATCGCGAAAACGTTCGTAGAATTCAAATGTCAGGTCGGTGTCCTCGGTGACGGTGAGTTGGGAGTACAGGAACGTTTCCAGCAGGGCTTCGCGCCGAAAGATGGAGAACGCCCCCGAAAGCGTGTAGAGATTGTTCAACAACGTCTGATGCTCACGCCCCACGTGGAACGCTGTGAGATACTCAAAAAACTCGCATTCGGCCAACACGCGCCGCGCCAACGAGGCATCCGGTGGCGGCGGCAACACTTGGATAGAACCGGTGGCGGCCACCATATCCGGCTCCACTTCAAAGACTTCCACGACTTTGCGCACAGCGTCGGGCGCGAGCACCACATCGCTATCTACGTTGAAAATGTATTGCCCACGCGCGAGATGAATACCTGCATTGAGCGCCCACGCTTTGCCTTTGTTGAGAATGGTGTGCCAGCGCATGTGCAAGGGCAATTCGGCTTGCAAACGGGCAAACACACCAAACGAGTTATCCGTCGTACCGTTGCTGATACAAAGAATTTCCATCCGGTCGAGTGGGTAGTCTTGCGCAGCAATGGAACGCAGGCAAGGCTCCAATGTCTCTTCACTGTTGTACACAGGGATGACAATCGAAATGAAAGGGTAATACGTCAGCGGGCGATACAAACGCCGCCGACGGTAGCGCATTGCCAACACGCCCACCACGTTGGCAATCGCGGTAGTCAAGTCAACCAGTATGGGGACGAGCAGCCACACCCCCCAAAAGATGATGAAACGCCATACCTGCTCACTCATGACGTCCGCCTCATCTGCAAGGCTTCCTGCTGACGTTGATACACATCGTCAATGCTCACGCGCGTAATCAACCACCAGAAAATGGCGACAATGCAGGCGAAGAAAACCAGTTTGCCCAGATACGTATGCGCAAGCACCAGCCAGGATTTCCCCATGTAGTGCAAAATCACCACGATGAGCAGCACGCGCACAATGTTGGCCGCCCATGTCGCCACAAGCCCAAGCGTCAGATACCATGTGCGGCGCGGTAATGACCAACCGGGGTAGAAGACGAGCAGGCTCGCCAGCACCGACAATTCCAACAAGCCCGAAGATTCCACCCCAATGCGCAACATTGTCCACCCCACATCCTGCTCAATCACCAGTACCAGCAAAACCCCCGGCGCGCCGCGAAAAATGCGTGTCGGGATACCAATGCTCTCACACAAAACGTGCACCGTCCACGCGACCGAATGCGCCAAGGTCATTTCCAGCCCCAGGAATGGACCCGCCAAGAGAATCAACCCATAGGCAAGCCCCACCGTCGCGATGATGTAATACGGCAACCAAATGCGGTACGCGCGCAAAAAGAGCACCAGCGCGCCCCACGCGCCCACCCCAAGCACAAACCAGACCAGGCTCATGACAGCCGCCTCCGTTGCCGAGCGAGCAACAACGCCCCACTCAATGCCACAACACCAATCAAGGGCCACCCTAACGCATTTGCCGGGCTCCACTGCACTTCCTGTGTCGTATCTTCAATACGGTCGGGGTGTTGGTTGTGTGTTGTGGCGGCAAACATGAGCATGGTTTGTCCGGGAATAATACCCAAGACATCAAACGGCACACCCCACTCAACACGCAAGCCCCCTTCTTGACGGCTTTCGCCCCAGTCGGCGTTGTGTGCAATCTGCGCGATAAAGCCTCCCGTGCCGTCGTACACTTCAACATCCACTTGCGAACCTTGGTTCTTGGGCTGGTAACGCACAAAAATACGGCGGTCGCCGGGTTCGCCGTAATTGCCGTTGTTGTTCGTATCAAGAAAGAGCGAAATTTCCAATTTTGTGTTATCACTTGCCCACCGCTCTAACATGAAGTAGAGCGTTTCCTCATTCGGGTTGGTATCGAAATAGAGCCGACGAATGTCGTTTTCTTTATCGGCATCGCCAGGTGGGTCTTCAACGTAAGGGTGTCCGTCCCATTCCCCCATGTTGCTATCCAACACAATGGGGCCATTCGCCAGCACCGGGCGTGCAAGCGTCATCATCAGCACGAGTACAACCAGAACAACCTTTCCTATTCGCCACATACATTACCTCACGAAGAAACCTGCACACCTTCCGGCATGGGATACCACGTTGGCCAAAGTGGGCGCTCCGCCGGTGTACGCCGCACATACCAGAGCAACACGAATAAGAAGACCACCCCCGCCAGACTGACAAGCCGCCCGACCGTGTAAATCGGCGGCGGCTGGAACCGCAGCGCCACCTGGTGCGTCCCAGCCGGGGCATCCATCACCAGCAAGCGTTCATAGGATTGATACGCAGAGGGAGCATCATCCAGGGTGAGCGCCCAGCGGTCATGGGCGGCAATGGGCACAAAGAGCGTTTGCGGCGTTTCCAAAGTGTAGGTGAAGCGATACCCAAACGTGCCAGCCTTGTATGCCTGCAACGGCACGGGGTGCACCACCGGGAGCGCGTGCGCCGTCAAACCAGTCGCTTCTTCCAGCAGATGAATAGCGTCCACATCGCCGCGCGCCAGGGTGTAGAAAAAGAGGTTGTACCCCACAAACCAGACACGCCCGCCGTCAACATCTTTGTAGCCGACCAGCGTGGCTTTTTCTCCAATGTAGGACGTTGTCGCCACATCACCACTCAGCCCCTGGGGCGTGTGCGTGTACCACAAAATGGATTTTTCGCCGTCATGCGTTCCAAAAGGCGAGAGCGTCATCGTCTCGCCAGTCGCCAGATTGACAGGCACGGGACGTTCGTCCAGCACCACCGGTTCCCCCCACACATCCAAAAAATGCGGAATGCTCGCCATCGGGTCCGGGGGTGTACCCGTCAAGTCAATCACCACACGCACACCCGCCCGCGCCACATCACGCACCAGCGCTTCGGCACGCTGCTTGTCATGCCACTGAAACCCCGACAACACCAGTAGCGGATACCGCGTCAACTCATCCAGCGTGTAGTCATCGAGATAAGGCGATGTGCCCATCACAATTGAAGGGAAAATGTAAGCCGCATTTTGCGCGCCGCGCCCAATCCCCAACCCCTGCCACTCCACAACGAACGCACGGGGTTCCCCATCACGGTGATAGAGGGCAATCTCTTCACCATCGTACAAACGCTGAAACCCATGCCCCTGAAGCCCGCGCATCACATCGTTCACTGTCGGCAGGCGCTTCAAGACCACGACATCATCCACACCATACACATCCAGGCGAGACAAAACGTAGGGGATAAACCCGGTTTGCAACGCCTCATTGAGCGCGGCAACCGTGCGAGCCGTTGTTGCGCCCTGATACGCCCAGCCAAACACCTGCTCCCGCCCTTGCACAGCAAACCAATAGGACGTTTTCGAGCCAAGCGCACTATGATCCAGCGTGGCGACGCGCCAGCCGGGCGTTTGCGCCAGGTTGGATACAACGGCTTCGAGATCGGGAGAAAGTGGACGCATGAAAACCAAACGCCGCCCCAGCATGAACTCGGCGCACACCAGCAACAAAAGCACCACTGGTACGACGCGCCAGCGCCCACGCCAGGGCACATCGCGCAGATACCAAAGTACGCCGAAGAGCACAAATGTGCTGGCAATCCCCAAAAAACGCGCCGGCCAGAGCAGGCTGTGCATGGGTAAAGCGTTGTAAAACGTGTTCACGCGTGGCGTTGAAAGCAGAATGCCCACAAAACCGACGCTCACCAACGCCAACGCCGCCGGAGACTGCCGACGTCGCCAGAGCAGCAGCATGAGCGCACCCATCAACAGGAACGCGCCCACTGTCATCGTTTCAATGTCCGACAAACGCACCCTTGGATCGAAGTAGTGCGCAATCGGCACAACCGCCAAGGCTTCGGTCATGGCGGTGGTGTCAATATCGGTAATGCCACCCGTCAAACTGGGGAACAACCACCAGCCGCTCAGCATGATACCAATCACCAATGCGGCAATCACGCGCAAAGCGCGGCGCATTCCGCCGGAGAACGCCATCACCCATGCCAGGCTGAGCAACGCCAGCATTGCCGCATAAATCGCCGCCATCATGGCATGGCTCAGCACGGTGAGCGCCATGCCAACGGCGATGATGAACAGATGTCGAGCGCGCCCATCCGGTTCCAGCGCACGCAACACGGCAAAGAGCAGCCAGGGCAACAAAGCAATTGCCACCACCCGCGGGACGTTTCCATCAGCAAACGCGACACGCACATTGTCGGGCAATATCAAGTACAATGCGCCCCCCACAAGCGCCCACCCCATGCCCAGCCAGCGCCGATAGAGCAACCAGCCACACGCGCCCACAAGCAGCGCACCAACCATGAGCCAGTTGGTTGCGACAAGCATATTGGGCGCAACCTGCGCCAGAGCAGCGATGAGGTAATACGCCGCCGGGGGATAGTAGCGCAGCATTTGCAACCCCATGTACCAGCCCGGAAACAAGTCGGGGTACCAGACACCCTGCGCCACACTTTCGGCGAGATAGGTGGCTTTGAGAACATGCCCCAACGTGTCCGGCGCCCAGGGATACGTCCCGGCAGGTGCGAACAGCACTGGTGCATAAAACCAAAGCGCCCCAGCCAGAAGCCCCAAGGCGCCCCCCAGCCACCAGCCTATGGGTTTGAAGGCTTCAACTTGCCTGTTGCGCACGGTGTTCATCATCGTCTCCATGCTGCAACGCTTTCAAACTCGCCGCCTGCTGGGCACGCATCAGCGCATAGAACCGTTTGCGCGTATCCGGTCGTCGCAATGCGCGCGAGGCTTCTTCTTGTTGAAAGCGCTCCTGCTCCACCGGTTCGAGCCGAAACGCGACAGACTCCGTCGGGGATTCCCACACCGTCACCCCGACCAACTCAACCGGCAAATCGGCGAGCAAGCGTTCCAACTGCTGAAAAAGTACAGCCGCCAGGTTTTCCGTTGTGGGTTGTAATCGCTGAAAAGGCGGCAAATCGTTCAACAACTGGTTGTTATACGCCGAGACCACCTGGTTCATCCGCTCACGAATAGCCGTATACCCCACAACAACGTGCGAGTCTTGTTCTAATTGCC
Organism: Ardenticatena maritima; assembly: GCF_001306175.1. Classification (NCBI taxonomy): domain Bacteria; kingdom Bacillati; phylum Chloroflexota; class Ardenticatenia; order Ardenticatenales; family Ardenticatenaceae; genus Ardenticatena; species Ardenticatena maritima. Next base: position 667,690 of record NZ_LGKN01000004.1, read on the forward strand.
GACTGCGACAGCGCACTTGCAACCGATACGAATGCGTATGTACCTCGCCCGGTACGCCATTCATCACGACAAAGTGGCGCGCATTGAAGAACATATCGAGCGTGATTTCATAAACAAAGCCTTCGGGGGCCTTCAAAATACGCTCGATGTCAACGTCCCAAAACCCTTCAGGCAATGATGTTTCTTCAATTTTCTTTTCGTTATTCCTGGAAAAAAACGCCATTTGCACACACCTGTTTTTTGAAAAAACACCCCAATGTAATAAAGCCTGGAACACTGTCCAGGCGCATCATACATGTTTTAGATGAATCTTGTTTGTAAATGCGAATACCGTTTTTTGAAAAAACCTCAAACAAAAGGCCCGCTTCCGGAAGCACATTCTAACCAAAAGCCCCGTTTCTCCAATAGGACTTTACGGCTACAATCGGCATTTCAACAAAATGTCGTCTCACACCTTCGTGCTCCCCTTCAACACATACGGCGCGGCAACATCGTCATTTTGGCAATGTGTGATACAATATCGGTTGCTCTGCAATCCAATCTGAACAGCAGGAAGTTTTATGACAACCTATGACATCACATTTGAACGCATGGTTCACGGCGGCGAAGCCTTGGGACGGCTTGACGATGGGCGCGTGGTCTTCGTGCCCTACGTGTTGCCGGGCGAACGCGCTATCGTGCGCCTTACAGAAACCCACAAACGATGGGCGCGCGGCGTGGTGGTAGAACGCCTGACCAACGCACCTGAGCGGGTCGAACCACGGTGCCCCCATTTTGGTCCTAGCGCATGTGGGGGCTGCCACTGGCAACACGCCAACTACGCCGCCCAACTCGCGTACAAAACCGACATCGTGCGCGACCAAATTGCGCGCATTGGTAAACAAAACCCCGAAGTTGTGCGCCCATGCATTGGCATGGAAACCCCCTGGCACTATCGGAATCATGTTCAATTGCATATCAGCGAAGATGGGCGCTTGGGCTACATCCGCGCCGACCAAAACGGTGTCGAACCCATTGACGCTTGCTTGATTATGAACCACCGCGTAGCCGAACTGTTCGAGCAACTCGAAATCAGTTTCCCCAGCCTGCAACGGGTTGCCCTGCGCGGAAGCGACCGCACCGGCGACGGCATGGTCATTCTGGAAACCCTGGAAGATGAACCGCCGGAAATCGAAGTGGATTTGCCCGTATCGGTGGTGATGGTCCTCTCCGATGGAACCCCGGTGACACTCGTCGGCTCGCCGTACCTGGAAGAAGAAGTCGCCGGACGGCGCTGGCGCATTTCCGCCAACAGTTTCTTCCAAACCAACACTGAAATGGCTGAAAAACTTGTGTACCTTGTGCGCGAATTTGCCCAACCACTGCTCGGCATCGAAACAGTGGTGGATGTGTACGGCGGCGTTGGGCTTCTGGGCATCAGCCTCGCCCCCGAAGTGCAGCATGTCATCATCGTCGAATCCAACCCCGACGCCATCCATGACGCCCACCACAACGGCGCCGACCTGGGCAATGTTTCCCCGTTTGTTGAAGATGCGGCGGTCGCGCTCAGCAACTGGGAAGCCCCGCGCCCGCATCTCGTTATCGTGGACCCACCGCGCGCCGGCATCGAACGCGAAGCATTGGAAGCCCTGGCACGCCTGCGCCCACCGCGGCTCATCTATGTCTCCTGCGACCCCGCCACTTTGGCGCGCGATATCCGTTTCTTGTGCGAGCAGGGCTACCATCTCGATGTTGTCCAACCGCTTGACATGTTCCCGCACACCTACCATGTCGAAAACGTCGCCCGATTGAGCCTGGAGTAGCGCGCGTATGCTCATCCACCTTGATGACATTTCCCCCGTGTGGCAGGTTGACGATGTGGTGCGTGCCCGCCAAGGCGTCGCCGACCCCGACCTGGATGTTGATGTGAGCGGCTGGCAAGGGCGCATCATCGAAGTGCTGCCCGAAGAACGCCTGGCGTGCGTGGCGTGGGATAGCCACACCCTGCGCAACATGCCCGCGCGCATGATCGAAGAATGCGAAGAAAACGGCATGGACTGGCGCACCATGTACCTGGCGTTTGAAGACCTGGAACGCGCCGAGCCGCGCGACACCGAAGCCGACGTCGCCGCCACCATTGCTGAACTCGAACGCCGCCACGCATGGGCGTACCTTGGCGAACAAGGGAAACGCATTCGGCGCATTCTCAAAGGCATTGACCCCACCGACATAGAAGCCGCCTTACGCGCCTGGCAACGCTTTTTCAAACAGCGCCTGCGTCTCCCGTTGAATGTGGTTGTGTTTGAACCACCCCCGCCTGAAAGCGGCCTTGCGCTGGATGACCGTGTAAAACTGCGTGCCATTCGCGGCGCAACACCCGACGAAGGCTTGCTCGCTGAGGTCGAAAAACGGCGCCAAGAGCGCGTCCAAGTGCCGCTGTTCATCCTGCAAGCCGCCAAGGAATCCTCAAAACCGGCGCAATGGCTGGACGATTACAGCACCTGGTGGCACAACCGGCATCGTTTTGTGGTTGAATTTGATTAGTTATGCTAATTGTTTACAAAAATTACTTGACGTAGGCCGCCAAATCTTGTACAATATGCAAAGAGTAATGCGCTTTCAGATGTGCGATTCTTTCATGGGGTGTGGGTGGTGGCATGAAAGCGTCGCACCAGGCAATAGCGTGTTGCTCGGAGGCACTTTGACGTATTCAAGAACCAACCGTAAGGTCGTGAGGCGTTCGACGAAGCATCAAAGCGCGCGAGCCAAGCCTCGGCGCTTTTTTGCTATACGGCGCCGACGCGGCCGCCAGTCATCAAGAGGGGGCTCAGGATGGCAGAAGTTCAAGTCGGAACGGTCAAGTGGTTCAACAACGCCAAGGGCTACGGCTTCATTCAGCGTGACGAGGGGCCGGACGTGTTTGTGCATCACACAGACATTCAAATGGAAGGCTACCGCACACTGCAAGAAGGGCAACAAGTCGAATTTGAGCTTGTTGACGCCGAAAAGGGCCCACGCGCGCAAAACGTGCGCCCCTTGGCGACCCCACAGACTGTGTAGGTTGTACCGGTTCTCATTCACCAAGCCGTTATCCCGCTCGCATGAGCCCACCACCCACCGGCTTTTGCCATTCGCACATATGCGGTATGATGTTCGATGCCTCGTGCACACGGGGCATTTTTTATGATGATTGATTGGGCGCGATGGAGAGTGCAATTTCTTGAAATTGGATTCTCCATCGAGAACAATCACTCGAAGTCTTTTCAATACCAATGAAGGAGTTTCTATGGCAGGACGTAAACTGAAAATTATTCCGCTTGGCGGCCTGGGCGAGATTGGCCGCAATATGACACTGCTTGAGTACGGGAACAACATTCTCGTAGTTGATGTGGGGGTCAAATTCCCCACCGCCGAACAGTATGGCATTGACCTTGTCATTCCCGACTGGCACTATTTGCGCGAACGCCGCCAGCATGTGCGCGGCATTGTGCTCACCCACGGGCATGAAGACCACATTGGGGCGCTGCCCTTCCTTCTGCGCGATGGGTTTCACGATGTCCCCATCTACGCCACGCGGCTCACCCGCGGGCTGGTGGAAGGCAAGTTGGAGCAATACGGCTTGCTCGAAGGCGTGACCATTCACACCATCCGCCCAAGCGAGCGCTTCCATGTAGGGCCGTTTGAAATCGAACCTGTGCATGTCGCGCATAGTATTCCCGATGCGGTGGCGCTGGCCATTCGCTCACCTGCCGGGTTGGTCGTCGTCACCGGCGACTACAAGTTCGACCACACGCCGCCGATTGGCAACCCCACCGACGTGGCGACATTGGGACGTTTGGGCGCAGAAGGTGTGCTGGCACTGCTTGGTGACAGCACCAACGCCGAAGTGGAAGGCACAACACCGTCGGAACGGGTTGTGGAAGAAACGATTAGCCGCATTTTCAGCGAGGTTGAAGGGCGGATTATCGTCGCCACTTTTGCCAGTTCGCTGGCACGCATCAACCAGATTTTGCACACAGCGGCGGAGCACGGGCGCAAAGTGGCCGTCACGGGGCGCAGCATGGTGCAGAACGTGGACATTGCGCTCAAGTTGGGGTATCTGCAAGCGCCCGAAGGGTTGATTGTGCCCATTGAAGAAGCCTTGCAATTGCCGCCCAAGCGCATTTGTTTGTTGACCACGGGGTCGCAGGGTGAACCGGCGGCGGGGTTGGCGCGGCTGGCGAACGGTTCGCACCGTCAAATCCAAATCATGCCGGGCGATACCGTGATTGTGAGCGCCCACCCCATTCCCGGCAACGAGGAAGCCGTTTCGCGCGTGATTGATAACCTGTACCGCTTGGGCGCCGATGTGATTTACGGGCGCATGGCGCGCGTCCACGTCAGTGGCCACGGCGCCCGCGATGAGTTGCGGTTGATGCTCAACCTGCTGCGCCCGAAGTATGTCATTCCGGTTCACGGGCAATACCGCATGCAAGTGCAGCATGCCCGGCTTGCGGAGCAGATGGGCATTCCACGTGAAAACATTTTCGTGCTTCAAAATGGGCAACCGCTGCTCATCAATGAAAAAGGCGCTGAATTGGGCGAGCCGCTCCCCATGAAAGAGGTGTACGTGGACGGCAACCGCGTGGGTGAAATTGGCGAAGTGGTCCTGCGCGACCGCGAAATGCTGGCGCGTGATGGGTTCTTCATCACTGTGCTGACGCTCGACCGTCAAACCGGCGAACTGATCGGCAATCCGCAGTTGTTGTCGCGGGGTTTTGTCTACTTGCGCGAGAGTGAAGAGCTTTTGAACACCATTAGTGAGCGGATTCGCCAGGTGGTAAACAACAGCCAAAATGGGCATCGCACCGACATTAGCGCCCTGGAAACGCGGTTGCGCTCAACCGTATCACGGTATCTGTATGAAGCCACCGGCTGCCGTCCATTCGTGATGGCGGTGATCAACACGGTGTAAGGTTTTCGCCGACAACCAAAAAGGCGCGGACATGGTGTCCGCGCCTTTTTTTATGGGCGTGTGATTAGTCGTCATCACGGCCGTGGTCGTCGTCATCGTCGTCGTTGTTATTGCCACCGTGGTCATCGTCATCGTCGTCATCATCGTTGTCGTTGCCACCATGGTCATCATCATCATCATCGCCGTTGTCGTTATGGTCGCCGCCGCGATCGTCATCGTTGCCATTGTGGTCGCCGCCGCCAGGACCGGAGTTGTTGGCGTTGTGATCGCCTTGGTTCGGGCCAGGATTGCCGCCGTTGTCGTTTTCGTCGTCGTCATCATCACCGCGGTTGTCATTGCCTTCATCGTCATCGTCATCATCATCGTTGGCGTTGGCGTGGTCTTCGTTGTCATTGTCATCATCGTCATCGTTAGCGTTGTTCTCATTCACATTGGCATTATCGTCATCATCGGCGTCATCATCACGCACCACCTTGATTTCGCGCGCCACCAGTGTCCCATCCGCCATGACCAACACTTCCACCTTCACCATCGCCCCAACTTCGAGTTGTCCCTTCACCTCCGTTTGTGGTGTCAGCAGGAGCGTCTGGCCAGCGACAACGATAGTGTTTTCACCCAGAGCCTCTACCGGCGCTTCGATTTTCATCTTGTCGCGCACTTCGTTCTCGTTGCGGTTGTCGTCTTCATCGTCATCATCTTCGTCGTCATCGTGCGCCGGCTCGATTTCGCGCACCACCAATGTGCCGTCATCCATCACCCAGACATGTACCTTCACCAGCATGCCCACTTCCAGCTGCCCCTTCACCTCGCTTTGGGGCGTCAACAGGAGCGTGTGCCCGGCCACCGTCACCGACAGTTCGTCCATCACTTCAAGCGGCGCCACAATTTCCATCTCGCCTACGACACCACCAACCATCTCGTTCTCGTTGGTGTTGCCATTCGCATCTTCGTTGGCGTTCTCGTTGCCATTGGCGTCATCGTCATCATGCGCTGGCTCGATTTCGCGCACCACCAACGTGCCGTCATCCATCACCCAGACATGCACCTTCACCAGCATGCCCACTTCCAGCTGCCCCTTCACTTCGCTTTGCGGTGTAAGCAGCAACGTCCAGCCGGCGACCGTCACACTGCCCTCGTCCAGCGCTTCTACCAACGCCACAATCTCAATTTCGCCGGTAACACCTTCGGGTGTCTCGTTGGCGTTTTCGTCCTCGTTTTCATTCTCATTCTCGTTGGCTTCGTTCTCGTTCTCGTTGGCGTTCTCATTCGCATTGCCATTGTCGTTCGCATTCTCATTGCCGTTGGCGTTGTCATCGCCCGCGCCCTCATCGGCGGGTTCAATTTCACGCGCAACAAGCGTACCGTCATCCGCCAGGAAAACGTGCACTTTCACCATGGTGCCAACGTCAATTTGCCCCTTGATTTCGGTGGCGTCGGTCAGGTGCACAGTCTGCCCCGCAACAACAATCGTGCTATCGCCCATGGCTTCAATAGGGGCAACAATTTCAACCTCGCCATTCGCATCGAATGAGATGTTTTGCACCTGCGCCAATTCATCCACCGTTGTGCCCAGGGTTTGGGCATCACCGCAGCCGGTTGCCAGCACCATAGCCAGCACACTCACGAATAAGATCGTCAATGTTCGCACAAATTTCATCGTTTATCCTCCTCATGTTCTTTTGATGAAATGTCTTTTCGACAGAGGCACTTGAAACACGTATGGCTTCATGGAAAGGTTACGGCGAAAATCACAGCAAAATCATCACGATACACCTCCTTCAAATATGGGTCGTCAGCCGCTACGCGCAGAAAAGCGGCATGACGGTGGTCGGTGAACACATACTCAGCACCAAAGAATGTGCGAATAACCAAGCCAGGTGTCTCATTGCGTCCTTCGGTGATATCAACCCAAACTTTGTAGAGCCCAGGGTTGGCGCGTTCTAGAAACACGGGGTCAAGTCCCACGAGATAGGTGTTGTGGTGGTTGTAGAAAAAGAGGCGTGGGAAATCGTCCCAATCCGTCTGGAAGACGCGACTCTGCGGCGGTGTGTTTTTCGCCAACCACGTCGCCGCCGCCTGATAACGTTCAGAAGGCGCGGAGCGCTGCACAGCGGCCTGGGCGCGCGGCAATGTGTAGAAACCACCCGCCACCAACCCCGCCAGCAACAACGCCACGCTCAGCATGTTGGAACGCCGCGAGGCCGTTTTCCTCAGCAAAGGCCCCAGATGATACGCGGCAAAGAGCAGGACAAACGGGGGCGCGTATTCAACGAACCGCCGCGATTGCAACACCATCATGCCAAACAGCAGGACACAAAGCGTGAAAAAGAGGCTCTCGGTGCGTTGACGCACGCCAAACGCCACCTGCGCCAGCCAGCCCAGCGCCAGCAACACCATCGCCGGCGCCATGTTGCGAACCAGTTGGTCGGTCTTGTAGGGATACCATTCATTCCCGACGGCGATTTCCGTCGGTGTGCTCAGTTTGGGGGCAATGTGGTGTACAAGAAAGAGCACGTTCTGCGGGAAATAGGGATTGATGACCAATCCCGCCGCAATACCCAGCAGGCTATACGCCAAAGGACGCCACTCAAAGCGTCCTTCGGCCAGCAATGTTGCCACGCCATACGCGCCGGTCAGCACAATCAGCAGCGGGAAGGCGTTATACGCCCAGACATACAGGAAGCCCACCAGTGCAAGCCGCCGATAGTGACCATCGAGCAACCACGCAACAGCCACCAACAAGAAGAAGAGTGAAAGCGACTGCGCACGCGGCATACTCATGCGATAGAGAAACGCATCGGAAACGACAAAGAAGCCCAGCGCCCAGAGGGTTGCCCACGGCACCCTGCGCCGCCGCAAAACCCACCAGAGCGCAACGCCGGCCAGCGCCGCCATGAAGACGCTGCCCCACTTCGCCCCCAGCCGCAAATCGCCAAAAGTGAACGGCATGAGCAAGACATGGAAGAGGTAATGATGGTCCACAAACTGGTTAGCGTTGAGCACGGTCAGCGGCAACCAGATGAATGCAGGGCGCAACCCTTCGGTGCGCAAGAGATAAGCCATCTTGATATGGTAGTAACCGTCATTGCCGACGAGGTGAGGCGTGGAAAATTGCAACCACGCCAACCCCACTACAAACAGTAAGAAGACCCCCACCGCCTGCACAACAGTGCGCGCATGGACGCGCTTCTGCGCAAACACCAGCCCCCGCCTTTTCGTGCTCGACGGTTGCACGGTGGGCAACATAGCCCCAACGATTTTCTTGTGGTCGCTCAGTTCACTCATGATTCCCCTCAGCATGCAGGTATTTGGGTGGAGGTCTTCACAAGGGGAGACGAACGGGCAGGAAAAAGGTTACGGTGAATCCAAGAAAACATTCACTATCTGAACGACCTGATCTCTGCATTATCAGCATCACACCTCTGAAAGCATCCAACTTGCCAACCTTCCCCTTTGCACTACAACATTCCCGCTGAACAAAACCAACACTCAAACATGAAGAGAAAGAGTATGCCATGCGCGCACGCTTGCTTATCGTGTTCTGGTTGCTGCTCGGTCTCACAACCGCCTGTGCACGCGGCCAAAATGGCGCGTCTTCACTCATTGCCAACCTGAACATCACCCCCAGCACCGTGGGGGAAAACCATGTGCGTATTGAACTCCTCGACAGCACCAACGCCCACGTCATCGGCGCAGAGGTCAAAATGATTGCCAACATGAACCACGCCGGCATGCAGCCGTCCAGCGCTTCGCTCACCGAAACAGCGCCCGGCATCTACGAAGGCACCATCGAATTGACCATGCCCGGTGAATGGTTCGCCATCCTCGAAATCGCGCGGGAAGACGGGCAAACCGTCGAACTCCAGGTGGCGCTGCCAGAGGTTCGCCGTGGCGAATAAGCCCCCCACGCTTGACCTGCTGACGCTCCCACTGCTGGGGCGATTCTGGCGCTGGCGGCACGCCCGCACCGCCATGCAGATTCCCCTCTTGCTCGTGGCGCTCGTGGTGGTGTGGGATGGGTTCACCGGCTCGCCGCTTGCCCCGCGCAACCTCGCGACCATTCTGCCCTGGCTACATTACCGCGGCTTCGTCATTCTGGCGCTGCTCATCTTTGGCAACGCCTTCTGCATGGCGTGCCCCTTCATGCTGCCGCGGAACGCTCTGCGCCGCTTCATCCAGCCTGCGCGCCATTGGCCTGCCCGCCTGCGCAACAAATGGCTGGCGGCGGCGCTTTTCGCGCTCTTCCTCTTTGTGTATGAACGCTATGACCTGTGGAGCACGCCCTGGTGGACGGCGTGGCTGATTGTGGGCTATTTCATCACCGCGCTGCTGCTCGATGCGCTGTTCGAGGGCGCGCCCTTCTGCAAATACGTCTGCCCTTTGGGACAATTCAACTTCCTGGGCAGTCTCGTCTCACCATTCGAGGTGCGTGTCCGCTCGCAAGACGTATGCGCCGCCTGCACAACCCACGACTGTCTGCGTGGACGCGGCACGCAGCGGGGGTGTGAACTCTGGCTCTTTCAACCGCGCAAAGTGGGCAATCTGGACTGCACCTTCTGCCTCGATTGCGTCCACGCCTGTCCCCATGACAACATTGGCATCCAACCCCGCTTGCCCGCCGCTGAACTCTGGTTCGACGGGGCGCGTTCGGGCGTTGGGCGGCTCTTTCGCCGCGCCGACTTTGCCGCGCTGACAACCATCTTCGTGTTTGGGGCGTTGCTCAACGCCTTCGGCATGGTCAGCCCGGTTTACACGCTGGAAGCCTGGCTCGCCGACCTGCTCCATGTGCAGAGCGAAACGCCCGTGCTAGCCATCATCTTCGGCGCGGCGCTGCTGCTGGAACCGCTCCTTTTGCTCGGCGGCGCGGCGTGGCTGACACGCCATCTGGCGCATGTGCCACACACCCCCGTGCACATCGCCCTGCGCTACGTGTACACACTCGTGCCCTTTGGCGTCGGCATGTGGGCGGCGCACTATGCCTTTCACTTCCTCAGCGGCTTTTGGTCGTTCGTCCCGGTTGTGCAGAGCATCGCCCTTGAATTTGGCATCACCTGGCTGGGGCGTCCACACTGGGAACTCGCGGCGCTGGTGCCGCTCGCGTGGCTCGACCCACTCGAATGGGGGCTTATCGGGCTGGGGGCGTTTGGCTCACTCATTGCCATCACCGAACGGGCGCAACGCGACGCCCCCCACGCCTGGCAACGCGCTGCCCTGCCCTGGGTGGGCGTTTTGCTTGTGTTGACTCTCTCCGCCCTTTGGCTGATGACGCAACCCATGGAAATGCGAGGGACACTGCTCGGATGAACCATCACACACCTTTCACACGCACACTTTGGCTCAGTATCATCGCCCTCGTGGCGAGCGTGCTCTTTGCACGCCCCGCCTGGGCACATAGCGGTGCGCCCATCGTTGTCGTGCGCGACATGCAGTTGGGCGCGTATCTTGTCGAACGCCTGCTCGCCGACCCCGACGTGGGCGGCGGCACCTTTGAAGCCATCATCACGGTTGAAGGCAGCGCGCCCCCCGATGGCACAACCGTGCGCTTTGGCGGCGAACCCCTGGACGGGGCAAGCCCCGCGCTTGTTGCTTCCGCAGAACGCAGCGCCACCGATCCCCGCACGTTCACCGCCACCATTCCCTTCGACCGCGAAGGCGAATGGCGCTTGTTCCTGGAAATAGCGGGACCGGCAGGCGATGAACGCTACGAATGGACCATGCGCGTCACGCCGCCGGGCGGGTTCTCGCTCGTCTCGTTGCTCTGCCTGGTGCCCTTCATCGCCGCCGGGGTGCTCTGGTGGTGGGGAACAAAACGCATGGACGAAACAACCACACACGCATGAGACACCGGGGGCGTGCCGCAGCGTTTGGGTGGTTGCTGGGGGCGGTGGTCTGGCTGCTTCTGCTGCACCCTGCCCCTCTGCATGAAGATGAAGCCATCTACGCCGTCTGGACGCGCGCACTCTTCACCGACCCCCTGCTCACGCAGACCCCCGTGGACAAGCCCCCGCTCTTTTTCTACGCGCAACTTCCCTTCCTGCTCTGGCAGGACAGCCCCCTCGCCGCCCGCCTGCCCAACGCGCTGGCAACAGTGGCGACGGCGCTCATCGTGGCGCGTGCCAGCCGCCGCCCCACCTGGGCGCTTGCCCTCTTCGCCACAACGCCGCTGGTCATCTTCTTTGCCGCCGGGGGGTTCACCGACCCGCTCATGCTTGCGTTCCTGGCGATCGGCTGGCTTGCCTGGCAACGCCATGCCCCCGTAGCGGCGGGGGCGGCATGGGCGGCGGCGCTGCTCACCAAGCCCACCGCGCTCCTGACGCTTCCCTTCTGGCTTTGGCTGGTGAAACAGCGCCCGGCGGACGCACGCCCCGCCCTGCTGACCGCGGGGGGGCTACTCTTGACGGCATGGGCGTGGGACGTCAGCCGTGCCGCGCCGTCGTGGTGGTGGTTGGGGAGAAACGCCTACGGTTCGCTGGGGCGTCCTACCTTCGCAGCAGCCGTTGCCTGGCTGACGCCCGCCCTGCTAGGGGTGGGGGCAACGTGGTGGGCGGTGTTGCCACGCCGCCGGCACCCCCTCACCTGGCTGGTGCTGGCATGGATACCCATGCACATCATGCTGGGCTTTCAACCCTGGGACCGCTATCTGCTCCCGCTTGCGCCGTTGCTGGCATGGCTTGGGGCTGACATCAACACGCGTCGCACGCGCCTGCTCATGCTTGGCGGCAACATTGCGCTGGCGCTGGTGCTTTTGGCGCACCCTACGCCGGGGCTAGCGGGGCGCGATGGGCGTTGGCAGGGCATCGAAACGCTTGCCGCCCGCTTGCCCAACGCCCCCGTCTATCACCGCACGCTGGGGCGTCCGCTGGCGTACTATGCGCCCAATGCTACGCTCATCTGGCTGCCCGACCATGCGTCGCCCCCACCGAACGCATGGTGGGCTGGGCGCGTGGAAGACCCCGAATGCGCCGCGCTCGTCTGGTTTCACCCCCAAAGCCATCTCGCGTTGTGCCGCACACGCAGCACGCAGTAAAAAAGGCGCGGATGTGTTCCGCGCCTTTGGCTGTGCCGCCCCGCCGGCTACTGTTCGCGCTTCATGCGCTCCTGTTCAACCAGCACACGCCGCAAAATCTTCCCCGAAGGCGACTTGGGAATGCTCTCCACAAATTCGACTTCGCGCACCTTCTTGTAGGGTGCAACGTGCTTGGCGACATACGCCATGATTTCCTCAGCGGTCACGTCCGCTTTCTTCACAATGAACGCCTTGGGAATCTCACCCGCTTCTTCATCCGGCACGGGAATCACAGCGGCGTCCGCCACAGCCGGGTGCGAGAGCAACACCGCTTCGAGTTCAGCCGGCGCTACCTGGTAGCCTTTGTACTTGATGAGTTCCTTCACGCGGTCCACCACGTAGAAGTAACCATCCTCATCCACATACGCCACATCGCCCGTGTGCAACCACCCTTCACTGTCAATCGTCTGCGTCGTCGCATCCGGGCGGTTCAAGTAGCCCTTCATCACCTGCGGACCACGCACCCAGAGTTCACCCCGCTCGTTGGGACCCAAATCTTGCCCCGTAGCCGGGTCAACAATGCGGGCTTCTGTGTTCGGCACCAGCGGCCCCACCGACGCCACCTTGATTTTGTCGGGATCATCGGGGTTGACGTGCGTCACGGGGCTGGTTTCAGTCATCCCGTACCCTTGTTTGACCAGGCACCCCAGGCGTTCGCGCACTGCCGTCGCCAATTCTTCACCTAGCGGCGCCGCACCCGAAATAATCATGCGCACCGATGAAAGGTCGTACTTGTCCACCATCGGGTGTTTGGCGAGCGCCAGCAAAATAGGCGGCACCAGGTGCATGCGCGAAATCTTGTACTTCTGAATGAGTTCGAGGAACATCTCCAAATCGAAGCGCGGCATGGTCACCACGGTCGCGCCGTGATAGAGGCTAGCGTTCAAAATGACCATCATCCCGTAAATGTGGTAGAAAGGCAACACCCCAACCAACACATCCGTATCGCGAATAACCTCAATCCCCTCGGTCTGGCAAATGTTGGAGACAAGGTTGTAATGCGTCAGCATCACGCCCTTGGGCAAGCCCGTTGTCCCGCTGGAATAGGGAAGCGCCACCACATCTTCGCGCGGGTTGATCTCCACCTCGGGCACCACGCCATCACCTTGCAACAAACTGGCAAACGGAGTCGCCCCTTCGGCTTCGCCAAACACAAAAATTTCCTCAATGCCGGCTTCCGCCGCCGCTTCTTTGGCGTTTTCGAGGAAGAGAGGAATGGTGAGCAAATACTTCGCATTGGCGTCTTTCAACTGGTGCGCCAACTCCGCCGCCGTGTAGAGTGGGTTTGCCGTGGTGACAATCCCCCCCAACGACGCCACAGCGTGGAACGCAATGGCATATTCAGGCAGGTTGGGGCTGTAAATGGCGAAGACATCGCCTTTGCCAAAACCACGCTTGTGCAAACTGGATGCCACCAAACGAATCGCGCCCGCCAGTTGCCCGTAGGTGAGTGTGCGCCCGGTGGGACCGTCAATCAGCGCCGGTTTGGTCGCCAATTCTTGCGCCTTGCGCAACACAAAGGGGGTCAAAGGCATTTCGGGGATTTGAACATCCGGGTACGGGCTTCGGTAAATCATACGCTGGCCTCCTTTGCCGGATTCAGTTGGACAATCAGGTGTTGGTTGGTCTTCAAGAAAACAGCGGGTTATGTGTGGCGCGCTTATTCTAGCAAGAGACAGGGGGGCGCGTCAATTGTGAAGAATCCGCCGCCAAGGGGTTGCATTTCGCCCCCAAATGGTGTATACTCACATCAGAACACATGTTCTACAATTGTGAAGGGGCATTGAAAAAAGTTTTCCGGCAACTGATACCTGACGTATAATCACGCCAGCACCACAACCAAGCCCAGAGGAGTTGTCCTGTGCCGCGTATTCTGCACTTTTCCGACTTGCACATTGGGACTGAAAACTACGGACGCATCAACCCTGAAACGGGTTTGAGCACGCGCCTGGAAGATTTTTTGCGGGCGTTCGACTTTGTGGTGGACTATGCGCTTGAAAACGACGTTGACCTGGTGCTCTTCACGGGCGACGCCTTCAAGAACCGCGACCCATCGCCCACCCACCAGCGCGAATTTGCCCGCCGTATCCGCCGCCTCATCGAAGCCGACAAACCCGTCTTCTTGCTGGTGGGCAACCACGACATGCCAAACTCACCCACGCGCGCCCACAGTCTGGACATCTACGCCACACTCGGGCTCGACCGCGTCCACGTCGGCGACCGCCCGAACATTCACCGCATCAATACTGCCCACGGTCCCGTGCAGGTGGCGGCGCTCCCCTGGCTGACGCGCAGTCGTTTTCTCGCCAAAGAAGAGACGCAGGGGCTCAGCCCCGAAGAAATTGACCACCTCATCCGCGACCGCCTGGAACAGTTGGTGTACAAACTCGCCGAGCGCATCAATCCCGACGAGCCCGCCATCCTCGCCGCCCACCTGACTGTCGAAGGCGCGGAGTGGGGCGCGGAACGCAGCGTCATGCTGGGGAGCGACCTCACCATCCCCAAATCGGTGCTCGCGCAAGAGGTGTTCGACTACATCGCCCTGGGGCACATTCACAAGCACCAGGTCGTCTCGCATCGTCCGCTCATGGTGTATGCGGGCAGTATCGAACGCATTGACTTCGGCGAGCGCAACGATCCCAAAGGCTTCGTCGTGGTGGACATCGAACGCGGCAAGCCGCCCGCCTGGCAATTCGTCGAAACACCCACCCGCCGCCTCTACGAAATCACGCTGGACGTGCGCGCCGAACCCGACCCCATGCACGCCATCCAATCGGCGCTGGAAACCCACGACATCGCCGACGCAATCGTCAAAGTGGTCATCCACTGCACGCCCGAACAAGCCAGCCTGCTCACCGAACGCGAAATCCGCACCTGGCTGAGCGACGCCGCCCACATCGCCGCCCTGCGCTTTGAAACCGAACGCCCCAACCGCCTGCGGTTGGGCGACGCCGCGACCATCGCCGACCTGGACCCGCGCGACGCCTTGCGACGCTACTTTGAAGCCCAAAAATACCCGCGCGATGAGAGCGAGCGACTGCTCCACTACGCCGAAGAACTGTTCCAAGAGGAAGAAGCCTGACGCGCCGCCAAGGGGGGGCATGGCATGAGTCGCATTTTCGACCTGGAAACTGTCGAACTGAGCATCATCGAGGGCGACCGTCGTTCCACACCGCCCGAAATGGGGCGTCTCGACATTGACGAAGAGACGACGCTCTTTGTCCTTGTCGAACTTTCCGCCCCCGTGGAACTGTGGGACGACGTTTCCGCCTTGCTTGTGCAAACAGCGGTGCAAGGCTTCTCGCTGGCAAAAGGGGGCGAAACCCGCGCCCTGCAAAAAGCCGCCGAAGACGCAAACCGCGCCCTCGTGTACGAAAACGAAGACCTTCCCCCCGAAGACCGCATGTGGGCGGGCTTGAACATGGCGCTCGTCAAAGGTGATACCCTCTACCTCGCCCAATCTGGTCCGGCGCTGACTTACGTCGCCCGCGGTGCCAAAACAACGCACTTCCCCAAAACCACCGACCCGGACCGCGTCAACGACGCCGACCGCGAGACATTGCGCCCACTGGGAGAACAACGCCGCGTGCAAGTGCGCTTTGCCCGTTTCCACCTGCAACCCGGCGACGTTTTCGTGCTGAGCGCCTCGCACTTGCCTTCACTCATCGAACACGAAACCGTCCGCGAGATTCTGCAACAAACCGACGCCTACGACATCGCCGATGACATCGCCGACATGGTGGGCGAAAACGACTACTCGGCGCTCATCGTGCAGGTGCAGCCCCGCACGGAACCGACGCCGTCCACATCAACGCGGACGCCCACGCCGCGCCAGCACACACCGGCGCCAGAGCCAACGCCCGCCACCACCGTGGTCGAAGAACCAACGCCCGCCGCCACGCGCCAAACCACCACGCACGCCCACCGCGCGGCAACCGCCATGCCCAAACCGCGCCCACGTCCACGCCCCAACCTGGACGACAACGCCGACGCGCCCCCCACACGCGACCACGCGCCGCTGCTTCCGCGCCCCACCCACGGCTTGCTTGAACGCCTGCTGGCGCAGGTGGACACCTGGGGGCGGCGCACCATCCACCTGGCGGACGTTGCCCGCACCGAAGCCTTTGCCACCGAGCGTGTGGCGCGCCTTTTCTACCTGTTTGGGGCGTTTCTGCTCATGTTGCTGGCGCTCATCCTGCACGCGCTCGAATGGCTGCTGGCGCTCTACGCCTCTCTCGTGCCGCCACTTTGGCAGCGTCTCGTGCCCATTCTGGACGCCGCGGCGCTCGCCCTGCTCGACGGCATGGGCTGGCTCTGGTATCAAATCACCAGCACCGCCCGCAATGTCTTGCCGGGCGTCAAACCCGCCCCGCCCCGCCAACGCCGTTCAACCACCCAACCACCCGACCACCAAGGGCGACACTTCTACCCCATCGCCTCGGTCGTGGTGCCCATTCTGCTCATCATGGCGGCGGTGCTCTTGTTCTGGCGCAGTGGGGCGGTCAACTCGCAAGCCTGGCAAGAAATCCTGACCGCCGCCGACACGCAAATCGCGCTCGCCGAACAACTCGACCTGGCGGGCGACCGTGAAGGCGCACAACAAGCCATCTTGCAAGCCCGCGTGGCGTTGGACGAAGCCGCCGACATGCGCCCCGACGCCAAAGAAGTCGCCCTGCTGGAAGCCCGCCTTGCGCAAATTGAAGGGCGTGTCTTGCGGATTGTGCATGTCGAACCGCAAGCCTTGGCGACCTTTGGCGCGTCGGTTGTCCCCGGCGAGTTGGTGGTACGTGGTTCGGCGGTCTACGTCCTCGACCGTGCCGAAGGGCGCATCTGGTGGTTTGACGCCACCCAACCGCCCACCGAACCGCTCGACCGCCTCTCCCCCGTGCTCGCGCCTAACGGCACAACCGTGCGCCAGCCCCTGCGCCTGATGACCTGGATGCCGACGGGCGGCACACGCACCACCGAAGCCTTGCTGGCGCTGGGCGGAGCCGAACTGTACGAATACCTGCCCTCCGGGCTGGTGCGCTTCGTGCCCTCCTACATCCCGGCGGAAGCCGAGATTGTCTCGCTGGGGCACTACCAGGGCAACCTCTACTTGCTGGACAGCACCGCGCGGCAAGTCTGGAAATACGTTCCCGACAACGTCGGGACGTACACCACGCCCCCCACCGAATGGGTGCAACCCGACGCCCAAGCGGAGTTGACCGCGCCCGTGGACTTCGCCATTGACGGCGACATCTACTTCCTCGAAGCCGACGGCGGCGTCGTCAAAATGACGGCGGGGCAGGTACGCCCCTTCACGCTGGAACCCGTTTCGCCTCCCATCGAAGCGCCTGTGGCGCTCTTCACCGATGAACTCGCGCCCGACCGCCCCATGTTCTACCTCTACATCGCCACACAAGACCGCGTGCTGGTTTTCGACAAGCAAGGCGCGCTCTTTGCCCAATACACCAACGCCGCCGACTGGGGCGCCATCACCGACGTTGCCGCCGACGAAACCAGCGGGCTCATCTATGTGCTCACCACGCGCGGCGTCTATGCGTTCCCACTCCGCGCCCCCTAAAACAGTCTCTCAACCTGGTTTGTCAAAAGCATACTTTTCTTCAGACTGTACGATGATCGCGGCACACCGCGTCAAATGCACGTCTGTCAACCAACGCAAAGGGAGCAGTCAATGAGCGTGCCAGCCACGGAATTCATCAGCCGCCGCCCCGACCCCGCCGCAATCGTCATCTTTGGCGCGTCGGGCGACCTGACACGCCGCAAACTCATGCCCGCGCTGTATGCGCTCTACACACACGGGCTTTTGCCCCAACGTTTCGCCATCCTCGGCTTTTCGCGCCGCGATTGGAGCGATGATGATTTTCGCACCACCATGCGCGACGCCGTAGCCGAGTTTGGGCGTGTCCCGCTCGACACCACGCAATGGGATGAATTCGCCGCGCGGCTCTTCTACCTGGACGCGCAAGGGTACGACCACCTGGAAGATTACCAACGCCTGCGCGACCGCCTCAACACGCTTGATGAAACAGAGGGCACCGACGGCAACCGCCTCTTCTACGCCGCAACCCCGCCGCAAGCCTTTGTGCCCATCGTCGAATCGCTGGGTGCGGTAGGGTTGAACCAGCCGCCGCGCGAAGGGGCGTGGGTGCGCCTTGTCATCGAAAAACCCTTCGGCACCGACCTCGCCAGCGCCCGCGCCCTCAACGCCCGCATTCAGCACGTCTTTGACGAATCGCAGATTTACCGCATTGACCACTACCTGGGCAAAGAAGCCGTCCAGAACCTGCTGGCGTTCCGGTTCGCCAACAGCCTGTTTGAACCCATCTGGAACCGCAACCACATCGAACAGGTGCAAATCACCGTCGCCGAGTCCATCGGCGTTGAAAACCGTGCCGGCTACTACGACCGCGTGGGCGCCTTGCGCGACATGGTGCAAAACCACCTCATGCAACTGGTCACGTTGATTGCCATGGAGCCCCCCGCCTCATTCGACGCCGAAGCCGTGCGCAACGAGAAAGTCAAAGTCCTGCGCGCCATTCGCCCATTCGATGAAAACGCCATCCGCACGCGGATTGTGCGCGGGCAGTATGGTCCCGGTGTGGTGAACGAAAAGCCGGTGCGCGGCTACCGCGAAGAAGAAGGCGTCGCGCCCGACAGCACCACGGAGACCTACGTTGCGCTCCAACTTGAAATTGAAAACTGGCGTTGGGCGGGCATTCCGTTCTACCTGCGCACCGGCAAACGCCTCCCGCGCAAAGTCTCCGAAATCGCCGTCATCTTTCGCCGCCCGCCGTTGCTCATTTTCGACGACCAGCGCCGCCGCAAAATGGAACAAAACGTGCTCTATCTCCAAATCCAGCCCCACGAAGGGCTTTCGCTCAGCGTCAACATCAAAATTCCCGGCGCCACCATGCGGCTGGAACCGGTGATGATGGACTTCTGCTACCACGGCAGTTTTGAATTCGCCATTCCCGAAGCCTACGAACGCCTGCTCCTGGACGCCTGGCTGGGCGACGCCACGCTTTTCATCCGCGCCGATGAAACCGAAGCGTCGTGGGCGCTCTTCACACCGGTGCTGGAAGCGTGGCAACGCATGCCCCCGCCCGACTTCCCGAACTACGCCGCAGGCACATGGGGACCGCCTGAAGCGGATGAATTGCTGGCGCGCAACGGCCACGCGTGGAAACTGATGCTCTTGTGAGGAAAACGCATGGGGACACAACAAATCCTGGTCGCCGACAACTGGACCACAACCGCCGCCCAAACCATCGTGCGCCTGCTCACCGACGCCATAGCCGCTCGCGGCGTCTGTTCGCTGGCGTTGGCGGGCGGCTCCACACCGCGCGAAGTCTACCGCCTGCTCGCCACCCCCACCTGGCGCGACCGTCTCGACTGGTCGCGCGTGCATGTTTTTTGGGGCGATGAGCGCACCGTTCCACCCGACCACCCCGACAGCAACTACCG
This sequence comes from Ardenticatena maritima, assembly GCF_001306175.1. NCBI lineage: Bacteria > Bacillati > Chloroflexota > Ardenticatenia > Ardenticatenales > Ardenticatenaceae > Ardenticatena > Ardenticatena maritima. Next base: position 687,159 of record NZ_LGKN01000004.1, read on the forward strand.
CATGGCGCACGAAGCCCTGCTGGCGCACGTGCCCATCCCGCCCGAAAACATCCACCGCATGGCGGGCGAGCAGCCCCCGGACGTTGCCGCCGCCGCCTACGCCGAAGAGTTGCGCGCCCACTTCGGGCTTCCATTCGGCGCATGGCCCCGCTTCGACCTCATCTTGCTCGGCATGGGCGATGACGGGCACACCGCCTCACTCTTCCCACACACCGACGCCCTCTGTGATTGGGAACATCTGACGCACGCGCTCTTTGTCCCGAAACTGAACACCTGGCGGCTCACGCTCACCGTCCCCACCATCAACCACGCCCGCCATGTGCTCTTTCTCGTGCGGGGCGCACCCAAAGCCGCCACCGTCGCCCGCGTGCTGGAAGGCGTGTTTGCGCCCAAAACCTTTCCCGCTATGCTCATCCACCCGCGCGACGGCACCCTGACCTGGCTCCTCGACCGGGATGCCGCGCACCAACTCACGCACACACAACCTGAATACGTGGAGTGAAAACGCCATGGAAACACCAACACAACCACTCACGTGGGCGGATTTTCAGGCTGAACGCCAACGCCGCGGCATACCGTTCATCGTCGCGCACCGTGGGGCGTCGGCGCTGGAACCGGAAAACACCCTCGCCGCCTTTTCGCGCGCGCTGGCAGACGGCGCAGACGCCATCGAAACCGACTTGCGCTTTTCAGCCGACGATGAAATCGTGCTTCACCACGACGAAACGCTCGACCGCACCACCGCGGGGCACGGCTACGTCCGCGACCTCCCGTTGCGCGAGTTGAAGCGCATTCCCATTCGGCGGCTCGATGGGCAGGGCTTCACCGACGAACGTATCCCCACGCTCGTCGAACTGCTGGACCTCACGCAGGCGCGCGTACCCCTTCTGCTAGAACTCAAAGACCCGCTCTTTCGCGACCGCGCCTACGCCCGCCGCCTGGTGGACATCCTCGCCGCCTACGACATGCTCGGACGGACCGCCATCGCTTCGTTTCATCTGGAACATGTGCGCACGGTGCACGCCATTTGCCCCGAAATCCCCGTGGGCTACATCACCCTGCACAACCCCTTCCCCGTCAAAGCGCCGCTCCTCGGCCCCTTCTGGCCGCTCCTCCTGCTGAACCCGCTTTATGTGAAGTGGGCGCACGCCATGGGCAAAATCGTCTGCCCCCTCGACCCCAACCCCGAACGGCGCGTGCGCTGGTATCTGCGGCTCGGCGTGGATGCGCTGCTGGCTAATCATCCTCGCCGTGTGCGCGAGGCGCTTCTGGCGTCTCATTCTCGCTGAACGCGGGCAAATGGTGCGGGAGTTCGTGCCCACAGCATTCATGCAACGCCATTTGCAACGCATGGCGCAGCACGTGGAAGGAGTAGAACCGCCGCCCCAGTTCATAGTTGTGCGCCACATCCTCAGCCGCTGAATCAGGGTTGAGCAGCACCTCGCGGGCGCGTTCCAGGCATTGCTGCTGCACAAACCCATCGAAATGGATGACGCGGAAGCCTTTCGGACCAATATCGGTTTTGAAAATCTCGTAGCGGTTCATCAAAATGGGGCGGCGATAGTACACGGCTTCCAAAAAGGCGTTGCCAAACCCTTCAATCGCCGAGGGATAGGTCACCAGGTCGGCGGCTTGATAGACATCGCGCAGGCTGTATACCTTGCGCCCATCGGGGGTGCGCCCACGCCGATACGCCACGCGTTCCGCCGCGTAGATGATACGCACACCGAGCAGGTCGGCGTATTCGCGCAAGTACGCCGCATACTCGTGCCCCTCATCCCCCGAGGCATGCGAAATGACCAGCACCGCCGAAATCCCCATGCGTTGCAAGCGTGCCACAATCTCGATGGATTGCTCAATCCGCTTGCGCGGCACAACGCGCGTGGGCTGCAAAATGAAAAACGCCCCCTCGGGAATTCCCAGCTCCGCGCGAATGTCAGCGGCGTATTCGTCGGGGGGTGGGGGCGGCGTTTCAAAATCCATCACATTGGGGATGACCCGTGAAGAAGCGCCTGTGCGCAAGGCAAGTTGTTCGCGCGCGTAGGAGTTGATGACCACGTGATATACCGGCTGCAAAACGGGGGGAAACGCACCACGCAAGTAGTCGTCAGCGGCGGAAACGGCATAGCGCTCGCGTTCCCACCAAAAATCGTGGTGATGCCCCAGAACGGGCAAGGCGGTTTCGGCGATGAACTCGGTCAGCGCCACACCCAGGGGGACGTTCATGGGGAGCGAAAGCGCGTTTTCTGTAATCAGCACCTCAACGCCAAACTTTGCTGTGAAGGTATACAGCGCCTCTTTGAGACGCCCGGCGAGCTTCTGCACTTGCTCGCTGACGGCACGTGAGCGCCGTTCATCGTCAAACAAATCGCGGTTGATCGCGGCGACATCGGGATGCGTGAAGTGTGCTTCGGGCACGACAAAGGAAACGTCTTCGGGCCACTCGGATTGCCCGGCAAAGAAGAAGCATTCATGCCCCATCTCGCGCAAGACGGCGACCCACTTGCGCACTTCCAGCGAAACCCCATCCGTGCCGTGAAAGCGTGTCGAAACAAAACCAATACGGAGTGGACTCATCGGATAGGCTCCTCTCTTTCAAATGGTGGTCATATTGTGCCCGAAGTGGTTGAAATAAAAAAGCCGCCCCGTTTGGGGCGGCGCTTTGACGGCAAAAAAGATTATTTGAAGAAATCGGCGTTCTTTTGAATGAAATGCTTCCACTGTTCGGGCACTTCCACGTCTTCAAAAATCGCTTCGACAGGGCATTCCGGGGCGCAAGCGCCGCAGTCAATGCATTCGTCCGGGTGGATGTAGTACTGATCCGGACCTTCGTAGATGCAGTCCACCGGGCAGACTTCGACACACGCGGCGTCTTTCACGCCAATGCACGGTTCACAAATCACGTAGGCCATGGTCGAATCCTCCTTACTGTTTCAGTCGCCGAACACGGCAGCATTGTACTCCATATCACAAATTCAGTCAACAACTTCGGGGGCGAGCAAGGTTTCCAGCGGCGTGTAGGGCAAGCCAAAGGCTTCGGCCACCGCCGGATAGGTGATATGCCCCTTGAAGACATTGACACCCTTTGCCAGCGCCGGGTCCTGGCGAATGGCGTCCAGCCCGTGCGCGGCGAGTTTGAGCGTGTAGGGCAACGTGGCGTTGTTGAGGGCGTAGGTGCTGGTGCGCGGAACCGCGCCGGGCATGTTCGCCACGCAGTAGTGCAAGACGCCATCCACAAAGAAGGTGGGGTTGGAGTGCGTCGTCGGGCGCGTGGTTTCGATACACCCACCCTGGTCAACAGCCACGTCCACAATCACCGAACCGGGCTTCATCGTGCTGACCATTTCGCGCGTGACGAGTTTGGGGGCTTTGGCGCCTTTCACCAGCACCGCGCCAATGAGCAAGTCGGCGCGTTTGACGGCTTCGGCAATGTTGTGCGTGTTGGACGCAATGGTCGTCAAGCGACCGCCAAAGATTTCTTCCAGATAGCGCAAGCGGTCCACGTTGATATCGAGGATGACCACATTAGCGCCCATTCCCAGCGCGATTTTGGCGGCGTTTGTGCCGACAACACCACCCCCAATGATAACCACCGTCGCCGGGCGCACACCGGGCACACCGCCAAGCAGCTTCCCACGCCCACCATTCATTTTTTCGAGGTAGTATGCCCCCACCTGCACCGCCATACGCCCCGCCACTTCGCTCATGGGCGTCAGCAACGGCAGGCGGCCATCGGGCAGTTCAACCGTTTCGTACGCAATCCCGATGACGCCACTGTCGCGCATGGCGAGGGTCAGGCGCTCATCGGCGGCAAGGTGCAGGTAGGTGAACAGGATGAGGTCGGGGCGCAAGAAGTCGTATTCCTGCGGCAGGGGCTCTTTGACTTTGACAACCATTTCCGCCCCCCACGCTTCCGCCGCCGATGCAACAATGGATGCACCAGCCGCGCGGTAATCGTCATCCGAAAAACCGCTCCCTTCGCCCGCGCCGGTCTCCACCAGCACACTGTGCCCGGCGTCCACCAGCTGGCGCACCGATGCAGGCGTCAATCCGACACGGTATTCGTTATCCTTGATTTCCTTCGGCACTCCTACGATCATCGTTGATCCTCCTCAATTGTTGACTCATCACCAGATTGGGAATTTACCAGCGTTCCACTGGTTCGCCTACCAGGGTTGCATACACATCGCGGGTCTCGCGGGCGGTACGCTCCCACGAAAACCGCGCCGCCTGCCCCGGACCACGCAAGCGCAATTCATCACGCCAGGCTTTGTCCGTGAGGGCTTTTTCCATCGCCGCCGCCAGCGCGTCCAGGTCGTCGGGGTCCACCAACACGGCGGCGTCTCCCGCCACTTCGGGAATCCCCCCCCGATTGGACGTAATCACAGGGGCGGCGCACGCCAGAGCTTCCAGCACGGGCAAGCCAAACCCTTCGTAGAGGCTGGGGAAGACAAAAAGCCGCGCACCGCTGTACAGGTCGGGCAGAATGGCGTCGGGGACGTACCCTGTGAAGCGCACCATCTCTTCGAGGTGCAACTCTTCCACCAGCTTGTAAAGCGGGCTGCGCCCCCACTCGCCCGCCCCCGCCAGAACGAGTTTGGGCAACCCTTCACGCGGCAGGCGCGCATAGGCGCGCAACACACCGGCTGTGTTTTTGCGCGGGTCGGGCGACGCCAGCGCCAACACATACGGCGGCTCAATCCCCAACATCAGCGCGGCGCGCTTGCGCGCTTCGGGGCGGTAGCGGGGATGAAAGCGGCGGTGGTCCACGCCGTTGTACACCACATGCACCTTGTCGGGGTCAAGGTCAACGTTGTCGAGCAGGCGATGGCGCACCGCATGCGAGACGCAAATGACCGCGCCGGCACGGCGCAGCAAGTTCATTTCGGCGCTCAGCGTGAGTTGCGAGAGCCGCCCACGCATGCCTTTGCGCAAAGTGGGTTCAAATTCAGAAAGTTCATGAATGGTAATCACCGAGGGGACGTTCGTCAGCAAATGCGAAAGAGCGTAGGGCGAATGAAACACATCCACTTCGAGTTGGCGCAAGGTGTTGAGCGCCGAAAACGCACCGCGCACGCCGCCCGTGCCGCTAATGGGGCGGAGCATGACCTGCGGGAGTTCGGTCAAATCTTCAATGCGTTGCTGTCCTGTGGCTTTGCCGGGGTCGTAAAAAACAACCAGTTCATCGTCGGTCAAGACTGTTTTTGCCAGGGCTTCCACCAAATTGTACGTGTAGCGGCTCACTCCCGGCGGGTCGGTCTGTTGAATGGGCGTCCCATCAATTGCGATGCGCATTGAGCCTCCCCTTGGGTTTTGGGTTCATTCGCTTCTCTTCTTTTGCGCTTGTCGCTCGGCGGCTTCTAAAAGCGAAAGAATGCGCGACGTGACCATATCCAGCGCCACACGGTTGTGCCCCCCTCGCGGGATAATCACGTCGGCGTAGCGTTTGCTCGGTTCGACAAACTCCTCGTGCATGGGGCGCACCGTGGTCAGATACTGCTCGATGACGCTTTGCACACTGCGCCCGCGTTCGCGCGTATCGCGTTCAAGGCGGCGAATGAAGCGAATATCGGCGTCTGTATCCACGAAAATTTTGACATCGAAGAGCGAACGCAATTCAGGCTCGGCGAAAACGAGGATGCCTTCCACCAAAATGACGGGGCGCGGTTCGACGCGGCGCGTTTCGGGCAAGCGGGCGTGTGTCGCAAAGTCATAGACGGGAATTTCGACGGGTTGCCCCGCTTGCAACATGCGCAAATGCGCCACCAACAAGCCGGTTTCCAGCGAGTCGGGATGATCGTAGTTGATGCGCGCCCGTTCGTGGGGCGGCAGGTGGCTCATGTCGCGGTAATAACTGTCATGTTGAATGTAGGCGATGCGTTCCGGCCCAACCCGTTCCAGAATGGCGCGGCTGACGGTTGTTTTGCCGCTTCCACTTCCGCCGGCAACCCCCACAATCACAGGGCGCTCTTGCATTCGTTCTTCATCGAACATCACGGTTGACTCTCCTGCTTTTGAAATGCCAGCCGCATTATCGCCGAAGCACGCCGAGAAAGCAACTCCCAGCGCCGCATGCACCATCCCAAAAGCGCAAGCGCCACCATCCCCCACCCCAGCCACGCCAGCCACCACGCAGGCGCATAGTCGGCGTCCACCACGGCGTACCACGCCGCCCGTGGAGCGGGCGCTTCCCCTTCGGCGAGCACTTCGACGCGCAGCGTTTCCACATCCACGCGCACATCCGCCGGGCGTCCATCCGCCAGGCGCACGCGCTGCACTCCATCGCCGCCAAAAAAGAGCGGCTCATCGCCCAGCCACACCACCGCGCCGTACCAGCGCGGGCGAATGCGCCAGCCATCGCGACACAGAGGGGCTTGCTCGCGCACGTCCACGGCTTCGCCATCCCAGCGCACACGCATGTGCAGGGCGCGCCCCGCACCATCGGGCGCGGGCGGCGTCAAAAACCGCTCGAACACGAGCAGATGCTCGCCGCGCGGCAAGCGCACCGCCGTTTCAGGCGCCAGAAAAAAGCGCCCGTGCCAGCCGGCGGTCAGGTCTAGCCCCCACGCGCCCAGCCAGCACAAAAGCCCCACCGCCGCTACCGCCCGCCACCCACGCCGCCACCCGCCGCGCAACAGCCAATCCGCCAGCCAGAGCGCCAACACGCCCCCCGCCAGCGCGTACCAGAACTGTTCGCGCACATCCAGCAGCCCCAGCACGCGCCAGCCTGCCGCCTGCTGTGTGAATTCCGCCAGGGCGGTGGCGTCGCTGTCGGGGCGTTGGGGCAAACAGGCGCGCGCGATTTCGCCCACCACCAGCAGCGCCAGCGCCGCCGTCGGCACGGCGCGCTGCCAGAGCCAGGTTGTCAGGTCGCTTCGTCGTGCGGCTCGCATGGGTGCCACTATAAACAACGCGCCCGCCGGAGCAAATCTCCCATTCGCGCGCAATTGTCGCCGCGCCAAACCTTGCTATCATCACCGGTTGCGTAGCCATCGAACATGAGAAGTCGCCATGTGTGCAACACCCATTGCCATTCCCGAACCCGTGATTGACGCCTTGCGCAACGCGCGGCACATTGTGGTGCTCACCGGCGCGGGCGTCTCCGCCGAAAGCGGTATCCCGACCTTTCGCGAAGCCCAAACCGGCCTGTGGGCGCAGTACCGCCCTGAGGAGTTAGCCACGCCCGAAGCCTTCCAGCGCCACCCGGAACGTGTGTGGCGCTGGTACGAATGGCGGCGCTCGCTTGTACGTCAAGCCGCGCCGAATCCGGGGCATTTGGCGCTGGCGCGTATGGAGCGCCTGGCGCCGCGCTTCACACTCATCACCCAAAACGTGGACGGCTTGCACCAGGCGGCGGGCAACCGCCATGTGCTGGAACTGCACGGCAACATCATGCGCTCGCGCTGTTCGCGCGAAGGGCGCATCGTCGAACCCGACCCCAACGACACCCACGTGCCACCGCGCTGCCCCCACTGCGGCGCTTTTCTGCGCCCCGACGTGGTTTGGTTCGGCGAAGCGCTCCCCGCCGACGCGCTCACCGCCGCACAAGAAGCGGCTACCGACGCCGACGTGTTCCTTTCGGTCGGCACATCCACCATCGTCTATCCCGCCGCCGCCCTGCCCTTCGACGCCCTGGCGCATGGCGCGTTTGTCGTCGAAATCAACCCCGCCACGACGCCGCTCACGCCGCACGCCCATGCCGCCCTGCGGGGTCCCGCCGGGCGCATTTTGCCCGCACTGGTGGACACCGTCTGGAACGAGGAGAACGCATGACACAGAAGACAACGCCCCCCATCACCGATACCGCATGGGACGCCTTTGCCGCCGCGCACGCCGACGGCAACATTCTGCAAAGCAGCGCTTGGGCGCGTTTCAAGCGCCAATGGGGGTGGGACGTGCGCCGCCTGCTCTGGCCGACCCCCGCCAGCCCGCGCGCCGGCGCGCAAGTGCTGGTGAAGCGCATGCCGCTCGGCTTTTCCATGCTCTATGTGCCGCGCGGCCCGCTGGTCGCCACGGACGACGCCGAAGCCCTGCACGCCATCTTCGCGGCGCTGCACACCCTCGCCCGCGCCGAACGCGCCCTTGTGCTCACCATCGAACCGCCGTGGGTCATGTCGCGCGAAGAGGCCGCCGCGATCTTGCAGCCGTATGGGTTTCGCCCCGGCGTCGCCGACGTCCAGCCGCGCGCCACCATCCTGCTCGACCTGCGCCCCTCGCTGGACGACATCTTGGCGCAGATGAAGCAGAAATGGCGCTACAACATCCGCCTGAGCGCCCGCAAAGGCGTGCGGGTGCGCGAAGGCGGCGAAGACGACTTCCCCATCTACGACGCCCTCATGCGCGAAACAGGCGCGCGCGACGGGTTTGGCGTGCGCCCTCTCGCCTACTACCGCGACGCCTGGCGCGCCTTCCAGCCCGACCAGAGCCGCCTGTTCATCGCCGAATACGAAGGCGAACCGCTCGCCGCCCTGCTCGCGTTCCGTTTTGGACGTGTGGGGTATTACCTGTATGGCGCGTCCAGTTCGCGCGAACGCAACCGCATGCCCAACCACGCCCTGCAATGGGCGGCGATTCAATGGGCGAAAGCCGGCGGGTGCGAGTGGTACGACTTCTGGGGCATTCCGCCCGACGCCCCCGACGACGGCAACGTGGAGACATGGAAGGAAGGCGGCTTGTGGGGGGTGTACCGCTTCAAACATGGCTTTGGCGGACAGGTCGTCAAGTATCCGGGCGCATTCGACGCGGTGTACAATCGCACCGCCTACTGGCTCTATCGGCGAATGCGCGGGCGCGAATAGCAAAGGCACACACGCTATCGGCTTCCGACAACTCAACCAACTGAGAGGTGGACTATGTTGCGCTTTCTCACAGCCGGCGAATCACACGGACCAAGCCTCACCGCCATTCTGGAAGGCATTCCCGCGGGGCTCACCATCTCGCTTGACGACATCAACCGCGACCTGGCGCGGCGGCAACGGGGCTTTGGCAGCGGCGGTCGCATGAAAATCGAAAAAGACCGCGTGCGCATCACGTCGGGCGTCATCAACAACGTGACCACAGGCGCGCCGATTGCCCTGCACGTGGACAACGACGATTGGGCAAATTGGGAAGGGCGCGAAATTCCCCCCATCACCCGCCCCCGCCCCGGACACGCCGACCTGACCGCCGGCATGAAATACAACTACCCCGACCTGCGCTACGCGCTCGAACGCGCCAGCGCGCGTGAAACCACCATGCGCGTCGCCGTCGGCGCGATTTGCAAAACGTATCTCGCCGCCTTCGGCATCCAGATTGGCGGCTACGTGGTGACGCTTGGTCCGGTGGAAGCCGAGATGGGCGACATGCCCTACCCCGAACGGTGGGCGCGCGCCGAAGAAAACGACGTGCGTTGCCCCGACCCTGTCGCTGCGGAAGCCATGGAAGCCGCCATCCGTGAAGCCATCAAAGCCAAAGACACCCTGGGCGGTGTTTTTGAGGTGGTGGCGCTGGGCGTACCGCCCGGCTTGGGTAGCCACGTGCAGTGGGACCGCCGGCTGGAAGCGCGCATCGCCCAAGCCATGCTCAGCATTCAAGCCATGAAAGGCGTCGAAATTGGTCCCGCCTTTGAGAATGCGCGCAAACGCGGCTCCGAAGTGCACGACCCCTTCCTGCTGGACGAAGAAGGGCGGCTCTACCGCCCGACCAACCGCGCGGGGGGCACCGAAGGGGGCATCACCACAGGCGAACCGCTGGTCGTGCGTGTCGCCATGAAGCCCATCTCCACCATTCTGCGCGGCATGCCTTCGGTCAACCTTGCCACGGGTGAAGCCGAAAGCACCGTGTACGAACGGAGCGACTTCACCGCCGTGCCGCGCGCCGTGGTGGTGGGCGAGGCGATGCTGGCGTTCGTGCTGGCGGAAGCCCTGCTGGAAAAACTGGGCGGCGACCACATGGCGGAACAACGCGAGCGCTACCTGCTCATGCGCCGCCAGCAAGAAGCCTGGCTGAAAAGTGGTGTGCGGAGCGAACCGTACCGCTGGTTTATTCCCGGTGAACCCACAGAAGAGGAGTCGCGCGATGCCGAATGAAACGCCCATCGTCATCACGGGTTTCATGGGCACAGGCAAAAGCACCGTCGCGCCGCTCGTCGCCCAACGCCTGAACCGCCCCTTCATTGACCTTGACGCCCTCATCGAACAACAAACCGGACGCACCATTGCCGATATGTTCACCGAAGAAGGCGAAGCCGCCTTCCGCCGAGCGGAACAAGCCGCCTTGCGGCATGTGCTGAACACCCCGAACATCGTCGTTGCCACCGGGGGCGGCGCATTGCTCGCGCCCAGCGCCCGCCGTTTCGCCACCCAACGCGCCATCGTCATCGAACTGCGCGCGCGCCCCGAAACCATTCTCGCGCGCCTGGGCGCCGACACCGGACGCCCCCTGCTTGACGGCGACCAGTGGCACATGCGCGTCCAGGATCTGTACCGCGAACGCTGCGCCGCCTATGCCCGCCTGCCCTACCACGTCGAAACGGACGACCGCACGCCGCACGAAATCGCCGACGCCGTCATCGCCCTGCTCGCTTCGGCGTCGCCTGCGCCGCCGCCTGAGGTGCGCCGCGTGCCTGTTCAATCCCCCACAGGCGCGTACACCATCCTCATCGGCGACGACGCCACCGCCGACATGCGCACCGCCCTGCCCGACATCGAGCGCGTCCAGCGTGTCGCCATCATCACCGATGAACATGTAGCGCCCCTGCACGCCGCCGCCGTCCGCGCCGAATGGCTGGCGGGTAAGATTCCCGCCGACGTGTACACCATTCCAGCGGGGGAACAAGCCAAAACCCTCGATACGGTCGCGACGCTGTACGAACGCCTTCTGCACGATGGGCACGACCGCCACACGCTCATCGTCACGTTGGGCGGGGGCGTGGTAGGCGATTTGGGCGGCTTTGTGGCGGCAACCTACATGCGCGGCGTGCCGTTCGTGCAAGTGCCCACCTCGCTGCTGGCCATGGTGGACGCCAGCGTGGGGGGAAAAGTGGGGGTTGACCATGCCGGCGCCAAGAACATTGTGGGGGCGTTCAAGCAACCCGCGCTGGTGGTCGCCGATACCGCCTTCCTCGCCACCCTGCCCCCGCGCGAAATCCGCAACGGGCTGGCCGAAGTGGTCAAGCACGCCCTCATCGCCGACCCCGAACTGCTGGAATGGCTGGAAGCGGGAGAATGGGCGTGGCCTGCCCTGGTGGAGCGGGCGGTGCGCGTCAAGGTGAACATCGTCGAACAAGACCCCTTCGAGCACGGCGTGCGCGCCTGGCTCAACCTGGGGCACACGTTCGGGCATGCGCTGGAAACCGTCAGTGGGTTTGAATTGGCGCATGGCGAAGCCGTTGCGGTGGGGCTGGTGCTGGCGGCGCGGCTAGCGGCGCGGCTGGGCATGGCGTCCGAAGCGCTGGAACCGCGACTGGTGCGCTTGCTGAAACGCCTGGGGCTGCCCACCGCCTACCCCGCCGACCCTGAGGCTGTGTGGGAGGCCATGCAGTTCGACAAGAAGAAGCGAGGCAAGCGCCTGCGGTTCATCCTGCCGCGTGATGTGGGGCAAGTGGAAATTGTGAGCGATGTTCCGCGTGAGATGGTGCTGGAGGTGTTGCGTGGCGCGTGAAACACTTTCGGCGGCGGTCATGGCGGGGGGGCAAAGCCGCCGCATGGGGCGCGACAAAACGCTCCTGCGCCTGCACGGCGAACCCCTCATTGCGCGCACTGTGCGCCGCCTGCACACCCTCACCGACGATGTGCTGGTGGTGACGAACGAACCGCACAAGTACGCCGCGCTTCACCTGAACGCGCGTTTTGTGCAAGACGTGGGCGGACCGGGGCAAGGACCGTTGGCGGGCATCGCCGCCGCATTGCAAGCCGCCCACACCGAGCGTGTCGCCGTCGTCGCCGCCGATATGCCCTTTCTGAACACGGCGCTCTTGCGCTTCCTCGCCGACTACGCCCCCAACGCGGACGTTGTCGTGCCCGTCATCGAAGCCGGACGCCCCGAAACACTGCACGCCATCTATGGGCGCGGGGCACTCCCCGCCATCTTGCAGGCGTTGCGCGAGGGGCGGCGGCGCATTGTCGCTTTCTTTGAAGACGTGAACGTTGCCTACGTCCCCGCCGACGCCCTCCGCCCCCTCGACCCCGACCTGCGCAGTTTCCTCAACGCCAACACGCCCGAAGAGTGGGCGCGTGTGCTGGCGCTCGCCCAAGCGGATGATGAGACGATGGGGTAGCGTTTACCCCATCGTCTGCACATGCTCCGGCGTAATGCGGGCGATAATGCGCGTCTCGCCGGCACGCCATGGATACCGCTCCTGCCCCAGGTACTTCTGGGCAAGGCGGTCAATGTGCTCATCCGCGCCCTCCTCGCTCAGCGTCACCGGACCACGGATTTGCACGTAGCGGTACGGATTCTGCGGGTCAACAATCGCAATGGCGGCATAGGGGCGGGCGCGCAAATTGCGTTCTTTCACACGCCCCACCGCAGTGTTGACACGAATCACATCGCCTTCCGTATCAAACCAGACAGGCGTCACCTGCGGCGTGCCGTCGTCCATGACGGTCGCCAAAAATCCCAATGCTTTGGTCTCATCTGCAAACAAATCGGCGTATTCAGCAGGCAAGCGTGACATTGTTCCCTCCTTGATACTCATTTTGCATTTTTGAGCGTACAAGGGTATGAAGAGAAAGGCAAATAGGCCAAAGCCCCCTTGTTTTTTGCATTGGTAAGGAGTTTTTATGAAAACGGCATCTCTTTTTCTCGCCCTCCTCGCCCTCCTGCTCACATTCCACCTGCTTGACGCGAATACGAGCAGCCACGCCACCCCCAACACCGCGTTGACCCTGACAGAAGTTGCCAGCGGCTTTTGGCGCGTCAGCGATATTGCCGCCACCGGGGTCGCCACAGATACACGCCTGTTCGTCGTGGAGCAAGCGGGGCGCATCCACATCGTCGAAAACGGCAGTGTGCGCACACCCCCATTCCTCGACATCAGCGCCCTGGTGGAATCCGGCGGCAACGAGCAAGGGTTGTTGGGGCTTGTCTTCGACCCCGACTACGCGCAAAACCGCTTCTTCTACGTCAACTACACCGCCACCCCGGACGGGCGCACTGTTGTGGCACGCTACCAAACCCGCCCCGACGACCCCAACCAGGCTGATCCGAACAGCGCCGTCGAAGTCCTCTCACAAGAGCAACCGAACCAGTGGCACAACGCCGGCGACCTCGCCTTCGGACCTGATGGGTACTTGTACATCCCGCTCGGCGACGGGGGCGGTGTAGGCGACCCATTCGACAACGCCCAAGACCTGAGCACCTTGCTGGGGGCGGTGCTGCGTCTCGACGTGCGGACGCTCCCCTACGCCATTCCCCCCGACAACCCCTTCGCCCAGGACGGCGACCCCAACACGCGCGATGAAATTTGGGCGTATGGATTGCGCAACCCGTGGCGGTTCAGTTTCGACCGCGCGACGGGCGACCTCTACATTGCCGACGTGGGGCAAAATGAATGGGAAGAAATCAACCGCCAGCCAGCCAACAGTTCAGGGGGCGAAAATTACGGGTGGGATTGCTACGAGGGCGCTCATCCCTATGGCAATGCCGCCGCCTCATGCGCCGGCACACCGGTTGAAGCACTCACATTCCCCATTCTGGAATACGCGCATACGCCCGGCGGCGTATGGCAACATTGCGCCGTCATCAGCGGTTTTGTGTATCGGGGTGCAGCGTTGCCCTACCTCAACGGCGCATACTTTTTTGCCGACTATTGCAGTGGGGCGCTCTGGATGGCGACGCCTAACGGCGCAACATGGCGCATGGAGGAACTTTCGCGCGAGTTGAACAACCCCACCACCTTTGGAGAAGACAACGCGGGCGAACTCTACATCGCGGAGCGGGGTGGGCGCATTCTGCGGCTGGAAGGTCCCCCGGCGACATGGCACTTTGTGCCGCTGGTGCATCGCTAAACGCAAACGGGGGCGATTGACGCCGCCCCCGTTGTCTGCTTCGCTTCCCCTGTTCAAGGGAGTCGCATGAGTGTGCGCCAGACCGCCAGCAATTCGGCTTCCGCGGCGAGCGGGTCGGCGTCGAGCGTTGGTTCGAGTGCGGCAAGCCGCGCGAGCACGTTGTCCAGCGTGGCGCGGCGTGTCTCATCGGTGGCGGCATCGCGCAGGGCGGTCAGGTCTTCAACCGCCAAAGCGAGATAGGTGCGCGCGTTGCCGAAATTGCGCGCCTGCACCTCACGTTGCGCGTTCATCAGCGTGGCCGCCGCTTGCAACGTTGCCACACGGGTTTCCACCTGCGCCAGGCGTCCCGTGGGCGCAAGAACCGCCAGTTGCAAATCGGCGATATCACTGCTCATCGCGTTCACATCCAGCGCGAGCGCATCGAGTTGCGCGCTGAGCGTTTGCAAAGCCGCGTCCAGGTCGGCGGTGGCGGTTTCAAGCGCGGCAACGGTTTCGCGCGTTTCGTCCAGCGTGGTGCGCACACGCGCTAGGTCGCGTTGCAAGGTGGCAACCGTGTCGGCGGTCGTGCGTTGGGCGGCGGCAAGGTCGGCAAGGTCGGCGTTGGTGGCTTCCAATTCGGCTTGCAGCGCCGCGACGCGGTTGCGTTCCGTCGCCAGCGCCTGCTCCAATTCAGCAATGCGGGCATCGCGTTCAGCCAGGGCTTGCGTGGTGGCTTCGCGTTCGGTTTCCAGGGTCTGTTCGAGTGCGGCAATCGCGCGGCTGTTTTCCTGAATGGGAATGACAACGCTCTGAACGAAGAACAGCCCCAAAAACCAGAGCGCCACCCCCAACAGCACGCCCAACAGCAGGGCGAACACCAGTTTGAAAAGCCGCCACACCGCACCCAGCAGACGCGCCCCAAATGAACGCGAGGCGGTCTGCGGAAGTGATTGGTTCACAGTTGCCATACGCATCCTCCTTTTTCACGTGGGAGGCGCATGCGCCCCCCTGCTCCTCTTTCACGCCCACACCGCCTAGGGTGTCTGGGTTGGGGTTGGCGTCGCCGTGGCAGCGGGTGTCCGTGTGGCGCGCGGCGTCGCGGTCGCCGTTGGCGTTGTCGTCTCCGTTGGGGTTGGCGATGGCGTGATGGTGGGTGTCTTGGTCGGCGTCGGCGTGGCCGTGGGTGTCGAGGTCGGCGTTGGTGTAGGCAACGGCTTGGCTTCGAGCAACAAATCGCGCAAGCCCACCAGGAAAGCGTCCAGGGTTTGCACAGTGGTTTGCATCGCTTCGACATCGGCTTGCAGGGCTTCCACCTGCACACTGAGCGTGTCCAGCGTACTCTGGCTGGTTTCAAGCCAGGATTGCAATGCGGCCTGATTTTCGCTCAGGCGTTCCAGGTCGTCCTGCAACATGCGCAAGGTGGCGGCTTGCGTTTCGAGCGCATCAAGTTGGGCTTGCAGGCTTTGCACATCACGCTGCAAGGCGGAAACATGCCGCTCGGCGGCAATCATGCGGGCTTCCAGGTCGCGCACGCCACGCGCACGGTCGAACACCAGCGTCCCGTTGAGTTGCCAGAGAATGCCCAGCACCAACAGCGCGCCCAGCACCGCACCGACCAGCGCGGCGGCGATATGCCCCAGGCATCCCACGAACCCACTATCCCCGCTCGCCTCAGCGGTTGGCGGCGGTGGCGGGGGCGCATCGGGCGTGGAAGCCGGTTGCCACCCGGCGGCGACACGCGGCGCTGCGTCGGCTTCGGCGGTGTGTTCAACCTCGGTTTGATGGCTCTGCACAGTCTGCGGCTCGGTCTGCTCAGTCTGCTTGGTCTCTTCTTCGGTCATGGCGGTCTCTTCCACCTCAGAATCGGTTTGGGGTGTCGTCTCTTCGTGCGCCTCGGCGGCCGTCGGCGGCGTACCGCCTTCGGTTTCCGCCAACAACGCCCCCAGCGCTTTGTCGTCGGCGTCCGTCTCGGCTGGTGCAGACGGTTCCACGTCGGCGGTCTCAGCGGGCGCAAACGCCAGCCACTCAGGCGGTGGGCTTTCGGCTTCATCAGAAGCGGGCTTTTCAGCCAGCAACCGCGCGGCTTCGGCCGGCCATGTTCGAATAGTGTCGGCGGGGGCTTGAATGCCGACTTCTTTCAGAACAGCATGAATGTCTTCGGGGGTCGCGCGCGCTAACGCCTCATACGAGCCCAGCCCATACGCCGCCAACGCATCGGCAATTTTGGGACCAATCCCGTGGATTGCGGTGAGGTCGTCATGCCTGGCAAACATAGGCTGCCCTCCTGGCGAATGATGGGCGTCAACAGGGTAAAAGCATTATGCGAGGGCTTCTTGTTTCCGTCAAAAAATCGCCAAACGATATCAAGGCGTGGCGGCGCACAATTCAAGCCCTTGCTGAGCAGGTGGGGAAGAGGGATTGAGTTGGAGCGCACGTTCCAACCAGGGCGTGCCTTTGTCGCACTGGTCGAGGAAAACGTAGGAAAGCCCCAGCAAGTAATAGGCTTCCTCGGTGCTCATGCCGAGCGAAATCGCCTGTTCCAGATACTCGATCGCGGTTTCGTAATTGCGGCGCACGTAGTAGGTCGTCCCCAGGTGGGCGTAGGCGGGGGCGTAGCGCGGGTCGGTTTCAATGGCGCGTTTGTAGTAGGCGATGGCTTTCTCGTACTCCTCGCGCAAATAGGCCGTGCGCCCCAGTTCGTCCCAGGGTTGGGCGCTCAACGGGTCAACCTGCACCGCCTCTTGCAAAACGGCTTCGGCTTCGTCGAAGCGCCCCAACACACGCAAATTCTGCGCCACCTTGACATACAAATGCCGCCAGGGCTGGATGGCGATGGCTTCCTGATAAAACGCAATCGCGCGCTCATACTGCCCCAGCGTTTCATAGACAAACCCCGCGTTCATGAGCACATCCACCGACTGCGGGTCGAGGTCGAGGGCTTGCTGAATGGTTTCCAGCGCCAGGTCGAGCCGATTGGTTTCGGCGTAGGCGGCGGCGAGGTAGGCGTAGGCGGGTGCATACGTGGGCGCCAGTTCAATGGCTTGCAGGGCGGCTTCGATGGCTTCGGTGGATTGCCCGTCCCAGTCGAGCGCCATGGCGTAGATAGTCAGCGCTTCGGCGTTATCCGGCGCGAGCGTCACGGCTTGTTGGGCGCGCAAGACAGCTTCGGTGGTTTTGCCATTCAGCGCCAGCAATTTCGCCCAGCGGGCGTAGGCAACGGCGTTTTCGGGGTCGGCGGCGACGGCTTGCTCGCATGCGTTCATCGCGGCGGTGAGATTGCCCACATCCAGCGCGGCGTCGGCAAGCGCCAGAAACTCCTGCGCGGTGCGTTGCGCTGCGCTTTCCGCAGGGGTGGCGTCGGCGTCAGCCGATTGAAAGAGCGCGGGATTTTGCTGTTGCAGATAGACCAACCCCAGCAAAAGCGACGCTATCGCCAGCAACAACCAAATCACGCGCGTGGTGCGTTTGCGTTTTTGACGGGCGTATGTGCGCAGATACACCGCCGTGCTCCTCGTCTTTCTCATCGTCAGCCGGAGAGTATAGCCGAAAGTGGGAAAGTTTGAAGCACGCGGGGGCGCGCCAGACGCCTCGCCTCTCAGAAAAATAACAACGCATTCTGTGGGTGTTGGCGCGCCGCTAACAACTTTCTAACAACATGCTAATGAGTTTCTAATACGCGCCGCTTACTTCTACCACTCGGATTTTCCAAGAATTCATGCGAAGGGAGGGTGTGAACATGATCATCCAACCGTTGCACGACCGCGTTTTGGTGCGCCCGATTGAACGCGAAGAAACGTTGCCCAGCGGCATTGTGCTGCCTGAAACCGCCAAGGAAAAACCGATGGAAGGCGAAGTGGTGGCCGTTGGTCCGGGCGAATTGCTGGAAAACGGGGAACGCCGCCCGTTGGACGTGCAAGTTGGTGATCGCGTGATTTACGCCAAGTATGCCGGGACGGAAATCAAGGACGAAGAGGGCAACAAGTATCTCTTGCTGCGCGAAAACGACATCCTCGCCAAAGTGGTGCTTGAAAAACAACCTGCCTGATGGGAGGTGAGAGCCTATGGCGAAGCAAATCAAATTCTCGGAAGAAGCACGCCGTGAACTGAAACGCGGTGTGGATACGCTGGCGAACGCCGTCAAGACGACGCTGGGTCCCAAGGGGCGCAACGTTGCGCTGGACAAGAAGTGGGGTGGTCCCACGGTCACGCATGACGGTGTGACGGTGGCGAAGGAAATCGAACTGGAAGACCCCTTCGCCAACATGGGCGCGCAGATGCTCAAGGAAGCCGCCACCAAGACCAACGACGTGGCCGGCGACG